>CANKUB010000146.1 GCA_947486575.1 Betaproteobacteria bacterium | reverse complement strand
TCACTCAAAAGTCGGCGGACAATCTCAATTGAGTTAGCCTCGGACAGGGCGCGTTTGATCTGGCTCTGAATTTCCACCACGTCATGGTAAACGGGGGAAACAAAATTGTCCAGCTTTATTTGTGGCCCTCAGGCAGGGCAAGCCGGGCCGAAGGTCATCGAATCGAATCGTGACGAATTGATGGCTTTCAAGCAATCCTAAAGATGCGGGCCCTACAGGCATTCAGAATTAAAATAGCTAATAAATTCAATTAGTTAAAGTTCTATTGGTTCTGTTAGCGTTATGAAGGGAGGGACTGACCATGTCGATTAATTCTGGGGCCATGCCCAATCTGTCCAGAAGGCGCGTGCTGCAAGCTGGCCTCGGTGCGGTGACGTTGTTCCTGCCTTTGCCCTACGCGGATGTGTGGGCGCAATCCGACGGGGCAATGAAACTGTTGCGTCTGCCCAAGCTGGCGCTGGTGATCGGCAACAGCAATTACAAAAGTGCGCCGGCAATCCCGGCAACGACGCCAAGGCGATTGGTGATGTGCTGCGCCAATCCGGTTTTGAAGTCACCGTGAGACTGGATGCCGCCCGTGAAGACATGGCGGCAGCGATACGCGCCCACGTGCAAACGCTTGCGGCGCGTAAGGCGGTCGGGCTTTTTTATTTTGCCGGACACGGCCTGCAACTGGCCTGGCGCAATTACCTGGTACCTGTGGATGCCGTAGTGCGCAAGCTCGAAGACATACAGACTGCCTGCGTAGATTTGACCAGCCTGATCGAAGGCATCAATAAAGCCTCGAACCCGATGAACGTGGTGATTCTCGACGCGTGTGCCGTGAAAACCCCTTTGGTGACATTCGTGTGGAGAATCGCGGTCTGTCACAGATCGACGCACCGCACAGCACATTGCTGGCGTATGCCACGGCACCGGGCAATGTGGCGAGCGACGGCGAAGGCGCCAACGGTCTGTACACTGAAAACCTGTTGCGCGAAATGCGCGTGCAGGATGCGAAGATTGAGGATGTATTCAAGCGCGTGCGGTTACATGTGCGGCGGCACACCAACGGCCAGCAGATTCCGTGGGAGAGCACATCGCTGGAGGAGGACTTTTATTTTGTTCCGCCGAAGGAACTAAAGCGGGTGTCCGATGCCGAGGCCGCGCGCGCGTTTGAGGTTGAACTGGCGATCTGGGAGAAGATCAAAACTTCCATGGACTCGGGGCCGCTGGAAGATTACCTGAGGCGCTATCCAGGCGGGAAATTTTCTGAACTTGCGCAGTTTCAGCTTGACAGGGTGCTGGCCGCGCAGGGCGAGAAGAAAATCGAGATCGTATCGCAGGAGAACAACCCGTTTACCACAGGGACTGCGCGCGTTAATGCCAATTTCAAGATCGGCGACCGGTATACAGTGCGGCGCATGGACTTATTGACTAGGCTAGAGGGACTTGGGGGTACTCTCACGGTAACCGCGATGACGGATACGGAAGTAATCTTCAACAAGGGCAACGTTGTTACGGATTTCTTAGGTAATGTCAGGAGGAACTCCAATGGACACACGGCTACGGGAAATCAAATGTACGTCTCCGAATACAGTATGGGGAAGCGTTGGTTGACAACGTATCGTGGTACGCGGCGGGATGGAACGCCCGATGAATGGACCATGAGTTATCGGGTGGTAGGGACGGAGAAGGTTACAGTTCCTGCTGGCACGTTTGAGACGTTTAAAATCGAAGGAGGGGGATTCATGCATGGTGGTGGGAATCTTTACTCCCAGAAGTATTGGATTGCTCCGGGCAAGGTAAGACGGCCGATCGCCTTGGAAGGAATCAATCGCGAACGAAACGGAAGGTTGCTCGATAACGACCGCATTGAATTAGTGTCTTACCGGCAATCCTGACTTTATTCCGTGAGCCAAGGCCGGCACTACTCCGCCTTGATATTCGCATCCCTGGTTACCTTGCCCCATTTCACAATTTCCCCGGCAATGTGCTTGTAGAACTGTTCCGGCGTGACATTCAGCGATTCGGCGCCTTCGGCGGCCAGGCGCTTGCGGGTTTCGGGTAGCGCCATGACGGTGTTGGATTCAGCGTTGAGTTTTCGAACAACGGCCTCGGGTGTTCCTGCGGGGGCCATCACGCCCCACCAATTGTTGGCTTCATAGCCGGGTACGCCGGATTCGTTGACGGTCGGAACGTCTGGCAGGGCGGCGGCACGTTTTAAGCCGCCCGTCGCAATGATGCGTATTTTGTTGCTGCGTTGGTGCGGCAGGATCACGATCAGCGAGCCGATCGACATCTGCACTTGTCCGGCGATCAAATCGATGGTGGCGGGGCCGCCGCCTTTGTACGGCACATGGAGAATGTTCACGTCGGCCATGGATTTGAACATCTCCGAACTCAGGTGCTGAAAGGTGCCGACACCTGCGGACGAATATTGCAGTTGTCCAGGGCGTGCCTTGGCGAGAGCGATCAGTTCCTTCACGTTTTTGACCGGCAACGTAGGATGCACGGCAAAGCCATTGGTGCCCGTGCCGAGCAACACAACTGGCGTGAATGCTTTCATCGGATCGTAGGGCAGCTTGTAGACTGCGGCATTCATCGGGAACGCAACCGAAATCACCAGTAGCGTGTAGCCGTCCGGCGCGGATTTCCAAACCATTTCGGTGCCGACCAGACCGCCCGCGCCGCCCCGATTGTCAACGACAAACTGACGTCCAAGGCGGTCCGTCAGGTGTGCTGCGAGGATGCGGCCTACAATGTCATTGCTGCCGCCGGGCGCGAAGGGCACGATGACGCGTACGGCTTTTGCGGGGTAATCCTGCGCAAAAGTGTTTGCCGATACGAGCAAGGTCAATACGACAGACGCAATACAGCGTGCAAATGCCATGCGCTATTCCCCTTTTATGCCGGCTACTTTTGCCAGCTTTATCCATTTGTCCATTTCACCAATGACGTATTTGCCGAGTTCGTCAGGCGATTTGACTACGGGCTCTGCGCCTTCGCCGCGCAGTCGTTTTATGGTTTCCGGATTTTTGAGAATGACGCCGATTTCCGTATTGAGGCGTTGAATAATCGCTGGCGGTGTGCCGCGTGCCACGGCCACGCCCCACCAGTTTTGCGTCTCGTAGTCGGGCACACCGGCTTCGGCGATGGTTGGCACGTCCGGCAAAATGGCGGTGCGCACCGCGCCGCTGGTGCCCAGCGCGCGCAACTTGTTGCTGCGGATATGGCCAACGGCCTGTATTAACGACGAAAGGCAAATCTGCGCCTGTCCTGAAATGGTATCAATCAGTGCCGGGCCGCCGCCTTTGTAGGGCACGTGGATCATGTTGGTGCCGGACATGTATTTGAAAAGCTCGGTGCCGAAATGCGCGTTGCTGCCGACACCGGTGGAGGCGTAAACAATTTGCCCCGGCCGCGCTTTGGCCAGCGCGATCAGTTCCTTGATGTTTTTGGCCGGCAGGCTCTGCGTCACTGCCAGCACATTGGGGCCGACGCCGAGCATTGCTACCCAGTCAAACGCCTTTACCGGATCGAACGGCAGTTTGTGAATGATCGGGTTGGTGGTGAATGAAGTTGAAATAATCAGCAGCGTGTAACCGTCTGGTGATGAGTTGGCCACGAGTTCGGTGCCGATGATGGAGTTGCCGCCGGCCCGATTGTCAGCGACGACTGTGCGGCCAAGGCGCTCGGTCAGTGCTGTCGCCGTGACACGCCCTACGATGTCGTTGCTGCCGCCGGGCGGGAAGGGAATGACGAAGCGGATGGTTTTCGCAGGGTAGCCCTGAGCGGCGGTTTGAGCCGTTGCCGGGGTGCTGCCTATGCATGCGGCTGTTGTCAGCAATATATATAAGTATTTGTTTTTAAACATATTTTCTATTTATCAGTAGCGGCATTAAGCCGGAACCAGCTGCGGATTTCTTCCAGCCTGTCTTCAAACGATAGACTGGCCAGCACACTGCGTGCGTGCAGCAGTACCAGCGCGTTGATGCTGGCGTCGCGCTGCGTTGCGCGTTTAATGCGCTCTGCGAACGCCTCGTTGAGCTTATCGATATCGGCGAAAAATCCTGCAAGTTCGCTGAGATCCGCCTTTTTTCCTTTCAGAAAACAATCGAACAGATGCATGGCTGCGATGCGATACACCATCTCGGTGTCGGTGGAGAACGGCAGATGCGTGTGCGCCAGCGGCCGCATGCGACTCAGTATCGGGCATGCGCTGGTCGCGAGGATCAGCCCCATCAGCGCACTCAGCGCGGTTTGGGTATCGGTATGCTTGCGCGATTCGTACTGCCCATGCATAACCCGTACATCCATACTGTCAACGGAAGCCAGCGCAGAAAACTGTTCGATCACCGGGACCAAATCTGCTGCGGCGGGACAGCGAACGCCAGGGCCGCTTGCCAGAGGGCAATGCCCGCACTTGCCCGTTTCAAGCAGTGTCCAATCCGGTAAGTCGCCGCTTGCCGCAGGGCGGTCGAAATCGACATCGAAGCGATGTTCTAAGCCTGTTGCAAGCCGGAAAAAGTAGGTAATGGTGGTGGTCATTTACGTGGGTGCCCCTCTGCACCGCTCGCTACCGTGTTGCCCGGTTGTCGATCGTCATTCAGGGCATTATGCGCCCGCTGGCGTTGTTACAGCAACGTGCAAGACTGGCAACACTACAACCCCTTGACCCCGGCCGCTGTGATGACTTTTGCCCATTTAGCGGTTTCATCACGCAGAAATTTTTGATATTGCTCAACCGTGTAGCCCGCCGGGTCGGAACCATCCGCCTTCAGCTTTTCAATCATCTCGGCCGTTTTGACCACCTTCGATACATCGGCGTTTATCTTGTTGATGACATCACGTGGCGTTCGCGCGGGCGCCGTGACGCCATTCCACGCTACGGCAAGAAAGCCCTTGAGACCCTGCTCGTCAAGCGTGGGTACATCGGGCATCGCGCCGGCACGCGCAAGACTGGTCATGCCCAGCGCGCGAAGCTTACCCCCACGTATCAGCGGTATGGCGGACGTCAGACCATTGAACACCACATCGACGTGGCCGCCCAGCAAATCGACCAGCGCTGGTGCATTGCCTTTGTAAGGGATATGCACCATCTTCACACCAGCCATCGAATTGAATAATTCCCCGGCCAGATGATTCGAGCCACCGCTGCCGGACGAGCCAAAGTTCAGTGCGCCAGGCTTCGCCTTGGCCAGCGCGGCGAGTTCTTTGATATTTTTTGCGGGCACGCCCGGATGCACCACCACCACCAGCGGTGTGGTGTTGATCAGCGTCACCGGTTCAAAATCTTTTATCGGATCGTAGGGCAGCTTTTTCAGCAAACTCGGCACGATCGTGAACGGCGCGGGCGTGATAAACAGCGTGTGGCCATCGGGTGGCGACTTGGCGACAATCTCCGTGCCGATAACGGTGCTGCCACCGGGCCGGTTATCCACCACCACCGTTTGTCCCCACATTTCAGTAAGGCGCGGCGCGAGCGTGCGCGCAACGATATCTGTGCTGCCACCTGCGGCGAAGGGCACGACCAGGCGCACGGATTTGCTCGGATACGTTTGTGCTGCTGCTGTGAGAGGTATAAAAAATATCAATAAAAACAAATAGTTATGCATATTCTCTTCCGTTTAACCATCAATCCATCTTCATATTTGCAGCCTTAATCACCTTCGCCCACTTATCAATCTCGCTGCGGATGAATGCACCAAACTGCTCCGGCGTGCCGGGCGCGGGTTCAGCGGCGACGCTGTTCAAGCGATCGGCAATTTCAGGTATGCGCAATATGCGCGTGACTTCAGTATTCAGCCGCGTGATGATGTCTTTGGGTGTGGCCACCGGCGCCATCATGCCGTACCAGCCGCTCGCGCTGAAACCGGGCAAGCCCGCTTCGGACACTGTAGGTAAATCCGGCATGAGCTTTGAGCGCTGCGAGCTGGTTGCCGCAATGGGCCACAGCCGCCCGGCTTTGACCTGCGGTAGCACGATCAAGGTGTTTTCAAAATTAAGATCAACCTCGCCCGACATCAACGCGGTTTGCGCGGGCGCGCTGCCTTTGTACGGTACATGCACGATTTGTATACCCGCCATCATGTTCATAAGTTCACCGGCCAGATGCGGCCCGGTGCCAGTACCCGACGAGCCGTAATTCAATTTGCCGGGGCGTGCCTTGGCAAGCGCAATCAACTCTTTGATCGATTTCACCGGCACCGAAGGGTGCAGCGTCACAATATAAGCCACGTTGACCAGCTGCGTAACTGGCGCAAGATCACGCAGCGTGATGTAGCCGAGCTTGGGGTTTAAAGTGGGTGACACCGCCAGCCCGCCGATGGTGCCAGCCAGCAGCGTGTAGCCATCGGCCGATGATTTCGCCACCAACTCCGTGCCGGTTGCGCCACCCGCGCCGCCACGATTGTCGATGATGACTTGCTGGCCCAGCGCTTCAGAAAGCCGGGGAGCGAGCGTGCGCGTCACCACATCGGTAGGCCCGCCGGGTGGGAACGGCACCACAATGCGCACGGCTTTCACAGGGTAGGTGGGTTGGGCGTGCGCCGGGAATGTTGCGATGAGTAGTGTGCAGATTGATAAAAATGTTTGGGTGTTTTGCATGAGGTGGGAGGTGATTGAAATTAAACGCGCTTTAAAGCAGATGGTTACATTTGCTTCGTGCGTATCACCTTCCCGCGATTAAATATATTGTGTGGATCCAGCGATTGCTTGATCGCGTGCATGACGGAAACCGCCTCGCCATGTTCTGCATCCAGAAAATCCAGCTTGCCGAAGCCGATGCCATGTTCGCCGGTGCAGGTGCCGCCCATACCTAGTGCGCGATGAACGACGTTGTGGTTTACGCGTTCTGCCTCCGCGAGGTCGGCGGGGTTGTGCGGGTCAACCATAATGGCCAGGTGAAAATTGCCGTCGCCAACGTGGCCGAAAAGTGCGATGGGAATGGTGGTGCCTCGCAAATCCTTGTTGGTTTCAGCGATGCACTCGGCCAGTTTTGAAATCGGCACGCATACGTCGGTGGACATGGCGCGGCCGCCGGGTTTCAGGCGCAGGCACGCGGGATAGGCGTCGTGGCGGGCCTGCCACAGGCGCGTGCGGTCTTCCTGTCTGGTGGCCCACTCGAAATCCATGCCGCCTTGTTCGCGGGCGATGGCTTGCACGGTTTCGGCCTGCTCTTTAACTGATGCGGCGCTACCGTGAAACTCGCAGAATAGCATCGGCGCTTCGCGTAAGCCGAGCTTGCTGTGCAGGTTGACGGCCTTGATGGTGATCGCATCCAATAACTCGCAGCGCGCGATGGGCACGCCAAGTTGTATGGTCTGGATTACCGTGCGCACGGCGGCGTCGATGGTGGGAAAGGTGCAGGTCGCGGCTGAGGCGGCTTCGGGTTGCGGGTAGAGCGTGAGTGTGACTTCCGTGATTAAGCCCAGCGTGCCTTCGGAGCCGACAAACAGCCGCGTGAGATCGTAGCCCGCTGCGGATTTACGCGAGCGTCCGCCGGTTTTGATGATACGGCCATCGGCGAGCACGATGGTTAAGCCGAGCACGTTTTCACGCATGGTGCCGTAGCGCACGGCGTTGGTGCCCGATGCGCGTGTGGCGCTCATACCGCCGAGCGTGGCGTCGGCGCCGGGGTCGATGGGGAAAAACAAACCTGTGTGTTGCAAGTGCTGGTTAAGCTGCTTGCGCGTGACACCTGCCTGCACGGTGCAATCGAGGTCTTCGACGTTCACCGCGAGGATACTGTTCATGTGGCTCATGTCTACGCACACGCCGCCGTTGATCGCCAACACATGGCCTTCGAGCGAAGTGCCTACGCCGTAGGGGATGATGTTGGTGTGGTGTGCAGCGCACAGTTTGACAATTTCTACGCATTCTTCCGTGGATTGCGGAAATACCACCGCATCGGGCGGCGCGATAGGAAATGCGGATTCGTCTTTGCCGTGATGTTCGCGAATGGCTTGTGTGGTATTTAAGCGATCGCCAAATTGCATGCGCAGGGCATCGAGTAGTGCCGGCGGGCAGGGGGGGCGCAGGTTTTCGGGCTTGTTCATATGCGGGCGCCGTTCGTTGTTAAATGTGCTGAATGCGCCTATTCTAACGTGACAAGCCGCTGCGTAAGCACTGCAGCAGCGTTCTAAAGTTGTTCAGGCTTCATGCCTGCAGCCTTTACCACGCTGGTAAATTTGCCGACTTCCGAATTGAGGTAAGCGGCAAATTCTTCCGGCGATGTGGATTTGCTCTCAAGGCCTTGAGCAGAAAATTGCTTTTTAAGGGCAGGGGAATCCAGCGCACGTATGACAGCCTTGTTCAAAACCTGAATGGTGGCGCGTGGGGTCGCTGATGGAACGAAGACGCCATACCAATTAAAAAATTCGTAACCCGGCACGCCGGCTTCCTGCAAGGTGGGTATATCGGGCAGCAATGTCGAGCGGCGCACATCTGAGATGCCCAGTGCACGTAGTTTGCCTGAGGTGACGTGCGGTAATGATGAAACCATAGGTGACATTGTCATCTGCAGTTGCCCACCCAGTAATGCGATCATGGCTGGGCCGATGCCGTTGTAGGGCACGCCAACGATATCAGTGCCAGTGCCGAGCTTGAACAGCTCAATGGCTAGCATGGTATTGGCGCCGCCGGAGCCATAGTTGAGTTTGCCCGGCTGGGATTTGGCCAGAGCTACCAATTCCTTGACGGTTTTCGCTGCTACGGCAGGGTGTACCACCAGCAGATTGGGCTGGCGGCCGATGAGGCTGATGGGTGCAAGGTCTTTGAGCGTGTCGTACGGCAGTTTCGGAAACAGCGAGACGTTAATGGCAAGGCTAATATTGCTGAAAAGTACCGTGTAACCGTCGGCGCGCGCGTTCACTGCGATTGTAGTGCCGATTGTGCCAGCTGCGCCGCCGCGGTTGTCCACTACTACAGGTTGGCCAACGACCGTGGACAGCTGCTGCGCCACGATGCGCCCGACGGTATCTACGCCACCCGGTGGGAATGGCACGACAAATCGCAGCGGTTTGGACGGATAATCCTGAGCAAACGCATTGGCGGCCAGTAAAAACGCCCCGAGAGACAACAAGCAATTCATACGCTTCAAGTTTTCGTCCACTTGCTGTCAGACGACGGCCGGTCCGTGTATGCCAGGATATTTTTTGAAAAGTTCCTCGTCGATTTCCACACCCAGTCCCGGTGCGTCACTGGGTTCCACATAGCCATTGATGACCTGTGGCGCACCGCGCACCAGGTCGTCGCGGAACGGGTTCACCGGCGAGCAATCGGTTTCGTAGATCAGTGCGTTAGGCGCTGCGCAAAGCAGATGCACGCAAGCCGCGCTATCGATAGCAGTTGAGGAAATATGCGGTGCGAAGTGCCGGTCATAGGCTAGCGCGAGATCGGCAATACGGCGCGTTTCAGTGATGCCGCCGCATTTGCACGGATCGGGCTGAATGATGTCGATGGCACCCAGCTGAAACATGTTGAGCGCCTGATATCGCAGATAGTGGTTTTCGCCCGCAGCGAGCGAGATGGAACTGCGCGCGTTGATCTTGGCGTAATCCGCAATCTGGTGCGGCGGGAACGGTTCCTCACACCAGAAGATGCCGCAGTCCTCAAGACCGGGCAGCGCTTTTTTCATGTCCGTGTAACTGTAGCGCGTGTTGACATCGACCATGATATCCACGTGATCGGGCACCGCCTTGCGCACTGCGGTGACGCGTTTCAAATCCATCGCTACGCTATCGCCGAGCCGCAGTTTCATTGCTGTAAATCCCCTGGCCACGTAGCCCAGCGCTTCTTCGACGATTTCCGGCACCGGCTTAAATCCGAACGACCAGCCGCCGACATAGGCGCGCATTTTCTTCTTGCTGCCCCCGAGCAACTTGTACACTGGCTGCTTCAGATACTTGCCTCGCGCATCCCACAGTGCCATATCCACGCCACCCATCGCGGCATACAGGCTGTTGCCCGGGCCGTGAATCTGCATCTGCTTTTTGAACACCAGTTGCCAGATGTCCTCAAACGCCATAACGTCCGCGCCGATAACGATAGGTGCGAGGTTTTGTTCCACCAGACTTGCTACTACTGTTGGCGCCAAGGCGTCATGACTTTGACCCCAGCCCACGGTGCCGTCTTCCAGTTTGACCTTGACCACCACCGCGTCTTTCTTGACTGGCCTGCCGATGCCGCGTGCAGGCATGTCCTTCAGCGGTATCGAAAGTGGGTAAGCCTTGATCTCTGCGATTTTCACTCGATACTCCTGGGTAAATGTTGATGGCAGCGAGGCAACATGGCTGCAGCCCCGGCAAGTAACCCGGTTATTTTACAGCCGGATGAATTCGCAGTGTTTCCAGATCGCTCTCCGCTGCCGGGTGAAATTGGGTAGTCACCTGTGCCACATCGTATTGCAATAAGCAGTCTCGATGCGGTAGCAGGATCGAGCAAATGCATTAATCAATGCGCAGATTCGAAGCCTTTGCGACCTGCCCCCACTTGGACGATTCGGCTTTCAGAAAGGCGCCGAATTCCGCAGGCCCTAACGCCATCGGATCGGCGCCATTATTGATAACGTGCGCTGTCATTTCCGGCGTGTTCATGATGCGCGCGATTTCCGCATGCAGCCGATCAATGATGGCCGGCGGCGTTTTTGCTGGCGCCAGCAGGCCGACCCACGAGTTCACGTCAAACTTCGGATGCCCTTGCTCGCCTGCCGTGGCGACATCAGGCAGATATTGCGTGCGCTTCGGCATGGTTATGGCGAGTGCCCGCAGCTTGCCGGATTTGATGTGCGGCAGCACTGGCGGCAAGCCGGGGCAGAACACGTGCACTTGTCCGGCCAGTAAATCCACGGTTGCCGGCGCGCCGCCCTTGTAGGGAACATGCACGATGTCGATGCCGTTCTGACGCTTGAACATTTCCATGCAAAGGTGAGGCGTGCTGCCGTTACCGGGCGAAGCGTAGAGCAGTTTGCCGGGGCTTGCTTTCGCCATTGCGATGAGTTCGTTGAACGTATTCGCTTTCACTGATGCGTTTACGATAATCGCGTAGGGCACCATGGCGTAAAGCGTTACCGGCGTCAGGTCCTTGAGCGGGTCGTAGCCCAGCGACTTGTAGATGTGAGGACTGATGCCGATGGGGCCATTGGTGCCGATCAGCAGCGTGTAACCGTCGGGCACGGCCTTGGCGCCCATTTCAGAGCCGAGATTGTCGCCCGCGCCAGGCCGGTTATCGACAGTGAACTGTTGGCCGAGGGCTTCGGACAGGCGTTGCGCCAGCGCCCGACCGAGGATGTCATTGGTGCTGGAACCCGGTGGAAACGGGATGATTACGCGGACGGGTTTGGTGGGATACGCCACAGGGGGCTGTGCATGCACAAACACGCTGCTTGTCAATAACATGCTTAGAAAAAAATTAAATAAAATCAAATGCTTATCCTTTTTTACCCCCTGGTATGCCCTAGTCATTACCCACATTTTTTTCGTGTTGAAGATTTTGAATTTATGTTACGCGGTTTCATGATTCGATACATTTCAGTCAAGGGAATGAGTTCCTGGAAGCCTTTCCACAACGACTGCGTGCCAGGTTCGCC
>CANKUB010000145.1 GCA_947486575.1 Betaproteobacteria bacterium | reverse complement strand
TGCAAACTCAAAACAGGCGCACGCCATGCAACTGCTGCAATCCATCACCGTGTAGCCAGCACCGCCGCATCAGAAAAACACCTAAGCCTATGATGCTAAAGCAGAAATTCGTCTTTTGCGTGGAGGAACTTCAGATTAAATGGCGTCAGTAAGATTAGTTCAATAAAATCAACAGGATACGATATGCGATTTCTGGTCATTGTCAAAGCCAGCAGGGATTCCGAGGCCGGTGTCATGCCAAGCCGGGAAATGCTCGAAGCCATGGGGCAATACAACGAGGAACTGGTCAAGGCGGGCGTGATACTCGCGGGCGAGGGCTTGCACCCAACGTCGAAAGGCAAGCGCGTGCGCTTTTCGGGCAAGGCGCGCGCAGTGATCGACGGGCCTTTTGCTGAAACGAAAGAACTGGTGGCGGGCTTCTGGATATGGCAATGCCAGTCTATGGACGAAGCGGTCGAGTGGTTGAAAAAATGTCCCAACCCACACCCGGATGAATGTGAGGTGGAAATCCGGCAAATATTTTCGCCGGAAGATTTTGGGGATGCACTGACGCCGGAATTGAAAGCGCAGGAAGAACGTCAGCGCGAGCAGGCGGCACACAACGCAAACACTTAGCTGCCATGAAATTCCTGCTTCTGATACATCACAACGAAGCCCATTTTGCCGCGATTAGCGATCCGGTGAAACGTGATCTGCTGGCCGAATCGGTGCAGGTGACGCATGACCTGCATGCCAAGGGCCAATACCTGCACGCGTCGCCTCTGTTGCCCAGCACCATCGCCGCCCGCGTGCGTGTGCGTGACGGCAAATGCTCGGTGACCGATGGTCCGTTTGTCGAAACACATGAACAAACCGCGGGCTATTTTCTGATTGAGGCTGAAGATCGCGCGGCAGCCATCGACATTGCGGCGCGTATTCCCGGCGCGCGACTGGGCTACATTGACGTGCGGCAGGTTCGCGAAATTGATGGTTTGCCCTGTTCTGAAATTATTGTTTAAAACCGATGGTTAAAAAACGCATCTGCCGCCTCGCCCACATGACCAAAAAGCCTGTTTATGCCACGGCCGACGCCTATCTTGCAGCGGCGGAACCCGATGCGCGGCGCGTGCTGCGCAAGATCAGATCGATTGTGGCGAGCGCGCTGAAGCGGCATTGCGCGCCATAACGCACGATAACGAAAGGAATTGTCATGCAGCGAATCACCCCGTTTTTATGGTTCAACAATCAGGCTGAAGAGGCCGCGAGCTATTACGTGTCCGCATTCAAAAACGCACGCGTCGTCACCATCGCGCGTTACGGCAAGGAAGGTGCGGCGGCCTCCGGCCAAATAGAGGGCTCTGCCATGACCGTCGCGTTTGAACTGGACGGTCAAAAATTTGTAGCGCTTAACGGCGGTCCGCATTTCAAAATCAACGAGGCCGTTTCGTTTGTGGTGAACTGCGAATCGCAGGATGAAATCGATCATTACTGGGACAATCTCGCGGCGGGCGGCGACCGGGCTGCGCAACGTTGCGGCTGGTTGAAAGACAAATTTGGCGTATCGTGGCAAATTGTTCCCACGAATCTGCCGCAATGGATGACCGGCGGGAACGCCGGCAAGGTCATGCAGGCGCTGTTGCAAATGGGTAAACTGGATATCGCCACGTTGCAGCGCGCACACAATAGTTAGCCACACTTTATCAACTTTTAAAACGGAAGGCGTTCACCCATGTTCAAGATCATCGGTATCGTTATTGCGCTGGTCATTGCCGGCATTCTCATCGTCGCTGCGATGCAGCCGGATACGTTCCGCCTTGAACGAAAGGCCTCCATCAAGGCGACGCCCGAAAAAATCTTTGCCATATTGAATGACTTCAAGCAGTGGGCTGCCTGGTCGCCGTGGGAGAAAAAGGACCCGGCGATGAAGCGCACGTTTGGCGCGGTGACTGCTGGCAAGGGTGCCACCTACAAGTGGGAAGGCAACAAGGAGGTGGGGCAGGGCGGCATGGAGATCACGGATGCGGCAGTGCCGAACAAGCTGACCATCGCGCTTAGTTTTATTAAACCCTTCGAGGCGCAAAACACGGTTAATTTCACGCTGTCTCCTGCAGCGGATGCAACAGAAGTCGCCTGGAGCATGGAGGGCAAGAGTAATTTTATTTCCAAGATCATGTGTTTGTTTATGAGCATGGACAAAATGGTCGGGCCGGATTTTGAGGCGGGGCTTGCAAATCTCAAAGCCGTTGCGGAAAAACCTTAAGGGGATCGCCGATGAAATATCTTTGCCTGGTTTATCTTGATGAGAACCGCCTGCATGAATTGCCCGATGAAGACTGCGTGGAATTTGATACCGGTATTCGCGCGAGTGGCCACTGCATTGCCTCTGAGGCGCTGCAATCCGTGCAGACTGCAACTACCTTGCGCGTGCGCAGCGGCAAGATGTCAATTACCGACGGGCCGTTCGCCGAAACCAAAGAGCAGCTTGCCGGGTTCTATATGATCGAGGCGCGTGATCTCAACGAGGCGCTACAGATCGCGTCGAAGATTCCCCCCGCACGCGTCGGCAGCATCGAGGTGCGGCCGATACGGCCGATACGCGAGGCAGTTGCCGCCGCGAAGTCACAACCCACCGTGCAGCATCTAACTACGGCTTAAAAAGGAGACAGTCATGCCTGCCAAAGCAAAAAAATCAACCGCTAAACGCGCCGTGATACTCGTTGCTACGCGCAAAGGGGCTTGGGTTTTTCACGGTGATGCCTCACGCAGGAAGTGGCGCGTGGATGGCCCGCATTTTCTGGGCCATACCATCAGCCATCTGGTGCTTGATCCACGCGACAATCGCACGTTACTGGCAGCAGCCAAAACCGGGCATCTCGGCCCCACGGTGTTTCGTTCTACGGATATGGGCAAGACCTGGAAAGAGTCGACGCAGCCACCGGCCTTCGCCAAGGTGCCCGATGTACCAGGGGGCCAAAAAGGGCGCAGTGTCGATCACACGTTCTGGCTCACGCCCGCGCATGCGAATGAACCTAATGTCTGGTACGCAGGTACCTCGCCGCAAGGCTTGTTCCGCTCTGCCGACGGCGGTGTGACGTGGGCGCCGTTTTCAATCATCAACGATGATCCGCAATACCGCGAGTGGATGGGCACGGTACAGGATGGCACGCCTGATGGCCCCAAGCTGCATTCGATCATTGTTGACCCGCGCGATGCCAAACATTTGTATATCGGCATGTCGGGTGGCGGCGTGCATGAGACGCACGACGGCGGCGCATCGTGGAAAGTGCTGATCGACGGTATGGAGGTGGTTCAAGGCTACGGTCTGGATCCGAAACTGCCAACGTGTCACGATCCGCATTGCCTGCGCATGTGCCCATCGAATCCCGATCGTATTTATCAGCAGAATCATTGCGGCATCTACCGCATTGACCGGCCCTCGGATACGTGGCTGCGCATTGGTAAAAGCATGCCGAAGAAGGTGGGCGACGTCGGATTTCCGTTGGTGGTGCACCCGCGTGACGACAACACGGCGTGGGTGTTCCCGATGGACGGCAGCGGCGTGTGGCCGCGAACCAGCCCCGACGGCAAGCCTGCGGTCTATGTCACGAAAAATGCAGGCAAGACGTGGCAGCGGCAGGACGCGGGTATGCCCAAATCACAGGGCTGGTGGACAGTGAAACGCCAGTGCATGACGGGCGACACGCGTGACCCTGTGGGTCTTTACTTCGGCACCACCAGCGGCGAGCTGTGGATGAGCCGCGATGAGGGCCTCAAGTGGGCATGCATCGCGCGTAATCTGCCTGAAATTTATGCGGTGGAAACGGCGCTCATGTAGTAGCCGGGATGCGTGAACATGAAAGTATTGATCCCCAGCGCGTTGCGTTCCTACACCGAGAGCAGTCAGGCCGAGGCCAGTGGCGCAAACCTGGCTGAGTTGCTGCTCGATCTGGATCGCCAATATGCCGGCATTCGGTTTCGCATGATCGATGAGCAGGACAACGTGCGCCGGCATATTCGCATCTTCATCAATGGCGAGCAGGTGGACAACCTAAAGCAGCCGTTGCGCGCAAGTGACGATGTGACAATCGTGCAGGCGTTAAGCGGTGGTTGATTTAACTTATTGTTTTTAAAGAAAAATAAAATGAGCTATGTAGACGGTTTTGTGGCGCCGGTACCCAAAAAGAATCTCGATGCCTACCGCCGTCTGGCGCGCACCTGTGCCAAGGTGTGGCGTGCGTATGGTGCGCTGGACTATAGGGAATGCGTCGCCGACGATGTAAAGCCTGGCAAATACACGTCGTTTCCGCAGAGCGTAAAACTCAAGCCGGACGAGATCGTGATTTTTGCCTACTTCGTTTACAAATCGCGCGTGCAGCGTGATCGCATCATGGCGAAGGTGATGAAAGACCCGCGCCTTGCGTCGATGATGAATGCAAAGACCATGCCATTCGACGGCAAGCGCATGTTCTGGGGCGGGTTCAAGACATTGGTGGCGCTGTAGGCGTCAGGTGGCTAGAGCTTGATTTTTGCTGCCTTGATGACTTTCGCGGAGTCCGCGATTTCAGCGCGGATAAAACGGCCAAAGTCCTCCGGTGAATTGCCAACGGCAACACCGCCATCCCGTGCGAAGAGATTGTTCAAGTCCGGGTCTTTCAGCACTCTGGCGCTTTCGCTGTAAATCCGGTTAATGATGGCGGCGGGCGTGCCTGCGGGCGCGACCAAACCGTACCATGATCCGTGGATATAGCCGGGAAAGCCCATCTCCGCGTAGGTCGGCAGATCAGGCATGATGGCGATGCGTTTGGCGCTCGACACCGCAAGGGGACGCAGGCGGCCCGATTTGATGTGGGGCATGAACACGCCGGGATTGGCGGACATGATGTCGACTTCACCGCTCATCAGTGCCAGCGTGCCCGGACCAGCCCCCTTGTAGAGCACCTGGGTCACGTCTATGCCCTGCTCCAGCCGGAAACGCTCCATCGCCAGATGGCCGGATGACCCGATGCCGGATACGCCCCATATCAATTTGCCGGGCGTGCCCTTTGCATACTCGACGATCTCTTTCAGCGTGCGCGGTGTAAAGCCCGGGCGCGCGGCGAGCAGACTCGACACGTCGGCGACGCGGGTGATAGGCGCGAAGTCGCGCACCGGATCGAACGGCATTTTCATCAGATTCACGGTAACGGTCATTACCGATACCGCGCCCGCCAGCAGCGTGTAACCGTCCGGTGCCGCGCGCGCCACTGTCTCACCGGCCAGCACGCCGCCCGCGCCACCGCGGTTTTCATAGACGATGGATTGACCAAGTGCGTCGCTCAGTTTTTGCACGAAGGGGCGCATCACTACGTCTGCGCCGCCGCCCGTGGCAAACGGTATCAGCAGGCGTATCGGCTTGCTGGGATAGGTGTTGGTTGCACCCGCTGCGCCGCCCGGCGTGGCGCCCTGAGGCTGTGCGTTCACTGGTAATGAAAGCACTGCCATCAAAAATACGTTCAACAACAGTAACATGCGTCTCATGGTTATCCTTAAGCTGCGCGGTGTGTTGCGCTACGGGTGTACTATACGACGCCAGACTGCCTCGCGGCCAATGCCGCGCCCGTATTGATCCGCACTATGAACGCCGACCCCGACACGCCGGCCTACGGCCACCCCCTGTATGACCTGCCTCTGTCGCAACGGAGCATTGGCCGCTTCCTGCGCCTGCGCGCGAGGGAGGATGCCAACCGGCCCTATCTGACTTTTGGTGCCACTACATTCACCTTTCTGGAGACAGAGCAGTGTTGCCGCGATCTTGCACGCGGTCTGGCGCAACGCGGCATTCACGAGGGCAGCCGCGTGCTGTTGCTGCTGCCCAACTGCGTGGAATTCATATTTACCTGGTACGCGTGCAGCCTGCTGGGCGCAACCATAGTGCCGCTGAACACCAATCTGAAAGGAGTGCTGCTGGAAGCGCAAATCGAAGATGCGCAGGCGCACGCCGTTATCGTCAAGGACGAGCTGCTGCCGGCACTGGATTCCATGCGCACCGAATTTAAGCGGTTAATTCCGTGGCTTGCCGTGGCGGGCGATAGTCAGGGTGCGGACAAGATTGTGGATGGGGATCGTCTGGTCCGTTTTGAGGACCTGTTTCAGCGCGGCGATGACGATCCCGAAGTGCCAGCCGATTACCGGCGCATACAGATGATCTCGTACACCTCCGGTACCACCGGGCCGGCCAAAGGTGTCATGCTGCCGGACGCACTGACATTTACCTCGGCGTGCACCTTCATGCGTCTTTCCGCCATGACACGCGACGACGTCTTGTATTCCCCCTTGCCGTTGTTTCATGGCTTGTCGAGCCGCATGTGCGCGCTGCCCGCCCTGGTGCTGGGTGCGCACGCCGTGATTGATGAGCGCTTCAGCGCATCACGCTACTGGGAGCAGGCCGCGAAATGCAATGCCACGCTTGGGTATGTGGTACATGCGATAGTGCCGCTGATCAAGGCGCAGCCGCCCGGCACATTCGACCGTGCCCACCGGCTGCGGGCGATTTTTAATGCCGCGCATGATTTGGCGTTTGAGGCGCGTTTCGGCGTGCGCACGCTGGAAGCCTTTGCCATGACGGAAACCAGCTACCTGCTGTATTTTCCATATGCGCAACGCACGCTCGGTTCCACGGGCCGTGCCCATGAAGACTGGGATATCGCTTTGGTGGATGACCACGATGTGCCGGTGCCCACAGGCCAACCCGGCGAGCTGGTGGGCCGTCCGCGCAAACCGTATCTGCTGATGCAGGGGTATCACAACAAGCCGCAGGCAACGCTGGAGGCGTGGCGCAACCTGTGGTTTCACACCGGCGATATTCTGCGGCGCGATGCTGAGGGCAACTATTTCTATATTGACCGCAAAAAAGAGCGCATCCGGCGGCGCGGCGAAAATGTGTCTTCGACCGATGTGGAGCGTGGTGTGTCGGCGCATCCTGCGATAGCCGAGTGCGTAGTGCTGGCGCATGCCGCTTCTGCGGGTGAGGACGATATACGGTTGGTGGCCGTGCTCAAGGCGGGCGTTGAGCTGGCGCCCGCCGAACTGCATGCGTGGTTGAAGGAGCGGCTGCCGAAATTCATGTGGCCGCGTTACATCGAGGTTGTGGATACCTTGCCGCGCACCGGCACGAACAAGGTAGAAAAGACTCGGCTGGTGCAGCAGGGCTTGAGTGCGGGTGCCTGGGACGCTGGCTCATGAAAGCCGTCGTTTGCTCGGCGCTGACCGAATGGGGCTTACCGCCAGCGCTGACGTTGATGGACTGGCCATCACGCGCGCCCGGCCCCGGCGACATTCGCGTGGCCTTGCACGCGGGGGGGGTTAATTTTGGCGATCTGCTGGTCACCACGGGCCGCTATCAGGTGAAACTTACACCACCTTTCGTGCTGGGGACGGAAGGCGCCGGCATTGTGGCCGAGTGTGGCGCTGGCGTGACAAAGTTCAAGGCAGGTGACCGCGTGCTGTTGCAAAACAATGATGTGCGCGCTTGTTTCGCTGATGAAGTGACCTTGCCCGCCGCGCGAGCGGTGCATGTGCCCGCGGGCATACGGCTTACAGACATTGCCGGTTTTCCGTTGAATTTCGGAACCAGTTACTACGCGCTGGCACACCGAGCGGCACTGCGGGCGGGCGACGTGCTGGCGGTGCATGGCGCATCGGGCGGCGTGGGCCTCGCCGCCGTCAAACTCGGCAAGATGATGGGCGCGACGGTGATTGCCACTGGCGGTGATGATGAAAAGCTGCGCGCCGTGCAGGCCGAGGGAGCTGACTTTACGGTGAACTACCGCACCGAGCCGCTGGCCGAGCGCATCCGTGAACTGACCAGAGATCGCGGCGCGGATGTCTCGTTTGATCCGGTGGGCGGCGATGTGTTCGATGCGGCCATGCGCTCCACGGCCATTGATGGCCGGTTGTTGGTGGTCGGCTTTGCGGGCGGACGCATTCCTGCGGCACCAGCGAACAGGATTCTCTTCGGCGGCTTGTCGGTGGTGGGTGCACCGTATGGCGGATTCACCCAACGCAACCCTGAACGATGGGCGGAGCTGATGTCGGGGTTGCTCGACAAGGTACGTGACGGTGCGCTGAAACCACTGGTGCATCGCCGCTTTGGTTTTGATCAAGCGGCTGAAGCGCTGCAAATGGTGGCCGAGCGGAAGGTTATCGGCAAATGTGTTTTGATGAGTGACCGTGGGCTTGCGGAAATTGCGACGGACTGTGCGTCGTCGTCGGATGTAATATAATAACTCATTGTTTTTAAACATAATTTCATTAATTTAGTAACGCGGAGCGCAATGTGCAAAACACAGCGGAATGCGTCGTCATCGGCGGCGGCGTGGTGGGTTCGGCCATCGCCTATGGGCTGGCCAAACGCGGCGTGAAGCCGGTGGTGCTGGACGAAGGGGATAATGCGATACGTTCGTCACGCGTGAACTTCGGGCTGGTGTGGCTGCACAGCAAAGGCGACGGCATGCCGGCGTATGGCTTCTGGACACGGCGTTCAGCGGATATCTGGCAGCAGTTTTCCGATGAATTGAAAGACGAGACGGGCGTCAGCACGCATTACGTCAAATCCGGCGGTCTGAATTACTGTCTGTCGGAGGCGGAATTCGAAACCCGCTCGGAAACGATCCGCCGCATGCGCGAGCAAGCGGAGAAAGACCCTTATGAGGCGCGCATCATTGACCGCGCCGAGCTCATGCAACTGATGCCGCGTGCGCAGCTGGGGTACGAGGTGCTGGGCGCATCCTATGGGCCGCACGACGGCACCTGCAGCCCGCTGTTTCTGCTGCATGCCCTGCATGCGGGGTTGAAAAAGCATGGTGCAGACTATCGTCCGAATTCGCCTGCGTTGACGGTCAAGCCGGTGGCGGGCCGTTTTGAAGTGCACACCGCAAGCGGCGTCATCTCTACGCCCAAGGTGGTGCTGGCAGCCGGGCACGGCAACATGCCATTGGAAAAATCATTGGGCTTTGACGTTGAAATCATTGCCGAGCGCGGACAAATTCTGGTCAGCGAACGCGTCGCGCCTATGGGTATCTTGCCTGCCAATGGCGTGCGTCAGACGGCCGAGGGCACGTTGCTGATCGGCACCACCAATGAGGAAGTGGGCTACGATGTGTCCACCACGCCCAAGGCCAGTGCAGCCATGGTGCAGCGCGCGGTCCGCGTGTTTCCGGCTATTGCGGGTGTGCGCATTGTGCGCACTTGGGCGGGCTTGCGCACACTCACCAAAGACGAATGCCCGGTGTATGAGGAATCCGAACGTTACCCCGGTGCCTTTATCGCAACCTGTCATTCGGGCGTGACGCTGGCGGCGGTGCATGCCAACGATCTGGCGGCGGCGATACATCAGGGCAAGCTGGGCCCGGACATTGAACCCTTTCATGGACGGCGATTGATATGAACGCGGAAATGAGCACCAACTTGATTACGGTTTATGTCGAGGGCAAGCCCTTGGCAGTACACGCCCACGACAGCGCGGCCGGTGCTGCACTGAAAGCGGGCCTCGGTTACACACGCACTTCGCCCGTAACCGGCGAGAAGCGCGCGCCGTACTGCATGATGGGTGTGTGTTTCGAATGCCTGATGGTGATCGATGGAATACCGTCGCGCCAGGCGTGCATGGTGCGCGTGCGCGAAGGTATGCGTATCGAGCGACAGACCACTGTGGGCGGCGTGGAGGTATGGCCATGAACCGCACTTATGATTTTCTGGTCATCGGCGCAGGCCCGGCAGGGATGGCGGCAGCTGCGACGGCGGCAAAACTAGGCGTTGCCACGTTGTTGCTGGATGAGCAGCCGGATCCCGGCGGACAAATTTATCGCGGCATCGAAAGCCGGGGTCAAGCTGGTGTAGAGAAGCCGGGCGTGTCGCAAGCCGATTCGGCGCGTGGCCTGCGGCTGACGCAGGAATTCCGCGCGAGCAGTGCTGCCTATCAGGCGGCAACCCAGGTGTGGCAGTTGGAAGCGGGCGGTAAAGTCTATGTCACCAATGGCGAGCGCGCCTCGTGCATCAGCGCGCGCCGTGTGTTGCTTGCCACTGGTGCAATGGAGCGGCCCGTGCCATTGCCCGGATGGACATTGCCCGGCGTGATGACGGTTGGCGCGGCACAGATTCTCTACAAGACCTCGCAGTGGTTACCCCCGGAAGCAACATGGATCGCGGGCAGCGGTCCGCTGCTATGGCTCTATGCGGCGCAGGTGATTGAGGCGGGCGGCCCTATTGCGGGCATCCTCGATACGACCCCCAAGAGCAACTATGCGCATGCCCTGCGCTACACCGCCGGTGCGCTGCGCAATCGCGCCTATCTGGATCGCGGCATGGCCCTGCAGAAAATGGTGCGCAAGGCGGGAGTGCGCATCGTCAAGGATGTGTCTGCTGTGGAAGCCAAAGGTGATGAACACGTCAGTGTGGTTCGTTACCACGCGGGCGGTCACTGGCGCGAAGAAACCGTGGCGATGTTGATGCTGCATCAGGGCGTAGTGCCCAATGCGCATGCCACGCGTTCTCTCGGCGCGAAACACCGCTGGGATGCGCTGCAACGCAGCTTTGCGCCAGAAGTGGATGTTTGGGGCAATCTCAGTGTCGAGGGGTATGCCGCCGCCGGCGATTGCGCCGGCATCGTGGGTGCGGAAGCGTCAGCGGTACAGGGCAAACTGGCGGCACTGGAAGCTGCACGTGCCATCGGTGTGATTACCCAAGAGCAGCGTGACGTCGAGGCTGCGCCGCTACGAGCAGAATTGACGAAGCACCTGCCGGTGCGCCCGTTTCTTGATCAACTGTTTGCCCCGCGCGCGAGTCTGCTCGTGCCCCGAGACGACGTGCTGGTCTGCCGCTGTGAATCCATCACCGCGCGCCAGTTGCGCGACGCCGTGGGGCTGGGGGCCATGGGGCCCAATCAGGTCAAGGCGTTCACGCGCTGCGGCATGGGGCCGTGTCAGGGACGCCTATGCGGGTTGGCGGCGGCGGAGGTGATTGCTGCGGCGCGCGGCGTGGGCATGGCTGAGACAGGGGTGTTTAATGTGCGGCCGCCGTTGAAACCGGTTTCGCTGGGGGAGCTTGCGGGGTTGGAGGTGTAACGCAACGATATATCTAACCGCTTGCCACTTTCCCATTGCTCACGATTGCACTACCATGAAAACCGGCAATTTCATTACAGCAGGAGCGACTATGTCCCTCGCGTCGTCCGTCGTAAAAACCGATCCGGAAATTCTCGGCGGCACCCCCTGCTTTGTCGGCACGCGGGTGCCCATCAAGACCCTGTTTGATTATGTCGAGGGCGGCGACACCATCGATACCTTTCTCGAACAGTTTCCATCCGTGCGCCGCGATCAAGCCGTGCAACTACTGGAAGACAGCCAGCGCGCTCTTTTGGCGGCATGAAAATCCTGCTCGACGAGTCAGTGCCCAAAGCGCTGGGTTTCGAGCTATCGGGTCATTTTGTTCGCAATGTTCAGACGATGGGGTGGTCGGGGGTGTCAAATGGCCGTTTGCTGAAACTCATGGCCGACAACGGTTTTGAAGTGCTGATAAGCTGCGACCAAAACAAAATATCGAGTATCAGCAGAGCGCAGATTTGCCGGTTGCTCTCGTAGTGCAGATTGCGCCCGACAACCGCGTGCCGACGATTTTGAGATTGGTCCCTGATCTTCTGG
>CANKUB010000144.1 GCA_947486575.1 Betaproteobacteria bacterium | reverse complement strand
GCAATGTTGTCACGCATAGTGCCGATTGCCGCCAACTGCGCGTCACCGCGCGTCATCACCCTCGATCACGTCAAGATGGTGTGGCGCATCAATGGCCAAACCTATCAGGATGAAAAAACGCCCATCACCGTCAAGCGTGACGCAACGGAGGTGTGGAATATTAAAAATGCGGAAGCCAGCATGCCACATCCGTTTCACATCCACGGCTTTCAGTTTCATGTACTTGAGCGCATCGGTAGTCCGGAGCAGCAGAAAAAACTCGCCGTGGGTAACGCGGGTGACAAAGGTCTCGCCGCCAGCGATCTAGGCTGGAAAGACACCGTGCTGGTATGGCCGGGTGAAACGGTGTGCATCGCCATCGACTTTACGCATCCGTTCAACGGCGATCAGGTCTACATGATCCATTGCCACAATCTTGAGCACGAAGATCAGGGCATGATGCTTAACCTGAAAGTGCAGGCTTGAACCTGCTAATACACTGAGCACCGGAACCTGTTCCTACTACTGTGGTCAACACAATATAACGGCAACTAGATAGATCCTCACGTTTTTCGTAAGCATTTGTTTTTAAACAATATTTAAAGAGTTCTTATGCTGGGCTCGCGCAAACTGTTGCTACTGCTGATCATGCTGCTACTGCCACTGCAGGGGGCGGCGGCGGCTGCCATGCCGATGCAAAAAGTCGCCGGACACGCGGGCGCAGCCAATCCGTGCCATGAACACCTTGGGCACAACATCGCGCAGCAATCGCCGCACAGCAAAGTCACACAACCCGTTGATCCCAGCGCTCCCGCAGGCAATGATCACGACAGTGACACCACCAATCATTTGTGCTGTCATCAGGTGTACACCGGCACGTCATCCAGAGCCATTGCCAGCCCTGCTCACAAATTTTTTGATGTATCGCGAGTGGTCTTGCCGCTTGCAACGCTTTTCATTCCTGACTCTCCCGACCGCCCTCCGCGCGGTTAATCCTCGCTTGTTCTGATGAGTCTGGCGCGCGCCTTTGGCACGCGTCACGTTTGTGTATGCGCATGAGCAACCGGCTCGCGCGCGCAATCTGAATCGAGAGGATCGCTATGTACTACCGTATTTTTGCTGCGGCTTTGTTGCCAGCCGCGCTGACAACGTTTGGCGCTCGTGCAGCGGAAACGGCTGCACCACCATCCGCTACCAGCGCCAACGTGCGCGTGCCGGACGTTCAGTATCAATCCGCGTTCAAGGACTACCAACCGTTTCGCGCGCAAAACCTTGCACCGTGGCGCGAATTGAATGACGAAGTTCACAAGGCGGGTGGGCATCTGGGTATTTTCAGCAGCAGGCCGGGTGTGCCTCAAGCATCCTCTGCACACACGGCCCCAGCAGCAGCATCCAAGCCGTATCCGCTGGAGCATAAAAAATGATTTATAAACAAATACTTGTGGTATCAATGGCACTCCTCACCGCAGGCTGCAGCACGTTCTCAAAAGACGGCGGCATCGACGCTGTGAATGCGTTGACGCGCAGCCGTATTCAGCAGGATTCCACCTGGCTGCGCAGCGAACCCGAAACACAAGCCGCACGCGCATCTACGCGCGAACTGTTGACCCAACCGCTCGCCGCAGACGACGCGGTAAAGCTGGCATTGCTCAACAACCGCGGATTACAGGCCACCTATGCCGACCTTGGTATCGCTGAAGCCGATGTGGTGCAAGCAGGCCGACTGCGCAATCCCGGATTTTCGTTCACGCGCTTGCGGCGCGCGGATGAGCTTGAAATCGATCGCACGTTCCTGCTCGATGTGCTGGGGCTTATCACGATGCCACTGCGCACTGATCTGGAAAAACGCCGCTTCGCACTGACGCAAGGGCGCGTCGCTGCGGAGGTGCTGCAAGTGGCAGCCGACACGCGCCGTGCGTGGTACACAGCCGTTGCCGCGCAAGAATCCGCAACCTATGCGGAACAGGTCAAGCAAGCCGCCGAAGCCAGTGCGGAACTGGCGCGGCGCATGGCCACCGCCGGCAACTTCAGCAAACTTGATCATGCTCGCGAACAGGTGTTTTATGCCGAAGCCACCGCGCAACTGGCGCGCGCACAGCAGAATGCGCGGGGCCAACGCGAGCAACTGACGCGGCTCATGGGTTTGTGGGGCGAAGACACGAAGTTCCGTATCCCCGGGCGATTGCCAGCATTGCCCAAATCCGCACGCGACATGCGTGACCTTGAAACGCAGGCGATTAACAGCCGCCTGGATGTGCAGGGCGCGATGCAGGAGGCACAAAATATTGCCGCAACGCTCGGGCTTACGCGTGCCACCGGTTTCATCAACGTGTTTGAAGTGGGCTACCAGCGCAACAGCGCCAGCAATCAGCCGCGCCAGACCGGATACGAAATTGAACTCCGTTTGCCGATCTTTGATTGGGGTGGCGCAAAAATCGCGCGTGCCGAGTACACGTATATGCAGGCGGTGCATCGCGCTGCTGAGATTGCCGTGCGCGCACGCTCCGAAGTGCGTGAGGCGTACTCGGCGTATCGCACCGCGTTCGATCTTGCGCAACACTATCGCGACGAAATCGTGCCGCTGCGAAAAAATATCTCCGAAGAAGTGCTGCTGCGTTACAACGCCAATCTGATGAGCGTATTTGAACTGCTCGCCGATGCGCGCCAGCAGATCGCCGCCGTGTCGGCCACCATCGATGCACAGCGTGATTTCTGGCTTGCCGAAACGGCGCTGAATCTGGCGCTGAGCGGAAAATCGCCGGGCGCTATGGCGCTGTCTGCTGGCGCTGCCCCAATGAAGCCCACCACCGCTGAACACTAATCACAGGGAATCAGCCATGAACTCACTTATGAATACGCGCCGCAATTTCCTGCGTGCTGCTGGTGCTGCTGGCGCACTACTCACCGCCGCCACGGTAAGTCGCGCCGCACAAGGCGCAGTGCCCGAAGCCCCGATGCAGAACAACGCCGACACGCAGCCACCACTCATCCCACCCGATGGCCGTCCCTACAACCCGGTGGTCACGCTCAATGGCTGGACGCTACCATGGCGCATGAACAACGGCTGGAAGGAATTTCATCTCGTCGCCGAGCCGGTGCGCCGCCAGATTGCACCCGGCATGACGGCGCAACTGTGGGGCTATAACGGCCAGTCGCCGGGCCCCACCATCGAATGCGTTGAAGGTGACAAAGTTCGCTTTTTCGTCACCAACAAATTGCCCGAACACACCACCATGCACTGGCACGGCATTTTGTTGCCCAACGGCATGGATGGTGTCGGTGGCCTAACGCAGCCGCAGATTGGTGTCGGCAAAACCTTTGTCTATGAATTCGAGATGAAAAAATCCGGCACCTTCATGTATCACCCGCACGCCGATGAGATGGTGCAGATGGCGATGGGTATGATGGGATTCATTGTCGTGCATCCCAAAAACCCGGCGCTGCATCGCGTGGACCGCGACTTTGTGTTTCTGATCAATTCATTTGATATCGAGCCAGGCGCCGCTGTGCCAAAGGTCAACACCATGCTCGACCAAAACCTGTGGTGCTGGAATTCGCGCGCGTTTCCCGGCATAGCGCCCTTCGTGGTGCGCAAAGGCGACCGGGTGCGCATCCGCTTCGGCAATCTCACCATGACCAATCACCCGATACACATGCACGGCTACGATTTTGCGGTGACCTGCACCGACGGCGGCTGGGTACCAAAAAGTGCGCAGTGGCCTGAAGTCAGCATCGATGTCGGCGTGGGACAGATGCGCGCATTCGAATTCGTCGCTGATGAACCCGGCGATTGGGGGATTCATTGCCACAAATCACATCACACCATGAACCCGATGGGTCACAGTGTACCAACCATGATTGGCGTTGATCATCGCGGCGTCGCCGAAAAAATCATCAAGTTGATTCCCGATTACATGGTGATGGGCGAGCGCGGCATGGCCGACATGGCTGAAATGGAAATGCAAATACCCGACAACACACTGCCGATGATGACCGGCCGAGGCCCGTTTGGCGCGCTGGAAATGGGCGGCATGTTCAGCGTGGTGAAAGTACGCGAAGGTTTGGCGCGCAACGATTACAAAGACCCCGGCTGGTTCAAGCACCCGCAAGGCACAGTGGCGTATGAATGGAAGGGCGCGACACCCGTTGCAGCGCGCAATGCGCCACAGCTGAAAAGTACATCGCAATCCCCGCCACAAACGGCATCAGAACGCGATCTCAAGGCACGAAAGCCCACTGGACACGGTGGGCACTAACTGTTTTTCAACGCCAACAAGGAGATGTAGATGAACAAGACTTTAATGGCAGCCGCTGCAATCCTAGTGGGTTTTAGTACGGGCGCATGGGCACACGGTGAGGCAAAGCCGGGACACAGTGATGCAAAGAAAACTATCTCAACTGAAGAAAAATCTTTCGGACGTGAAGGTGATCCGAACAAAACCATACGCACCATCAATGTCGACATGAGCGACCAGATGCGCTTCGCACCCGCAGGACTCTCCATCAAGCAGGGAGAAACTATCCAATTCAACATCAAGAACACTGGAAAAATCATGCACGAATTTGTGCTCGGCAGTATGACGGAACTGAAGGAACACGCGGCTGCAATGAAAAAATATCCTGGCATGGAACACGACGAGCCGTACATGGCTCATGTCGCGCCCGGCAAAACACAAACAGTGATTTGGCAATTCACTAAACACGGCGAATTCAACTTCGGTTGTCTGATTCCCGGCCACTTCGAGGCCGGCATGATAGGCAAAGTAACAGTTAAGCAGTAACTATTTGTTTTTATTCAATTTTTTAAGGATATCCCAAATGAAATCATACGTATACTCGCTGGCGCTTGCTCTGCTGCTTGCAGTGCCATTCACACTCACCACCACGCACATTACGGTTGCACAAGCTGCCGAACAAAAAACCGCGCCCGCCACTATTATGACCGACGGCGAAGTGCGCCGCGTCGATAAGGACGCAAAAAAAATTACGATTCGCCATGGCCCGATCCAAAATCTCGACATGCCCGCGATGACCATGGTCTTTCAGGTTAAAGACGCTGCCATGCTCGACAAGGTAAACCCCGGCGACAAAATTAAATTCTGCGCCGAGAAAATCGCTGGCGCGATTATTGTGACCGATATCGAATCAGCGAAATAATGCCGTGAATAGCGTAAACTGGCTATTCGTGAAAGAGCAAAATCGATGAGTAGACTCTTTAAATACCTGATCGTTATCGGCGCGCTGTATTACGGTACGCGCCTTTTAATCGTGCCTGATATGGCAGAAGCCAACGTCGCAGACCAGCTTGCACCCGGCAATCAGGTGGTGATGTATTCACTCACCACCTGCGGCTACTGTGAACAAAAACGCAGACAGCTAAACAGTGCGGGCATCCCTTTCAACGAGTATTTCGTCGACAGCGATCCGGCACGCATGAATGAATTCAACGAACTGCTCGCTGCCAACAATATTCCTGGCGGCGCTGTGGGCACTCCGACATTCACGGTCAACGGTACGTTGCTGGTAAACAACCCGGCTATGGCTATCATCAAGCAGCATCTGAAACTGAAGATTTAGCCGCAGCGCCTGCTGCTACAAACCGTTCGCGGGCATATCTTCAACATTACGCGCTATTCCAAACTATTCCACCTTCAGATTCAGCGCACGCACCACCCTGCCCCACCGCTGCATTTCAGATTCGATCAGGCGGCCAAATTCCTCCGGCGTACTCAATGCGACCTCCACGCCCACGTTCTTCATCGCCTCGGCCATTTCCGCCAAGCGCATCGCTTTGTGCACCTCGCCATTCAACAACTCAACGATTGGCCGAGGCGTCCGCGCGGGCGCCAGCAGCCCCAGTATGGCATCCGCGCTATAGCCTGGCACGCCAGACTCGGCAATCGTGGGCATTTCAGGCGCAGACACTGAGCGCTTGGTGCTGGCAGTTCCCAACGCCCGCAACCGACCGCTTTGAATATGCGGTTTTACTGTCAGCGCGTTGCCAAATACCAGCGCAATGTGCCCGGCCAGCACCGCCGACAGCGCAGGGCCTGCACCCTTGTAGGGAATCTCGCGCAGCTTGATGCCTGCCATCTGGTTGAACAACTCCGCAGCCAGATGCGCCGAACTGCCACTGCCCCCTGAGCCGTAATCGATTTGCCCCGGCCGCGCTTTCGCCAGCGCGATCAGTTCTTTGACATTACGTGCCGGCACAGAGCTATGCACCACCAGCACATAAGGCGATGTTGCCGCCATTGAAACCGGCGCAAAATCACGCAGCGTGTCGTAGGGTAGCTTGGCATACAGGCTGGGATTAACCGAGTGCGGGCTTGAAACAAACAACAGCGTGTAACCATCAGCAGGCGCATGCGCCACGTTTTCAGTGCCCACAATGCCGTTGGCCCCCGCACGATTGTCCACTACGATTTGCCGCTTGAGCGAATCTGACATACGCGATGCAAGGTGGCGCGCAATCACATCCGTGCCACCGCCTGGTGCGAACGGAACCACCATCCGAACAGACTTTGCCGGATAGGCCTGCGCAAAGGCCACACCATTGACCGCGAATGCAAGTGTCACGGTTACGCCAATGACGCTGGCGCGGGCAGATATGAAATCGGGCATCAGCTCGGATACGGAAAGGTATGATTCAGAATATTTTCCTCGAATAACCACTTACCTCAGTCTTCTACAGCTCAGTCGCAGAATTCAGTAGCGACACGTCATGCACCCAGACTGTATCGCTCGATCCAAACAAGGTCAATCGCCCGAAATGCAATCCGTCAATACCTTCGGGCAACTTGATAGCACAAAATCAGCGATTAAAATGGTGGCTATTGCTCACGGGATAACGTCAGGATCACTTCCAATCCGCCTGCGGCGCGATTGGCCAGCACGATATCCCCGCCATGCAGTTTTGCGACGCTGCGTGCAATGGTCAGTCCCAGTCCAGTGCCACCCGTGTCGCGGTTGCGCGACCCTTCCAGGCGATAAAAAGGCTCAAAAACCTTTTCCATCTCGTCGACAGCAATCCCCGGCCCTTCGTCCTCAATATGCAGGGTAAGCCAAGCGTCACCGTCGTCAACAATAACCTTGGCGCGTTGCCCATATTTGACCGAATTCTCCAGCAGGTTACCAATGCATCGTTTGAGCGCCTGCGCGCGCCCCGTGTACGGTCGGCGAGTCTCGCCGGCAATCATTACGCTACCGCCCGTTTCCTGGATATCGGCCTGCAGGCTTTCCAGTAAGGACATGACATCCACGGGCCGTACGGGTTCGCCATCTTCCATGCCGCGCAAGAAATCGAGTGCCGCCGTCACCATTGACTCCATTTCCATCAGATCGCCGGTAAAGCGGGCACGCAACTGCACGTCATCCAGCAATTCCGCACGCAGCCGCAGCCGCGTAATCGGCGTTTTCAGGTCATGAGACATCGCCGCAAGCACCTGTGTGCGCTCCCGGATGTAGGCAACCAATCGCGACTGCATGGCGTTGAAGGCACGGGCGGCACGCGCCACCTCGAGCGGCCCCGTCTCCGGCATCGGAGGACGATTGAGGTTTTTACCCAAATCATCCGCTGCATCGGCCAGCACCTTGAGCGGCCTTGTCGCCCAGCGCACAGCAATCAGCGAGACCAGCACCACCGCTACCAGCAGCACAGCGATACTCAGTAGTAGCCGGTAAGGCCAACTCGTCGTGGTACCTGGCGCACGGGTATCGAAGGTTGCCAGCGTCCCGTCCTGTAATCGCAACTGGGCCACGAATCGCACGTCTGGCCCTTCGGCATGGCGCATCATCGGCGGCGTCCAATCACTGTTGTCGTCGTGCCATTTTTTGCCTGGCCCTCTCCCTGTCATCCGAAGACTTGCGGCCATCGCGGTGATTTCCACCCGCACATCCCGTTCGTCCGCCAGATACCGTTTCAGCATCGTGGTAAGCATGGTTACGCGCATACCCCTATCGGCATCTGTGCTGCCCGCCGTCAGCACCGGCCCGTCCAGAGTCACCGTAAGAGGCGGCACGTTCAGCACCTGAAGAATTTTTTTGCGCTCGGCCGCAGTCATAGGGTCAAGCAATCGCACAATGTCAGCGATACGCTGCGCTGACTGCATGCCGGTCGCCTGCGCGAGCACTTCCCCGCGTTCGTGCATATGCACGGCAAAACTCAGCAATTGCGCAACCACCAGACCGGTCAGCATGACCAAAATGAGTCGGCTGAATAGTGATCGCGGAACGAAACTCATGCGCTGGCGGCCTCCACGTGCACAGCCAGCACATAGCCTTGCCCTCGTACGGTCTTGATGATGCCTGGCTCGCGCGCGCCTTCGCCAAGGCGCTGGCGCAGGCGGCTGACCTGTACGTCAATGGCGCGATCATAAGGGCCTGCATCACGCGACAGCATCAGATCAATCAGCTGATCGCGCGCCAACACACTGTTCGGGTGATCCAGAAAAATCCGCAGTAATCGGAATTCAGTGCCGCTCAACGCCACCACTACGCCGTCCGGCGAGATGAGATTGCGTGTCGCGGTATCCAGCGACCAGTTGGCAAACCGAAACTGACTCACATGATCCGGCTTCAGATTCTCCGGCAATGATCGCGCCCGGCGCAGCACGCTTTTTATGCGCGCAAGCAATTCGCGCGGATTGAAAGGCTTGGGTATGTAATCATCAGCACCCAGTTCAAGACCGACGATACGGTCAGTTTCGTCGGTGCGTGCTGTCAGCATGATGATCGGGATTTCGGATCGCGCGCGCAGATCGCGGCACAGCGATAGCCCATCTTCCCCAGGCAGCATGATATCCAGCACCACAATATCCGGGTGCGAGCTACTCATCGCTGCGCGCATGGTCTTGCCATCCGCCACCGCTGTCACGCGGTACCCTTGCTTCTGCAAATACGCTGCAAGCAGGCTGCGAAGCTCGCGGTCATCGTCGACAACCAGTATGTGATCCAGTGCTTCCATAAAGTCGTTATAGCGGGAATAGCCGATGGAGGGCAAGAAAATTGTAACGCAGTGTATCAATCCCGCTGTTCGCAATGGAGCGATACCAAAATGGGGTTTTCTGCAACACCTTATTTGCGTATTAGTGCGTTAATCACTTCAACCGCGACACATCAGTCACGGGAACTAACCCAACTACCTTTAAAGGATTAAATCATGGAACGCACACAGAAATTAGTCGTCGGCATTGGCACTGCAATCAGCCTCGGCATCGCGGCACTCGCGGTATCGGCAGATCCAGGTCAGATGGGTGCAGGCATGGGGCCTGGCGCACACGGTGGTATGGGACCGGGTGTCATGCGGCACGGCGCGCAAGCATCGCAGCAACTGATGACACCGGAAGAACGCACCGCCACCCAGGAAAAAATGCGCGCTGCAAAGACGCCGGAAGAACGCCAGCAAATCGCCACCGCCACCCGTACCGAGATGGAAAAGCGCGCCAAGGACAAGGGTATCACCCTGCCTGACCCGCGTGGCCACCACGGACGCCACGGTGTCGGCCCAAATGCCGCCGCACCCGCGACAACCGAGCACGTGCACTGAGCCGCCTAGGGAGAGACGGTATACACCGCCTCTCCCGACACTTTTCATTTTAGGTGCAGGAAGGCCCGACGGCGTTTCACCGCGGCATTAGCACGCGCATAGCAATGGGTAGTGGCGGCCCGCAAGTCGGAAAGAATCCCGGTATCCCGCCCGGTAACCAGACATTAAGGAAAAACCATCATGAGTCAATTTTATCTCTCCCGCTTGTTACTGATCACCCTGCTCGGCGCGCTGCTACCCGCGCTGCCGGCAGCGGCACAATCGCCGCACACTCACGACCACAGCTTCGGCGATGCGCAGAAATGGGCGCAAGTGTTCGACGATCCGATGCGAGATGCGTGGCAGAAGCCGCATGAGGTCATCCAGGCGCTGAATCTCAAGCCGGACGCGATCATCGCTGACATCGGCTCAGGCACCGGCTATTTCTCCGCTCGATTTGCCAATATGGTGCCCAAGGGCCGCGTCTACGGCCTCGACACCGAGCCCGACATGGTGAAATACCTTACTGATCGCGCGCAACGCGATGGACTGAAAAACATCACTGCGCTACTGGCCAAGCTCGGCGATCCACGGCTGCCGGAGAAAGCCGACGTCGTCGTACTGGTTGACGTCTACCACCACGTGGAGAACCGCGAGCAGTATTTCCGTCAGTTGCAGAATTCGTTGAAACCTGGCGGCCGTCTCGCCATCATCGACTTCCGCATGGATTCGCCCGACGGCCCACCAAAAGCCGCGCGCATCGCGCCGGATCGTGTCAAGGCCGAGCTTGAAAAAGCCGGGTATGTGCTCGACGCAGAGCATGCTTTCCTGCCGAATCAATATTTCCTGGTTTTCCACCCGGCAAAGTCTTGAACCCCCACAAAGCACCGTGACCGACGTTGGGGTTCGATTTACACGACTACACTACCGCTTGACGTAAGGCAATGAAACAGGCGTCGCGCGCGAGGCGATATATCGCGCGGATAGCAGTGAACCCGCGTTACTGTACGTGCGTGAAATCAGCCTGTTTGGCGTTTACATTTTTTCGTGGAAAATCACGCCGGGGTTTTCGTCTCGCTGCGTTCACGCGCCGCTTATCGGACGCTATGACGTGGGTGCGAGCACCACTGCTGATCTGATGCGCGGCGATAAAATCACGCACCTGCGGATAAACCTGTTCACGCCAGCGTCGACCGGAGAAGATGCCGTAGTGCCCGGCGCCCATCGCGTCGTAATGAAACTTGCGCGTATCGGGAATACCGGTGCATAGCGCGTGCGCAGCACGTGTTTGCCCGGCACCGGAAATATCGTCGAGTTCTCCTTCGATGGTCAGCAATGCGGCACTCGAAATGTCTTGCGGCCTTACATTTTTGTCACCGACGTTCCAGGTGCCATTGACCAGCGCGCAGTCCTGGAAAACCGTCTTGATGGTGTCGAGGTAATACTCAGCCGGCAGATCGAGCACGGCGTTGTACTCGTCGTAAAAATCACGATGGAATTCGGCGCTATCATCGTCGCCGCGCACCAGGTTGAGAAAATAGTCGTAGTGCGATTTCAGGTGCCGCGCCGGATTCATCGCGATAAATCCCGAATGCTGCATGAAGCCGGGGTAGACGCGGCGCCCAGCGCCCGGATAGTTGACGGGCACACGGTGTATTACATTTTGTTCAAACCAGCTGAGGGGCTTGGTCATCGCCAGATTGTTCACTGCCGTGGGGCTTTTGCGCGCGTCAATCGGGCCACCCATCATGGTCAGGGTCTGCGGAATGGCTTCACCAGCGCTGGCCATCAGGGACACTGCGGCCAGCACCGGAACGGTGGGCTGGCACACCGAAATCACATGCACAGGATGACCGATTTCGCGAATGAATGCCTGAACATAGGCCACGTAGTCATCCAGATGGAACGGCCCCGCGGCATCAGGCACCATGCGCGCGTCAGTCCAGTCGGTGACGAACACCTTGTGGTCGCGCAGCAGTTCACGAATCGTCTCGCGCAGCAAGGTCGAGTGATGGCCCGACAGCGGCGCCACCAGCAGCACGGTCGGCTGGCTGATGATGCGCGCCAGCATTGCCGCATCGTCGGCGAAGCGCCTGAAGCGCAGCAAGCGGCAGAACGGCTTTCCCATCATCAGTTGCTGCTGTACGGCGACCTCAACGCCGTCGATGTCAACCGAGCTGATATT
>CANKUB010000143.1 GCA_947486575.1 Betaproteobacteria bacterium | reverse complement strand
GGCGACGTTGCGCCACCAGGTGTTTGCTGCGCCGGCGTGGTGTGGTGATAAGAACGGCCCGCGCGCTGATCAATATACCGTGGCAATGCCACGTCAGCGTCGCGCGTGGTTCTCGGGGCTGTGGAGTGCGGCGCTTGACCCGCCGCGTGTCCCGGATTTAGCGACTTATACTTCCTAATGAATAATCTCGGATCAATACAGTGGCAATGACTATCGCGGCACTTTCGTTGGGCGTAGCAAGCGGCGTTTATTCGCAGCAGCCTGCGTCCGAAATGTCGTTTTTTATCACCAGCGTAGGTTCTGGCAAGGGCGCCGATCTCGGCGGCTTGGCTGGCGCAGATCAGCACTGCCAGAATCTTGCCGCCGCAGCGGGTGCGGGCAAAAAAACCTGGCGTGCGTATTTAAGCACCACGGGTTCGCCATCGGAAAATGCGCGCGACCGCATCGGCAAAGGCCCGTGGTACAGCCATGAAGGGCGCTTGATCGCGCGCAATGTGGATGAACTGCACACCGTTAACAACATCAACCGGCTGGTGGCGAAATCTGAAAAAGGCCAAACCGTCAAAGGCCGTGGCGACCAGCCCAACACACACGACATTCTGACCGGCTCGATGCCCGATGGCCGTGCATCCACCGCTAAAGAAGACACCACCTGCGGCAACTATACCAAGAGCGGCGCTGGCGCCGTGCTGCTGGGCCACCATGATCGCGCAGGCTTGCGTGATGACGAACCTTCGCGTTCGTGGAATTCATCGCACCCATCACGCGGTTGCAGCCAGCCTGAGTTAGTGGCCACCGGCGGCGCGGGATTGTTTTACTGCTTCGCCGTTAATTGATACGCCAGAGCGATAGCGCGCCAAATATCCTTGGGCGCCACTGACCCGTGGCGCTCAAGGCAACCATCTTCAAGGCATCCGTGCAGATTTCTGACACGGATCGCAACTATTATCAAAGCCACGCGCTGACGCTCGCGCGGCACCCTTCCGAAACCGACGAGCGCATGATGGTGCGCTTGCTGGCATTTGCGCTGCACGCCCATGAAGCACTGGTGTTCGGCAAAGGCTTGAGTACTGACGAAGAGCCCGACCTGTGGCAAAAAGATTTAACCGGCGCGATTGAACTGTGGATCGATGTCGGCCAGCCCGATGAAAAACGGCTGCGCAAAGCCTGCGGGCGCGCAACGCAGGTGGTGGTGTATAGCTATGGCACATCCAGCGCGCGCCTGTGGCGCGAGGGCATTACGCCGCTGGTCACGCGCAGCCGCAATCTCACCGTGCGCGCCATTTCCAGTGAGATCAGTCAAGCCATGACCAAACTCGCTCAGCGCAACATGGATTTAAGTTACACCGTACAGGATGGGCAGGTGTGGGTAGCCGACGCAAAAGAAACCGTGCTGGTTACGCTGGAGCCGGTTGTAGCGGCGTAACCCTCGCGTCGCGCGCGTAACACGATGGAACTCCTTGCACTCCTGCTACTCACAGCCCTGGGCTGGCTCTGGTACGACAGCCTCAACGTGCGCGAAATCGCGGTACGGGCGGCGCGTGAAGCCTGCGCCACCGAAAGCCTGCTGTTCCTGGACGACACCGTGGGCATCGCCAGCGTAAAACTTGCGCGCAACGGCGACGGTCACATCCAGTTACAACGCGCCTACGATTTTGAGTTTAGTGACACCGGTGACAACCGCCTGAAAGGAAGCGTGGTTATGCTGGGGCAACGGGTGGTGTTGCTTAACGTGGGTGTGCGCCCTCCAGCGGCCTTACATCGAGTAGTGTAAACTATTGTTTTTATTGGGTATTTTTAAATTCTCTGATCTGGCATGAGCGCCACTTTCGACGATTATCGTCCGCGCCGCGACGGTGTCACCATTCCCACCATCGCGATTTGGGTGGTGGTGTCGCTGCTACTCCACGTCGCACTGCTGATGGGGCTGCCGCCACCGAAAAAAAACGCCAGCGACGAGCCGGTGCCGCCACCGCTGACCGCTTATCTGCGCTCCACACCCAAAGCAGCAGCACCCCAGGTAGTACCGCCACCACCACCGCAGCGCGCAGCACCCAAACCAGCAGCGCCTGCAAAAGTGCTCCCCACACCTGCCGCGCCCATCATCACGCGCGCAAAGCCCGCAACAGCAGAGAAGCCCACGTTCACGGTGCCTGTGCAGCCCGAACCGCCACCACTGAAACAAACGCCGCAACTCACCACGCCGCCGCCTGTGGAAGCCGATTTGGCAGCCTACGTCGCTGCACGAAAGCGCGCGCGCGGCGAAGACGTTCCCTCCGCAGAAACCGATGCTGCCAATCGCGGTGTGTTAAGCAGCGCCGCGCTCAAGCCACAGCCAACCATCAATTTTGGCGAGAAGCCGCCCACACCCAGCGGCGGCGTATTCCAGATGCGTCGCAGAGGTTACGACTACGCAGAATTCATGTTCTACGGCTGGAACCAGAATTTTCGCCGCGCCGTTCCGCAGTTGATCGAAGTGCGCAAAGGCGACAACAGCGATATCGACATCGCGGTCATCCGCAAAATCATCGAGATTATCCGCGACCACGAACGCGGCGATTTTCAGTGGTATTCGAAACGCATCGGCAAAAATCTGACGCTATCTGCCCGTGCACGCGACAACGCCGGGCTTGAGGAACTCATGCTGAAGGAATTCGACGAAGATTTGCATCGGTATCGCTGAGGCAAAGCAAGGCTACTTCGCCCCAGCGCAATTCACTTAATCCGGCATCAACGCAAACGTCCAAACCGAACCGCCGGTAGGAACCGCCGCCCCCGCGGTACGATTGGGGTTAGTGCCGCCGCGTCCAGACAAGATGGTGACGTATTGCTGGCCTTTGTGCGTATAGGTGATGGGCGGCGCGTTGATGCTGGAGCCGGTTTTGAATTGCCATAACTGTTTGCCGGTGTCCTGATCGAGCACGATGAATTCGCCGGTGAGCTTGCCGGTAAATAACAGGCCGCCGTCGGTCGCCAACGTACCCGCCGCCACCGGATAATCACGCAGCGGAATCTTCCATGCCGTTTTGCCAGTCAGCGGATTCATCGCGAGGTGATAGCCCAGGATCTCGGGGTTCTTGATACTGGTTTCAATGCCGGTGTAGCCGCCGCCGATGATCAGTTTCTCGTCGACAAATTTCATCACGCGTAAATTTTCCCACGAATTTATGTAGACCAATCCGGTCTTCGGGTTAAAGGCAGACAAGGTAACGTTGGTGCCCTGCCGCGGATTCAGATCAATGGTCTCGCCCTTGATCGCGCGTTCCAGCAGATCGGTCAGCACCGGCTTGCCGGTCTTCAGATCAATATATTTCGCCCAGTTTTGCGCGGTGAACGGATGCGCCGCGATGACTTTGCCGTTGGTGCGATCCAGCACGTAAACAAAGCCGTTCTTGTTAACGTTGATCAGCACCTTGCGTGGCTTGCCGTCGATTTGTATATCGGCAACGGTGTTCTCTGCCGTCGCGTCAAAGTCGAAGCTGTCATTGGGCAGGAACTGATAATGCCACACCATTTCGCCGGTCTTGGGGCGAATCGCCAGCACGGATGCCGCAAACAGACTGTCCATGCCCATGCGATATTTCGGGTTGTACGGCTCGGCGTTGCCGGTGCCGACAAACACCAGATCAAGGTCCGGATCATAGGTGACCGGCTGCCAGGTGGCGCCGCCGCCGTATTTCCACGCATCCGGCATTTCCTTGTTGGGCCAGGTTTCCGAACCCGGCTCGCCCGGCGCGGGAATGGTCCAGCGGCGCCACAGCTGCTTGCCGGTCTCCGGATCGTAACCGTCGACAAAGCCGCGTGCGGTGCGGTCACCGCCCGCCATGCCGGAAATCAGCACGCCGTTGGCAATCGTCGGCTGCACGATGCCGCCGTAACTTTCTTTCCATTCGGCGAATTTGGTCTTCCACAGTTCCTTTCCGGTTTTCATGTCGAGCGCGAGGATGTGCGCATCGACGCTTTGCCGGAACAGCTTGCCGTTGTAAATCGTCGCGGCCCCGCGCAGATAAGCACCGCTCGAGGTAACGCGCAGCGCGGCACGGTCGTATTGCACCGGCGTGCGCCAGATTTGTTTTCCGGTGGCGATGTCGATGGCGAAAGTCCAGTTGCCGTTCACCACGTACATCACGCCGTTGTAGACCGTTGGTTGCGACAGCTCGCCCATGTCATTGGCGAGGCTGAAGTTCCACACCGGCACCAGGCGTTTGACGGTCGATTTGTTGATTTGATTCAGCGGGCTGTACATCTTCAGGTCGTAGCCCATGCCGAAGTTCAACACGTTGTCCGTGTTTTTACTGCCGGCGATCAACTCCGCATTGGTCTGGGCAAAACCCGACCCGCACACCATGCTGATCAAGAACCCTGCAACTAGTTTTTTCACTATCTCTCCCTTAGATGAATCGTATCCATTCGCTTCCCCATTCAGTCCTGCATCAACGCAAACGTCCACACCGAGCCGCCGGTGGGTATCACACTGCCCGCCGAGCGACTGGGATTGCTGCCACCACGTCCCGACAACACTGTCACGTACTGCTGGCCCTTATGCGTGTAGGTGATGGGTGGCGCATTGACGCTGGAGCCGGTTTTGAATTGCCATAGTTGTTTGCCGGTTTCCTGATCCAGCGCAATCACTTCGCCGGTGAGTTTGCCGGTGAACAGCAATCCGCCGTCGGTGCCGAGTGTGCCAGCGGACACCGCGAAATCGCGTAGCGGAATCTTCCAGGCGGTTTTACCGGTGAGCGGATTCATCGCCACGTGGTAGCCGGTAATCTCCGGAATCTTCGAGCTGGTTTCTATGCCCGTATAACCCGAACCTACCACCAGTTTTTCATCGACGAATTTCATCACGCGCAGAATTTCCCATGAGTTCAAATACAGCATGCCGGTTTTCTGATTGAACGCCGACAGCGACGAGTTGGTGCCAAGCCGCGGGTTCAGATCAATGGTCTCGCCCTTGATCGCGCGATCAAGCAAATCGGTGAGTACCGGCTTGCCGGTCTTCAGGTCTATGTACTTGGCCCAGTTTTGCGCGGTAAACGGGTGCGCGGCAATGGGTTTGCCATTGGTGCGGTCCAGCACATAAACAAAGCCGTTTTTGTTGACGTTGACCAGCACTTTGCGCGGTTTGCCTTCGATCTGAATGTCGGCAACGATATTTTCCGCTGTCGAATCAAAGTCAAAACTGTCGTTCGGCAACACCTGGTAGTACCACACCATTTCGCCGGTCTTGGGGCGAATCGCCAGCACGCTGGCGGTATAGAGGCTATCCATGCCCATGCGATATTTCGGGTTGTACGGCTCGGCGTTGCCGGTGCCGACAAACACCAGATCGAGTTCAGGGTCGTAAGTGACCGGCTGCCACGTCGCACCGCCGCCGTATTTCCAGGCATCGGGCAACTCCTTGTTCGGCCACGTCTCCGAACCGGGTTCGCCCGGAGCGGGCACGGTCCAGCGACGCCACAGTTGCTTGCCGGTCTCCGGATCATAGCCGTCGATAAAACCGCGCGCCGTGCGGTCACCGCCGCCCATGCCCGAGATCAACACGCCGTTGGCGATCATAGGCTGCACGATACCAGCGTAACTTTCTTTCCATTCACCGAATTTGGTTTTCCAGATTTCCTTGCCGGTTTTCATATCGAGCGCAACCACGTGCCCGTCAATGTTCTGGCGAAAGAGCTTGCCGTTGTAGAGCGTGGCGTGGCCGCGCAGATACGCGCCGCCGCTGGTCACACGCAGCGCGGCGCGGTCGTATTGCACCGGCGTGCGCCAGATCTGCCGTCCGGTGGCAATGTCGATGGCGAACGTCCAGTTGCCGTTCACCACGTACATCACGCCGTTGTAGACCGTGGGCTGTGCGAGCTCGCCCATGTCGTTGGCGAGGCTGAAATTCCAGATCGGCACCAGACGCTTTATGTTTGATTTGTTGATTTGTCTGAGCGTGCTCCAACTCCGCGCGTCGTAGCCCATGCCGTGGGTCAACACGTTGTCGGTGTTCTTCCCATCACTGACAATCTCTTGCGTTGTCTGCGCAAAACTTGCTCCAAAACAAACACTTAAAAACATCCCTGCCAGCAGCTTTTTCATCTTCTCTCCCTCGTGAGTATTCCCATGAATCCCGAACTACTGATGTCCCGTCACAAAATACGCCCATAGCGCCTCAATATCTGCGGGCTTCAACACATCACCCCACGGCGGCATATTGCCTTTGCCGTTGGTCACTGACTGAATGAAGCGCTGCCGGTCATCCTTTGGTATGGTGGCCAGATCAATCGCCCACTCTGGATTTTTCATGCGGTTGCCGTGGCAGGTGGCGCAATTGCTGGCGTAAATTTCAGTGCCCGCCTTGACTTGCTCCGGTGTCACTGGCTTGGCATCCTGCGCGCTGGCGCATGCGGAGGCAAGCGCCAAACCCATCGTGACTACGTTTAGAAATTTCATCGTCGGCATTCGTGTATTACTCTGGCATCAAAGCGAACGTCCATACCGATCCCCCGGCTGGCACGGTATTCGCGGTGTAACGCGCGGAAGAAATGCCGCCGCGGCCCGACTGTACAGACACATATTGCACGCCCTTGTGCGTGTAGGTGATGGGCGGCGCATTGATACTGGAGCCGGTCTTGAACTGCCACAGCGGTTTGCCGTTATCGATATCCAGCGCAATCATTTCGCCGGTGAGCTTGCCGGTAAACAGCAGGCCGCCGTCGGTGGCGAGCATACCCGCCGCGCTGGGCATATCCATCAGCGGCGTTTCCCACACCACCTTGCCGGTGAGCGGCTCAATCGCGCGGTGATGGCCGACAGGCTCGCCCTTGGGATTCAAACCGGTCGATTCGATGCCGGTGGTGTTGCCGCCGAGCACCAGTTTGAAATCAACGTATTTCATCACCCGCGCGAAATTCCAGGTGTTAGCGTAAATCAGATTGGTTTTCGGATTAAATGCAATCAACGTGGCATTGGTGCCTCGCGACGGCCACACATCCACCATTTCTCCCTTGATCGCGCGCTCCAGCTGATCGGTCAACACCGGCCGCCCGGTTTTCAGGTCGATGTGAGACGCCCAGCTCACCCGCACATACGGATTCGCCGCGATGGGTTTGCCGTTGGTGCGATCCAGCACATACAGAAAACCGCCCTTGTGCGCGCTGATCAGCACCTTGCGCATCTGGCCCTCGACGCGCAAATCCGTGATCATCCACTCGGCGTTCGAGTCAAAGTCAAAGCTGTCGTTAGGGTTGGTCTGGAAATACCAGACCACTTCGCCGGTCTTGGGCCGCAGCGCCAGCACACAAGTCGTACACAAGCTGTCCATGCCGTCGCGGTAGCGCGGGTTGTAGGGCTGAGCGTTGCCGGTGCCGATGAAAACCAGATCAAGCTCCGGATCATACGAAGCAGCCTGCCACGTCGCGCCGCCGCCGTGCTTCCACGCGTCGGGCCAGGTTTTGTGCGGCCAAGTGTCGGAACCCGTCTCGCCCGGCGCGGGGATGGTCCAGGTACGCCACAGGCGTTTGCCGGTGTTGGGGTCGTAGCCATCCACGAAGCCGCGCGTGGTGCTGTCGCCGCCACTCATGCCGGACACCAGCACGCCATTGAACACCGCAGGCGCCACCACGCCGCGGCAACCTTCGGCGAAGGTTTCGCAGAATTTCGTGCGCCAGATTTCCTTGCCGGTTTTCATGTCGAGTGCAACCACATGCGCATCGAGCGTCTGGCGAAACAGTTTGCCTTCGTAAATCGTCGCCGCGCCACGCATGATGGCACCGGTTGAGGCCACACGCAGCGCGCCGCGGTCGTAGTTCACCGGCGTGCGCCAGATTTGTTTACCCGTGGCGACGTCAATCGCAAACGTCCATTCGGCGTTCACCACGTACATCACGCCGTTATAGACCGTCGGCTGTGACAGCTCGCCGTTGTTGTTGGCCGTGCTGAAATGCCACACCGGTACCAGCCGCTTGACGTTCGATTTGTTGATCTTGTTCAGCGGGCTCCACATTTTCAGATCGTTGCCCATGCCGAAGTTCAGCACGTTATCGGTGTTTTTGTTGTTGCGTAATTCATCCGGCGTTTGCGCCTGCAATACGGCGCTGAACAGCATTGCCGAAATACACAGCAAGTATTTAATTTTAAACATATTCAATTTTCCTTATTCCGACATCAATGCAAACGTCCAGACCGACCCACCCGGCGCAATCATGCGTCCAGCGAAGCGATTCGGATTGCTGCCGCCGATGCCCGACAGAATCGTCACATACTGCACGCCCTTATGTGTGTAGGTAATCGGCGCGGCATTGATACCCGAGCCCGTTTTAAATTGCCACAGCGGTTTGCCGTTTTCCATGTCGAGCGCGATGAACTCGCCGGTCAGTTTACCGGTGAACAACAAGCCGCCATCGGTCGCCAGCATACCGGCGGAATTCACCGCATCAAAGAACGGCACGCTCCACACCTCTTTGCCTGTTAGCGGATTGAGTGCCTTGTGATGGCCCTGCGGCTCACCCGCAGGCGTGGTGAAGGTGGTTTCAACACCCGTATAGCTGCCGCCCATCACCAGCTTGGGCTCGATGAATTTCATGATGCGCGCTTTATGCCACGCGTTCAGATACACCAGTCCGGTGTTCGGGTTGAACGCCGCCAACGTGGCATTGGTGCCACGTGCGGGCCAAAACGTCACCTGCTCGCCCGCCATTGCCTTTTGCAAGATATCGGTCAGCACCGGTCGGCCGGTTTTCATGTCGATGTGCGTGGCCCACGTCACTTTCACATAGGGATTCGCGGCAAGCAACTGGCCGTTGGTGCGATCCAGAACATACAAAAATCCATTCTTGTGCGGGTTGATCAGCACCTTGCGCATCTGGCCTTCGATTCTCAAATCAGCGAGGATGCTTTCCGCCGTGGCGTCGTAGTCATAGCTGTCATTCGGCACATACTGATAGTGCCAGACCATTTCGCCCGTCTTTGGGCGCAGCGCGATGATGCTCGCGGTGTACAGGCTGTCTGCGCCATCACGATAGGACGGGTTATAGGGTTCGGCGTTACCCGTGCCCACATAAATCAAATCGAGTTGCGGATCGTAGTTGGCGTATTGCCAGGTCGCGCCGCCGCCATACTTCCATGCATCCGGCTTGCTGGCATTGGGCCAGGTCTCGGAGCCTTTTTCACCGGGCGCAGGCACCGTATACGTACGCCACAGCCGCTTGCCGGTTTCCGGGTCGTAGCCTTCCATGAAACCGCGCGTCGTGCTGTCGCCGCCGCCCATGCCCGACACCAGTACACCGTTGGCAATGATCGGCGCCACCACCCCTTTGTAGCCTTCTTTCCACTCGGCGAATTTTTGCTTCCACACTTCCTTGCCGGTCTTCATGTCGAGCGCCACCACATGTGCGTCAACATATTGCCGGAACAGCTTGCCGTTATAAATGGTCGCGGTACCGCGCATCAGCGCACCACCGCCCGCCACGCGCAAGGCAGCGCGGTCATAGCTCGCAGACGTGCGCCAGATTTGCCTGCCAGTGGCGACATCAAAAGCAAACGTATTGTTGCCGTTCACCACATACATCACGCCGTTGTAGACCGTGGGCTGTGCGTGCTCCCCAGACTCATTCGCCAGACTCGCGCTCCACAGTGGCACCAGGCGCTTGATGTTGGTTTTGTTGATTTGCTTCAGCGGGCTATGCTGCTTCAAGTCATAACCCATGCCGAATGTGGTCACGTTCTCCGGGTTCTTGCCGTTGTTAGTCAAATCGTCGGCGGTTTGCGCCCACGCTGCGGCACATGCGCACGACAGCAAGGCCGTGGCCAAATATTGTTTCATGATCTCCCCTTGATTTGAAAATGCGGATAACAGCATGGCTTTTTTTTGATAATCCAACTTTAACCCCGGCACGCGTATTCCGGCTAGTCCGCCGGACGAATATTCGCGTCCTTCATTAATTTAGCCCACTTATTGGTCTCAGCTTGCAGCCGCGCCACAAATTCTATCGATGTGGACGGTGCCGGTTCCACGCCCAGCGGCAGCATGCGCTCCTGCATATCCGCACTCAGCACCGCCTTGGTCGCTGCGACATTCACCTTGGTGATAATGTCCTTTGGCGTGCTAAGCGGCGCGAGCAGGCCATGCCAGCCCAGCACTTCGTAGCCGGCAATCGTCTCGGCAATCGGCGGCACCTCGGGCGCGAGGCGGGTGCGCTGCAACGTACCCACGCCCAACGTTCGCACGCGACCGGCCTTCACATACGTCGGCAGCGAGGGCAGCGGCTGACAGGTCAGTTGCAGCTGCCCACCCGCCACATCCACCAGCGCCGGCGTGCCACCTTTGTAAGCGACATGAAGCATGCTGATGCCCGCAAGTTTTTGAAACAACTCCGTGCACATATGCGACGTCGAACCCTGGCCATTCGATCCAAACAACAACTTACCTGGCCGCGCCTTGGCGTAAGCGATGAATTCCGCAAGCGTATTGGCCGGTACGCTGCTATTGACTGCGATGGCAAACGCTGTGCTCGATAACATGCCAATCGGCGCGTAATCTTTTGTCATCCAGTTGCGCTGAAACATCATCGAGCCCAGCAACTGCGTGGACGTTGCAAACCACAAGGTGTAACCATCCGGCGCGGATTTGGCGACGAGGTCGCCACTGATCATGCCGGTTGCGCCCGGCCGCGGATCGACCACCACCTGCTGGCCCCACGCTTCGGTGAGCTTTGCCGCGAGCTGTCGCGCAATCACCTCCGGGCCAGAGCCCGGCGTGGCAGCGGTGATTAGACGTATGGGTTTGCTGGGGTAAGAGTGTGCGGCACAGGCTATCGATGCGGTCATGCACAAGGTGACGCCAAGGCACTGCGTAAAAGATGATGTGTTTAGCAACGACGCGCTTCCCCCAGATACCACTTAACTGTAACTATTTGTTTTTATTGAGTTATTGGCTTTCGCCTGAACAAGCACGATACGATGTGCGTGTTCTAAACGCTGCCGATTGGTGACCCCACAGTCATCGTTCGTCAGCTACCTTTCTGCCGAGCGCCTTTCTTCGCCGCAACCAGCTCCTGGTATAGCGCGGTGAACTCCTGCGACAGCTTGTGCCGACGATCAAGATGGATCATCGGCGTAGCCTGCTGGTGCGATTCCTTGATTCTGACCGAGGCCGACAGTAGTGTGTTCAACACTGGCAGACCTTCGTTGCGCAGTTCCTGTACGATCTGCTGCGGCAGGTTGGCGCGCGGCTGGAACTGATTGACGATGATGCCTTCGACACGCAACGCAGCGTTGTGGTCTGCACGTATCTCGGCGACGTTTTCGAGCAGCGCATAAAGCGCACGGCGCGCAAAATCGTCACAATCAAACGGGATCAGACAGGTGTCAGCGGCGATCAGCGCAGAGCGCGTGTAAAAATGCAGTGCGGGCGGCGTATCGATCCATATTTCATCGTAACCTTCAAGCGCGTCGAGTGTCTCTCTCAGTTTGTAAATCTTGTAGCGCGCCTCGAGCTTGCCCTGCAGCTCTTCAAGCCCGCCATCAGCGGGCAGCGCGGAAAGATTTTTGAAGCGCGTAGCCGTGATGAAATCCTCCGTGGGCTTGGGCCACAGCTTGAAACTCAGCATCTGCTCGAAAAAAGCGCTGCCGGCATTTTGCAGGCCATCAGTGCCGTCGCCCAGCAGGTAGCGCGTGGAATTACCCTGCGGATCAAGATCGATCACCAGCGTGCGCCTGCCTTTCGCGGCCGCTACCGCAGCGAGATTGCAGGTGATGGTGCTCTTGCCCACGCCGCCCTTCTGATTGAATACCACGCGTTTCATGCTGCACCTCGGAGCAAATCGAATCGTGATCGAAGCGGGGCACCACGTTCCAGACACCCCGTTTCAGCAGACATCAATTTAGCAGAAATCCACAGGGCTGGTCTCGATAAAATGTGCCTCACCCACTTTTCAACGCATCAGTCGCACCGCGCGCCTTCTTCCGGACGCCACGGATTGGAAAAGGTACTCAGCGATTCAAGAAACACCACAAGATCGCTTTGTTCGCGCGCACTGAGGTTC
>CANKUB010000142.1 GCA_947486575.1 Betaproteobacteria bacterium | reverse complement strand
CATCGTGACCGCTGCCGCTGGGCTGGCGGCAGCCTGCAAGCCCGGCACGTAACCCGTCTGTTTCATAAAGGCTGCGAGCATTGCATCCATCGTCGCTGCATGCTGCGGAAACCACTCGGCGATTGCCTTGGCTAAGACGGCACCTAGGTGAATCTGACCGTCCGCGACGCGTTTGCGCACCTCGCGCACGACCTCCAGCACGTTGGCGTGCTCACCCTGATGGCAGTGCAGCGGTGGAAAGGCTATCGCCTGCATCCAGCGATCCTCTTGTGCGAAATGCGCTTCCGTATGCGCGATGAAATTATCCAGCGCCCCGAGTAGATCATCGTCAGATGCGCCTCCAACGCGATTCAGCAGGCTGACGAATTCGCGATGCGTATCGTCCATCGTGGCTTCGTCCAGCACAAAATCGCCGCACCATTCAAGCATAGGTTTGGTCACGTCCTCTTCCCTATCCATAACGCGAGTTAGCGTGGAACCCGATTGGGCGTTGGTTCCTTGGGTAATCCGGGCTTGCCGGTTTGGGCCGTGCCTTCCGCCTGTAATTCCCGCGCTTTTTTCTTAATCTCGGGCAATAGGGAGGCGATTTTATCCGCGTCCAGATCGGCTGCAATGCCCGGATAACCCGCGCGTTCAATCATGGCGCCGAGTTTCCTGCTTTCGAATTGCTCGAATACCCAAGCCAGTGGATCGTCAACCAGTGTCCTGTCCCAATAAATGCGATGATTCTTGTTGCGCGGCCCGTAGTGGTAATGCGGGCCGTCCCAGAACAAGTCAAAGGCGAGAATTTCGGTTTCTTCCACATACGAACTTTCAGTCGATCCGAGAAGATCCGCCAGCACATGTATGGCCAAGCCGCCGTCGCCCACCGGCAGTCGGCGCATTTCGAGCCCGAACTTGATATTGCCTGCCGGGAAGATGTGCGTGCCACGGTTGTGTTTGACGGTGTTGCGTTTGGCAGCGTAAACCTTCCTGGCGCAACTTTCCACTTCGGGTAGCAGGCGCCTGACGTCTGCCATATTTGTTGTCGCTGCGATCTGCGGATAGCCCGCGCGTTCCAGCATTTGTGGTAGTTTTTTCTCGAGCGTGCGCACGGTCCAGCCAATGGGGTTGCCGTCGGCAATGGGGTCCATGCGATAGAGCTGGCCAGTGATTTGGCGTCCGCGGGTGAGCGCGCCCAGCATCATCGGTCCTTCCAGCTTCATGTTGGCATTTTCCGGGCCGTAGATGTAGCTGCGTTCGAGATCAAGACAATGAAACCGCAGCAACGCGGTTTGTTTGCCATCGACATCCGCAGTTACGTCGATGGATATTCCCTGATCCGCGTGATCCTGGACGTTGCCGTCCCACAGTTCAGGTCTGACAACAAAAGTTAACGGCCCTGCGGTGAGATTCGGTGTGGTGCCGGCGGTATCCATGTGGTTATGCTCCTATGGGGGATGTTGATCCAATCAAATTGTCGGGCTGGTGAATTCACCGCCCAGCGATACCATGGCCCACGGCGACACTTGCGCGTCGGTGGAGAAGCTGAAGTGCCCGGCTGCAGCATGATGGTCGCGGAAAATGCGCTGCATTGCGCTGGTGTCGTAGATACCGTTGGCGCCGAGCATTTCGTAGAGTGAATCCACAGCTTCGCCGATGATCTTGGCACCAACAGCGCTGTTACGCTTGTAACGCAATTTATCGTCCATGCTGAGCGCGTTACCGGCGCGGTAAACATTCTGTGCCTCGACGCAATCGTTGCGCAGCCACAGACGCACGGCATCGATTTTCGCCGCCGCCATGCCGATGCGAATTTGCACCGTCTGGAAATCGCGCATTTTTGCGCCGGTGTAGGCCGTGCTGCGCTCTTTCACCAACTGCGTGGTGAGGTCCAACATTGCAGCGGCGTTGCCGACCACACAGCCCGCGATGCAATGGCCGCCCAGTGCCGGCGTGGGCACTTTGAACATCGGGTTGGTATGCACTTTGAGGCCGGGATAGGTATGCGCCGGGTCGGCCACGTGCATGGATTGTGCGTGGTACATGGGCACAAATACTTCGGCGCAGGTTACCGTGCGGCTGCCGGTGCCGCGCATGCCCAGCGTTTGCCAGTCGTCGATCACCGTGCAGTCGCTGAGCGGCACCTGGCACATCACCCAATCAACGGGTTTGCCCGCTTCGTCCTTGACCACGCAGGCGAGTTGTTCCCAGGTGGCGTGATCGACGCCGGAGGAGAATCCCCACTTGCCGGTCAACTGCAGGCCGCCGTTGACGCGTTTGGCGTTACCCTGAAAAAACGCGATGCCGGAGGCGATTAGCGTATCGCGGCTCGCGCCCCAGATTTCTTCATGCGCTTCCTTCGGCCACAGTGCGAGTCCGCGGTGGTGCGACGCGAGGTTGGCGACGACCCAAGCGGTTGAAATATCGCCGCGCGCGAGCATTTCCGGAATGTCGAAATAGGAAACAAAATCCAGTTCCATGCCGCCCCACGCTTTGGGCTGTAGGTAGCGAAACAGACCCGCCTCGTGAACGGCATTGACGACTTCGGGCACGAGCTTCGTGGCCTTGTCGTTGGACGACGCGTGCTTGCGCAAAAACGGAATCAGCGCGTGTGCACGGTCCATGGCTTCGTCGTAGCCGACACTGGAAAAATCGCGTTGCTTTAAATCGGGAGCATTCATATTGGGCCAATCTTAGTGGATGCGCTGAATGCGCTTAACCTTCGAAGTCACATGCTGGCGATATTTGCCAGGTTCTTTTCGGTAGATCAAATTATGATTTTGTTGCGCGTCGTTTGTAGCTGTTGATTGCGTGGAGTGGCTGCTTTGATGAAGGCAGGCGTGCCGTCGTCGCTGGATTGGTAAGCCCCGCAAATCTCCACAAATACATCAAATGTGCGTGCGATCAGCTCGCGCCTCCAGGCAGTATGCCTTCCTCAATTGCCTTGATTTGCATCGCCACGTAGCGTGAATACGTGCGGCAGTTTGAAAAGCTGCCGCCAACGAACCAGAGTCCCTCATGTGGCGTGCGTCGCCACATATTGTTCATCTCGCCATCCGGCGCAACGCCCCATATCGGGCCGACTTTACGGGCGATGGCTTCGCCGAGCATCTTTTCGACCATCACTTCCTGCTTGACAAAGCCGGTGCCCAGCACGATGAGGTCCGCCGGCTTTACCTTGCCATCCTTCAGTAACGCGCCGTTGGCAACAAAACGGTCGATCTGATCGAACGGCATGATTCCAATCTTGCCGTCGATGATCAGTTGCGCACATCCGCCATCGAGAAAATATCCGCCATAGCGCCGGCGTATCAGCATCTGGTGGCCGGCGTTGTCGTCGCCCATGCTCCATTTGAAGCCGCGCGCAATCAGGCCATCGATCATTTTGCGGTCCTGCTCAACCATGCGTGCCGTGAGCAATTGCAGATTCTTGCGAACCACCGGCAGCGTGTTGGTCGATGCCAGCAGATCGCCGTCATCAAGCGGCACGCCTTCGTAGATGCCGTAGATCAGCTTGGCACTGGGATTGATGCTGACCACAGTGGTGGGGCCGCGCTGCACGAGCGTTGCATCGATATCGTAGGCGTAAAGATCATGGGCGACGTCGTGCGCGCTGGTGCCGGTGCCCAGGATCAGCGCCTTCTTGCCGCGCCACTTTGCGCCGTTGGTGAATTCTGCGGTATGCACCACATCACCCGTAAAATCCTGAAGTCCCGGAAAGTCAGGTTTGCTGGGCGCGCCCACCAATCCATTAGCGAATACGAGGTGCTTGGGGTGTAGTGTACGTTCGCTGCCGTCAGCCTTGCGGACAGTCGCGCTCCAACGACCGGCGGTGGCGTCGTAATCGCCTTTCACCAGTTCCGTGCTGGTCCAGAAGTTAATTTCCATAGCCCATGCGTAGGCTTCAAACCAGTCCGCGAGCATGTCCTTGGGCAGGTACGTAGGCCAGTTCGGCGGATAGGGCAGGTAGGGCAGATGATTGAATTCGGTGTTGTTGTGCAAGGCCAGCGAGTGATACCGCGTGCGCCAGCAGTCACCGACACGGGGCAGTTTGTCCACCACCAGCGCATCGACGCCGATCAGCCCCAAGGTGGCGGCGAGTGACAGTCCCGCCTGACCGCCCCCGGCGATCAAGACGGTGGGTTCACGATCGTTGTATTCCTGACCGGCAGTGCGCTGATCCTTCCAGTTGGTGCCGCCGAAATTACGTGAATACGCTGCGCCGGTGGGCCGCTGCTTGCCGATCTTTTCCTCGAAGCCTTTGAGTTCATGCAGGCTGGTCATGATCTGAAAAGCCCGTGCGGGGTCATCTGCCAACAGCCGCAGCACACCGAAGCAGCGTCCGACGCCGGTTTCGAACTGGAAAAGCGCTTCGATGACATTAATGCCGGCGCGCGTGACACGGCGTGGCGGCGTGCGGCCTTCCGCAAGAGTAAATCCGCACGCCTTGGTGTCCCCCTGTTTTGCCACCATTAGCGCTGCGATCGCTGCCGCGCCGGGAGTGGGTGTGATCGACCAGGTGAACGCAAGCAGATCCCGCCAGTGACTTTCGTGTGCGAACAAGGCTGCGACCGAAGACTGGCTGCCGCTATGCAGCGCCACGTTGAGCTTGTCCAGCCATTGTTCGGCCAGCGCGCGTTCACTTGTAGATTCGGACTGGACGCTGCCTTTATCCACAACCGGTTGCTTGGTGAAGCTCATGCTTTTTCCTTTCAATATTATTCTGCAGTCCGGGAGACCTGAGCAACGAGGTGAGCAAACCTGCGTAAAAGTATGGCACGGCAATCGTGCGCATCCTTGATCCACATCAAGAATGCTTAAAGGCATGGGCCGGAATCGCTCAATACGCGATGCAGTTCTCGCACACCGTGCCGCGCACGTCTTTGCGCAAGTGGGCGGCCCGCAGGTTTACGAACGCCGGTGAGTTCCACGCATCCATGAAAGGCTGATGATTGAGATCGCCCATGGTCCAGTGGGCCGTGGCGTCAAAGCAGCAGGCGGAGAGCTTGCCTTCGGCAGTGACATGCCCTTCGGTAAATGCTGACCAGCAGGGCAGCGGCTCGCGCAGGGCGCCAAGACGTCCCTGATTGCCTGCGGTGGGGCGGTATCCCAGTTGCTCCTCGCGATCGGTTGCGAACGCTCCCATGGAATAAAGCGGTAACCAGTAGTGCTGGTCTACATAGGGGCGCACTCGCTCGTTCAGCAGGGTTTCCATGTTGCTGTGCTGCTTACCGTCGTAGCGGATCGACGATGCGTAAATCCCGGTTTTGTAGCCCTTGTCGCGCCGTATCTCCCAAGTGGATTGAATATTCTCCAGCGCCCGGTGGAACAACTTTCCGGCAACCCCCATGACTTTCTCGAATTGTGCCTCGTCGGCCGCGTTGACTGACCATTTCAGCGAGTCCAGGCCCGCTTGCATGCAGGCCTCTGCGGCCTCCGGGAATGCCATCGAGGCATTGGAGGTTAAAAATACATAAGGCATGGCGATGTCTCGCTTGAGATAACGGATGCAGTCCACCAGCAGGCGCGGGTTCATGAACGATTCACCGAGGTAGAACACGCCGATTTCCTCTACGCCCGCATCGCGCATTTCCCCCGTAATTCGCTTGAAGAGATCAAAATCCATGTCCCATTTGGGCTGCACTTCGCGTGTGCGAAGCGCGCAGAATCCGCAGCGATAATTACAGCGGGGCGATATTTCAATTTTGACGCTTTTGGGCGCGGGTAATGCTGCATGCTGATGGCTGGACGGAATACGGGTGATGTTATCGATGCGCGAGGTGATGCTCATGGTATGGCCCGTGGAATGATCTTGGGTGGAAACCTGATTGTGTGTAAAAATGCAGGCGAATTGAGGAGCTGTGAATTTTTATGCAGCAGCTTCCCACAATAGGCGGCCATCAATGACCGGCATTGATCCACATCAATTGACTCACTGAACATTTCATTATTCTCATGACCAGCAAGTCAGCTTTTGTCAAAGGCGATCTGACGCAGCGCGTATCCCGCGAACGTTTTGCGCTGGGAGAAGAGATCATCCGGTCTGCCAAGGTCGCAGTGATAGCCGTTGACGAGCAGCAGCGAATTGTTTTGTTCAATCCGGCAGCAGAGCTGATTTTTCAGGTATCGGCTGACGACGTAATGGGGCAGTCATTGGAGCGTTTTATTCCACCACGGGCGAAGGCAGCACATCACCGGCATCTGCAGGAATATGCCAAGCGGCATGATGCGGTGCGCACGATGGGTTCGGATCGCGTGGTGTCGGGGTTGCGGGCGGACGGCGAGGAGTTTCCGCTGGATGCCACGATCTCGCAGATCGAGTATCCGGGTGGAAGCCGTTACATAGCGGTGCTGCGCGATGTAACCGAGCGTGTGCGCATGCAGAACGAGTTGCGCGCATCGCTCGACCGGCAAAAGCATGTAGAGGCCGAGCTGCGTGAATCGCGTGACAGCCTGCGTGAACTGTCAGCGGCGCTGCAATCGATACGAGAGGAAGAAAAAACCCGCATTGCGCGTGAATTGCATGATGAATTGGGGCAATCACTCACCGCATTGAAAATGGATGCGTCGGCGATCGCAGCGGATTTGTTGCCGCAGCAGGCGGAACTCGCCAAGCGCGCACAGGACATGCGCCAGTTGATTGATCAAACGGTTGCATCAGTGCGGCGTATTTCAGCCGATTTGCGACCGATGATGCTGGACAATCTCGGGCTGGCGCCCACGCTGGAATGGCTGACACACGACACTGCAGCACGCAGCGGTTTGGCGATCACACTGCACATGCCGGATGAAGACCTCGGCGCAAGCGGCGATGCGGCCACCGCAATTTTTCGCATTGTGCAGGAAGCGCTGACCAATGTGTTGCGCCACGCAGATGCCACTTCTGTGCAGGTTGATATTGCGCGAGTGGGGGGTGATGTGCGCGTGCGTGTCTGCGACGACGGTTGTGGTTTCAGTGATACGGATCACCGCAAGGCACGATCGTTCGGCGTGCTGGGTATGCGCGAGCGTGCCTATGTGTTGGGTGGTGCGTTTAGTGTTCGCAGCGAAAACAGCAAAGGCACAACCGTGGAGGCGACGATTCCCGCTTTTGGCACTGTGCGCACCGTGCGTAAAGCACTAGGGCGTGCATCATGATACGTGTGCTGGTAGCTGACGATCATACGATAGTGCGCGAAGGTCTTAAGCAAATACTGACCAAGAGCGGCGATCTGCAGGTGGCGGGTGAGGCTGCCAACGGCAACGACGTGCTGCGCATGGTTCGTGAGAGTGCGTGGGACGTACTGGTGACGGATATGTCGATGCCGGGCCGCAACGGGCTGGAGCTCATCAAACTGGTTAAGGCCGCGCAGCCCAAATTGCCGGTGCTGGTGTTGAGTATGTATGGCGAGGAACAATTCGCGGTGCGTGCCATACGCGCAGGCGCATCGGGTTACCTCAACAAAGAAAGCGCCAGTGACCAACTGGTTGCCGCCATACGCAAGATTGCCGGTGGTGGCGTGTATGTGTCGCCAGCGGTGGCCGAAGCGTTGCTGCGCACGGTGCGAGACGGCAATACTGTCCGCAAGCAGCTGCACGAACAGTTGTCCGACCGCGAATTGCAGGTGTTGCAATTGATTGCGAAGGGGCATTCGGTAACCGAGATTGGCAGGCAACTCAATCTCAGTCCCAAGACCGTCAGCACGCACAAGTCGCGTATTCTGGAAAAAATGAATATGACGAATCAGGCCGAGATGATTCGCTACGCGCTGGCGCACGAGCTCGTGGACGGACTTGCGGATGCGCCTGCCGAACCCCTATCATCGTCCGCTAAGAAATGATATAAGCATCTGTTTTTAAGAGATATTTTGTATCATAACCTGTTAAGCGCCCTGTAGGAATCGTCCTACACGCGAGCGCGGCGTTTGCCGAACGCCTTTTCAGCCGCCGCTGATACCGAGTGACGCGAGGCCCATCTACAGTGGAGTCATCGCAACACAACATCACTCGGGAGAAAATCATGTCAGGTGCAGCACAACTTCAAACCATCGGTGCACCCGCGTATTCGCCAGTGTCGTTTGTTTCGTCTACACCGGCTGCGGCACCTGCGGCGTCTGCCTCACTTGCTGCACGGTACGGACTGCGCGTGGTAGAGACGGGTGTCGAGGTCAGGAGCGCCTGTGACCGTTGCGCGATCAAGGCGATCTGCTTGCCCGAAGGTCTCGCGCAAAGCGAACGGCAGGAATTCAGTTCACTGATTTTTCAACCCAGGCGGCTACGCGCGGGGCAGACGCTGTTTCATGCAGGCGATCCGTTTACGCATCTTTATCTCGTCAAGACCGGCGCATTCAAAACCGTGGTGCTGCTCGACGATGGGCGTGAGCAAGTCACCGGCTTTCATTTTTCCGGCGATGTGCTCGGCATTGATGCGATTAGTTCACCGAATCATCCAAGTGAGGCTATCGCGCTTGACGATGCGTCGGTATGTGCCATTACATTTGCGCAACTGTTGCGGTTGAGCCGCCGCGTTGAGCACCTGCAAACCTACGTGCAGCGCCTTCTGGCGCGCGAAGTGGTTCGTGATCAGCGGTTGCTGCTGCTGCTTGGGCGCATGCACGCGGAAGAGCGGGTCGCTGCATTTTTGCTCAATCTGTCGCAACGCTTTCTGGTACGTGGATATTCGCCGCAGGAGTTCACGTTGCCGATGGCGCGCGAAGAAATCGGCAATTACCTCGGCCTCACGCTTGAGACGGTCAGTCGCTGCTTCTCGCGCCTCAGAAATGCGGGCGTGCTGGCAGTGGTGAACCGGCATATACGGATTTGCAATGTAGATGCACTGCGCAATGTCGTGGGAGCCACGGAACGTGTGGAGACCCGCAAGACAGCAAAAGCAGCAAGACCCACAGCATCGCGCTAGTACAGGTAACACCAGTCGTATACGCAATTCCCAATGCTTTACCTTCAACTCTGACGAAAGGATGACCATGTTTACGAATATATTGATCCCCACCGACGGCAGCGAACTTTCCCTTATGGCAAGCAGCGGCGCTATCGATATGGCAAAGGTATTCAAGGCCAGGACGACGATACTGATGGTGTCGCCGACATTCAGGCAGGTTGCGGATGAGGGCTTTATCGTCCCGGGCCTGCATACCAACAAGCGCGAATGGGAGCGCGCCGTGACCGAACGCGCGCGCAAGGTGCTCGACGCGGCAGCGGCTACGGCCAAGAAGGCTGGGGTCGCCTGCGAAACAGTGCATGTATTTCGCGATATGCCGCACGCAGCCATCATCGATACCGCTAAAAAGAACAGTTGCGATTTGATCGTAATGGGGTCGCATGGCTACGGCGGCTTCAAACAATGGGTGCTGGGCAGTGAGACCACGCGCGTGTTGTCTCAGTCAAAAATACCAGTGCTGGTGTACCGCTGATATTTAGTGTGCGTTTGGCATGTGAAGTGTATGGGGTTGCTGTTTTCGCCGTCATTGCGATGGCGGCAACCCGAACCAACGCTGTGCAATAACGGATAAAGGGAGGCGTCATGTTTACACATGTAATGACCCCGGTTGATGGCAGTGATCTATCGCTGCGTGCGGCGAGGCATGGTATGCAGTTGGCCAGGTTGTGCAAGGCAAAGCTTACCTCGATCACGGTATCGCCTACCTACAGGCAGCATTTTCAGGAAGGCTTTGTGGCGCCCGCCGTGCCAGTGCTGCGCGAGCGTTGGGAGGCGCAGATGGCCGAGCGAGCGCAGGAAGTGCTGGACCAGATCTGCATGGAAGCAGGTCAGGTTGGCGTTGAATGCAACTCACTACACGTATTCGGGGATGCACCGTACCAGGCGATCATTGATGCGGCCCAGTCGAGTAACTGTGACGTTGTGGTGATGGGCTCGCATGGATACGGGGGGGCGAAACTATTCATATTGGGCAGCGAAACGGGGCGCGTGCTATCGCATTCCACGATTCCGGTGCTGGTGTATCGCTGATCGGCGCGGAGAATCATCATGACCATCGGCAGTATATGCAACCGCGATGTGGTTTTCGTCAACCGTGAAGTCACGGTGCATGCCGCGTGTAAACTGATGCGCCATTATCACGTCGGCAGCCTGGTGGTGGTGGACGAGTTAAACGGCAGGCGTATACCGGTGGGCGTGTTCACCGACCGGGATATCGTGGTGGACGTTGACGCGATCGATCTCGATGCACGGGTGATCACGGCGGGCGACATCATGTCGCCCAATCTGGTGACAGCACCCGAATCGCTGAGTATTGTTGAAACCGTAGAACTCATGCGATTCAAGGGCGTACGGCGCTTGCCGGTGGTCAATGGCGACAATCAGTTGGTGGGCATTGTGACGCTCGATGATTTGCTGGCCGTGTTATCAGAGGCGTTGGCTGGCATAGCGCACGTGGTATCCCGCGCACCGATAAGCGACCGGCGCGAAGGACGTGCGCGTAAATAGCGGGATGCGTGTGGAGTAGAATTCTCTTTGTGCCAAATGTACGACAGGCACTACGGGCGGCTGGCCTTGTTCGGGCCGCCTGAAATCGAAGAGGATATTGATGACCCACGTTGCACGATTGGCTATCCTGCCGGTGTTGATGGTATTCACCTGCGCAGGCATGGCACAGGCGCAGCCCGTGCAAAATTACCCGGCTCGCGCGATACGCATTGTTGTGCCGTTTCCGCCGGGCGGCACCTCGGATATTTTGTCGCGTACCATCGGCCAAAAGCTCACGGAGGAATGGGGGCAGCAAGTTATCACCGATAACCGGCCGGGCGCTGCGGGCAATATCGCCTCGGACTTTGTAGCGAAATCAAAGCCGGATGGTTATACGCTTTACATCAACACGGTGGGCACGCACGCCATCAATCCGGCGATTTACGCCAAACTTAATTTTGACCCGCTGAAGGATTTCACCAACATTACCAATCTGGTGAATCTGCCGAGCGTGTTGCTGGTGCATCCGTCAGTGCCGGCGAGAAGCGTTAAAGAGTTGATTGCGCTGGCTAAAAAACGGCCTGGCGATTTGCAATACAGTTCGGCTGGCAGCGGTGCGCAGCCGCATCTCACGGCCGAAATGTTCAAGAGCATGACGGGTGTGAACATCCTGCATGTGCCGTATAAAGGCGCAGGGCCGCAGATGATTGCGTTGATTTCCGGCGAAACTGCGTTGACGTTTGCGACTGCACCGTCCGGCGTGCCGCTGGCTAAAAATGGGCAGGCGCGCGTGATCGGTGTTACCAGTGCCAAGCGCATACCGGCGTTGCCGGATGTGGCCACGATCAATGAAACTGTGCCGGGTTATGTTGCTGTAGGCTGGAACGGTTTGGCTGGCCCGGCAGCGATACCCGCGCCCGTGCTGGAAAAAATTCACGCTACCGTATCGAAGACTGTGCGTATGCCGGATATACGCGATAAATTGATTGGTCTGGGCGCGGAACCGGCTTTGTCTACTTCAGCGGAGTTTACCGAATTGATTAAGTCTGAGTTGGTGAAATGGGCCAGGGTGGTGAAGGAGTCCGGCGCCAAGCTGGATTGAAAAATGTTAATAAAATCAAAAACTTATGTCAAATACACCTACCGCTATTCTGGCTGAATTTATTGCTAATCTGCAATACGAACAAATTCCTGCGGTCACGTGCGAGCGGGTGAAAGACATCATCCTTGACGCGATTGCCAGTGCACTCGCAGGCACGCACGGCGATGAAGTGAAGCAAATACGCGGGCTGGCAACAGCGCTCGGTGCATCGCAAGAGGCCAGCGTTTTTGGCGGCGATAAATTGTCGCTCGCAGGCGCAACGTTGCTTAATGGTTATTTGATTACAGCTGTTACCGTGTGCGATGTGCATCGGCCCACGCTGTATCACACCACGCCGCAAGTGGTGTCGCCCGCATTGGCGATTGCCGAGCGTGATGGCACCAGTGGCAAGGCGTTGTTGACCTCAATAGCGGCAGGGCTGGAAACCTCTGTGCGCGTGGCAAACGGCACTAACTATGCGGCGTTTCGCGCGCGCGGCTGGCATTCGCCGGGCGTGGTGGGGCCGTTTGGCGGCGCGGCTGCGGTGGGCAAATTGCGCGGTTTCAATGCGGACACACAATTGATGGCGTTTGGTCTTGCGGGCAGCCAGTCAGCGGGGACGTTTGCGCATT
>CANKUB010000141.1 GCA_947486575.1 Betaproteobacteria bacterium | reverse complement strand
TTCGGAGACTCTTTCTCTTTATGAAACTTTCAAATGTAGCTCAGGCTTTAGCAGGGTTGGCATTTCTGGGAGGTGCAGCTTCCTCCGCGTATGCAGTACCTGCAGTACCTTCCCCGCTAACCAAGCAGTCTTACCTTGAATACAACTCAGTAACCGGCTCTGCGCTGGCTCCAGTGGGGATTGTGACTCTGACAGAGGGCGGCCTCGTCGGTAGTATCTTCACGACCATGAGTGTCAACGTCACTTTGTTCAACAGTGCCACGTTTGACAATGGCTTCTCCAGCAACGGCGGGCAGGATGCCTTTGTATGGAATATGGCTAAAAACACTGGTAGCACTCCCGGCAATCCTAGTGTCCCAACCTATTCTATTTCTGGCTTTACAACCAGTAACTGGTCGAACGACTCTAGTCATCCGGCAGCCATCAATTCACCGTTTCAGCCGAGCCCCAATAGTCAACCCGGTGACAATGCCAACGACTACTTCACCAGCGGCGTCAGCTGCACGACTTCAGCCTGTAACGTGAGTACAATCAGTTTTTTAGTGACGGATTCGCTCGGCGTTTCTTTCGGCCCGCCCATCAATGATGGCAGTTCAAATGCAGCCGGTTCTGCTTTTGTATCGACATCAGGCTATACGGCGACCTCAGGCCCGGAGGATAATCGGAATCAATTAAAATACAACGGTTGGTGGTTCGCAGCTGCTATCAACCCGGCATCTTTGCCCCGTTCGCACGATTGTGACGACGAGTGCGCCTCGTTGACTCAAGTTTGGGCTGCCAGAGACTTCATCACTGTTTCCGCCGTTCCCGAACCCTCAGAATATGCCATGCTGCTCGCCGGTCTTGGCCTGATGGGTTTCATTGCGCGCCGACGGAAGCAAGCTGCCTAATCACTTGTTGCAACCCGCTAACAGACCTCGCTTCGGCGGGGTTTTTGTTTGCCTGAAATACCGCGCCATTCTTGCAGGGTGGCAAGACTGAATATTAAGTTACCGATAACGTTATTCGGGTGAGCGGATGCTGACAACTAGAGATTCGATCCGAGGAATTATCAGGGAGTTCTTTTGCACGTTCAACGCCTTGCGAATTTTGTTGAGCAGGCCGGTGCCGTATTCTGCCTGCTTTTTCGCCACGCCGCACGTGGTCATCTCCTGCTGTAACCGGCCCTCAAGTTGCCTGTATCTCTTCGCCAGCTCCACTATTTGTCTCGCCGGGTCGCAGTCCTGAAGTTTCTCCACAAGGGATTCCAGCTCACTTATGCGCAGATCCGCTGCTTCCAGCTCTTTCAGGATGTCGCCGCCTTCGTCTGCGTCTTCTGGCGGTTTCGTCTTCAGCTGCGCAGCCCTTTTGACTGCCGCCTGTTGCTTTGGCGCTACCGTCATTCGAGCAATTGCCGTAGAAGTGAATTCTTTTTGTGATTTCTTTACGGCGACGATTGCGGCCTCAAATTTCTCCTCGGGCACCGCCCCTAATTTTTGCCATTTTGATGACTGAACCCTACTAATCCCCAATTCGTCAAGCTTTGGGCTAATTGTATTCGACGAATACAATTTGGTTTCATCGCTATCCCTAATTGTCGTTGCCGACGACGATTTGGGTTTTCCAGCCTTAATTCCCACTTCTGCAAGCATCTGGCCAGCCTTGCGTTCTGAACGGACTTTGATTTCCGTTGCCCACTGACACATATGGGTGTCTTTCGCCATTTTCGCGTATAAGGCCATTGCTTGCGCTTTGTCGCGAATTTCCTTTACTTCATCTACCGAATGGGCGATTTGTAACGCGTGACGCGCAGTCTCGTATTTGACAAGTGTGTTCACGACCATTTCCTTTCGTTCGCTGATGATCCGCCCTCTGCTGCCGCGCGTGCCTCCGCTTCCAATTTGTTGCGTAACGAGCCGATCGTGCTCAATTCGGCTTGACGCTGAAACGCTACCAATTTCGCGTAAAGCCTCTCAGCCTCGCGGACGAGAGCTGAGCTAACTGGCCTTCCAAGTTCTCTTTCAATCTCCGAGTGCGCGGGCATTTTATTGTCCCTCCCATAAATTCCCATCAAATGGGCCCGCATCGCTGGTTCATCAGCTGAATTCCGCCGCTCAAGCGCCTTAATTCTGTTTTTGAAATTAGTCATGTAAGTTCCTCTCAAGAGCATCGATGCGCGATTCGATCTGTTCAGCCTCAATAGTCTTGCAAATGGACATGAGCACAAAAGCGAGCCGCGATCCCACCGCTGACTCAATCTCGCCGCGCTTCATGCCGACGTATACTTTTGCCAACTCCCTGCGAATGTCTCTGATTTTCGCAAGCCGGGGTGGGGTAAGTGCCGCTATTGCTTTGTCGCCAACGTCTTGCTCCCCATTTCCGTTACAAATCGGCACCATTTGTGCTCCCTAAGCTGGCCTTTGGTGATAAATCAAGGGTGTCGCAAAAGTCACCACGGTAACCAACATTTCTGTTTCTACCGATTTAATTTCACTCGAAGTTAACATCATGACTCTTTAAGTTTCCCCGAAAACGTCGGGGTGCGTTTTTAGTAATGTCTTGCGCTGCGGTCAATTCGGCCTGCGCCGACGATGCCAGCCTTGCCGCGCCCGTCATCTGCAGCTTTGCCAGCAGAAAATTCTCAAATGCCTGCCTCCCAAAATCCGTTCGCGTCTTTTCAGTCATGGTTGCGCGCGCCACCCCCTATAACCCCCTGCGTCATTCGACGCATTGACGCATTGGCGTCATGCGTCGATAGTGCGCCGAATATGGAAATCATCATTGAGCGCATTGGCGCACCCCCTCTGTAGTGAGGATTAGATTCGCGGACAAGTGGCGATTGCTGCGCCGATAGCTGGCTTCTTCGATTGCATGCAATTGGCGCAAAGCTTCAATATGTCTCCAAAAACGGGTGCGTCCGGCCTTTCCAGACCGCAGTGTTTCGGGGAATTCCTGCCGCAGCGCGAGCGCCTGAAAGGCCGTCCGCTGGCCGGTGGTGGCAACGGGTACGATGATCGGCGGACTGGTATCAGCACATGCCTTGAGCGCCAGCAGAATGCCACGCTGCTCAGTTTTATCCCGGTGCCTGCGGTCGAAGTCCGTAGCGCGAGCAACCGTGTGGCCAACAAACAAGTGAGCACTGGCGTCCCATTGGAACGCGATTTGCGTCCCGACTTCGCCATGGTTGGCTTTCTGCAACTCCATAATTAATTTGCCAGTGTGCGAAGCCCGCTCGCCCTCTTCTTGGCAGGTTTCGGGGTATAGAAACCACCGCGCCCGCGCGGAGTTATGCCACGCGGTCGAGCCGGAATAGCCTTCCGTTGTCGCGCCGCTGGTGACCGATGCCTTATTGATATGGCCAATTAACAGGACGGCGCCAGTATCGGGTGGTATCAGCGCCAACAGGTTATTGACGAAACCCTTTACCTCGGTTCGTGCGTTTTCGTTTCCGCCGAATACGTCCGTGATCCCGTCCAGCACGAGTACTTCAGTGCCGTATTCCTTCATGCGCGAATCGAGAATGCCGTATGCCGCAGTAAGGGCGTGCCCGGTGCGTGGGTCGGGTGCAAACAGAATCGAATTGTGGCCGACCAAATCTAGAATATCCAGCCAACCGTCCAGACTCGCCATTTCGATACCAAGGTGCGCGCAAATTCTCGTTAAACGCCAGTGAAGAATGTCGGCGCGATCCTCGCAAGACAAAAACAACACCTTGCGGCGCTCAACAGGCAGTCCACAAAACCAAACGCCAGCCGCGATGCACACTGCGCGCATCAGTTCAATCTGACTTTTCCCGGTGCCGCCGTGCGCAAATGTTTGTGTGACATAGCCACAAGGTAAGCCGGGCATGATTGTCTTCGGCGGATGCGGTTCACGGGTTGCTAACAGGGTAAGGTCAAGCGCCGCTGGCCAGCCATGCGCCGATTTGGTCGACAGCGCTGACAAACCCGGAACGGTTGCCGCCTTAAATAGCTCGGCGGTATCGACCAATTCCACCACGCTGGCACTCACGCTACCCGCCGTGCGTAATCGTTTAAGTCCTCGCCCGGCACTGGCGACTTGACGATACGCACCTCGCGGCCTGCGCGATACCACCGCTCGGCGCACTGTTCGGATGCCTGAAGTCCGGCTGGATCGTTGTCGGCAATGATCAAAAGCGACTCGATCCCATCGCGGACAGGAAATGCGCCCATGTTGCCCGCGTCGATCACGCTCCATACAGGCTTGAACGCAAGTGCCGCCGTCAGTGCGGTTTCAATGCCCTCGGCAATCGCAAGTCCAGTCGTTACAGCGGCATCAGGCCATAGTCGGATAACGCCACCAGCTTTGCGATGTTTCCCAAGCAACAATCGCGGAGTGTCAACGTTTGCCTTTGTGCCGTCTGATTTGATCCAAGTATGATGCAAGGTGAGTGGTTCGCTTGTTTCCGCATCAGTGACCAGTGCGACCAATGCCGCCCCCATGTATCCAGAGGGGTGTTTGAGAGTTTCGGTAGAACAGAGGTCGCCGTCCTTTGGTGGCAAGGGACAACCACGCGCCGTTAGGTATTCGGCAGCAGTCCCCGAAACCGATGCAAGCGTGCTCCAGAAATAGCGATAGTGCGATGCGAGCGATATGTGCTGACTGACCCTCGGCGCAGCGGCAGAAACGCGTCTGGCGCGTTCCTGATGCTGTTGTGCGCCTTTCCAGCGGCATCGGAAGCATTGCCACTCCGCACCTTTGCTGTCTATCGTCACAGAAAGGGCAGTGTCTCGCTTGCCTTTCATGCATTTAGGGCACGGGATACGATGATTGCCGACGGGCAGTTGCTGCAGATCAATTTCTTCAAACATCACGCCGGTGCTCATGATGCACCACCGTCAAGCCAGCGCGCCAAGACCGCACGCTCACCGATAAAACTACGAGGACGGTGATGGACAGCTTTCACGATGGCGCTCATCTCACACCTCCAGCCAACAGCGCCCGAAGGTCTGCTACGCGCCACGCCAAGCGCCCATGAATGCGTACCGGACGGATTGGGCCATTTTCAAGGCACGCCCATTTTCGTAAGGTCTGCGGTGCGCGATTTATTGCTGTTGCAGCATCGTTGGTCGGGAGCGTGTCGCGTCCCTTCGCCGTCTCAGCCAGTTCTGGAAACTCTTCCGTCACCATCATTCCTCCGTTGGGAGAAGTGCGCATAGGCAAGAGTGCCGATTGCTGCGCGTTGATGGCTTGATTCTCAGGGGGCGTTAAATGCCCGCAAGCGAAAATATTTGAAGATGTAAGTAAGTCTTAAAATATTGATAATAAAAGGAATTTTGCTATTTTTGGTTAGAGCAATTCAGGGCAATGCCCCAATGCCCTACGAGTTTATTCCTTTAAGGGCATGACGCTTTATGGTTTCAGCACTTGGAATCTTGTCACCACGTCCGGTCATACCCGTTTCTCCAGCGTTCTTTCTTTTGGCCATTTCGTTCATCGTTTTTTCGGCAATTTGTTTCACGCTCAAGCGTTTATTTTTATTGTGTATTTCTTCACCTATTTGTCTAGCTTTCATCTTCCAATCGTTACTGCTAGGCCTGTTTATTGGCACGGCTCCCGCCTTCTCGGTAGCGGGGTTGATGTCGGCTTGCTGTCCGTTGTCTACCACTAGGGATAGAAGAAATCGATCCAAGTCCTTTAGCATCACGCGCAGATGGTCGCGTGTCCGCACTTGCATAGGAAAATAAAGCGTTTTTCCGTCGATACTATGGGCAGCTTGAATTTTTGCACTGCCCTCGGTTTCAATTTCCAGTAGATGCAAACGAGGTATTATCAGTAGGTTAGCCCGAAAATCCTCGTACTTTTGAAGATTCGCATTGTAGATTGCACCAAAACCAAATGGCGCACACAATGGCAAAACACCGAGAACACCAGCACGAAGCAATACAGCAGGCTCCACCTTTTGCCTTTTCTTGTTTGTTGCGTACTGGGCGGCTTCGGTCAATGTGAAATATGACATATCCGCATCCCTTCAAAACGCGCCTTCAAGAAGAGGCACCAGACAGGCGGGTGAAGGTGTCCCGCCGCACTCGGCCGAGTGTGTCCGGTGCTTTGCGTTCGCGCTACGCCGCTTTCTTCACCCGCAGTTCCACGCGCATGCCCGCGTGCGCCAGCATGTTCAGCAGCGCATCGAGACTGAATTTGTGTATGCGCCCACGTAGCACGTCGTTAAGCCTTGGCTGTGTGATGCCGAACCGCTTGGCCGCTTCGCGCTGTATTCCGTCACGGGCGGCATCACGCACGCGCGACATGAGTTGTGCGCGCAGCAATAAGTTGTTTGCTTCGCCGGGTGAGAATCCCACGTCGAGAAACACGTTGCCGCTGCCGCGTGTCATTTTCAGTTTGGCACTCGCTTTGCCTTGCCGCCACGCCTTGAGTTCTTCCAAGCCCTCAATAATTTCCTTGCCGATATTGCGCTTGCTCATTGACGTTGCTCTTTGTCAGGCCGCTATCGGCTCGATGTTCCGGTAGCGCTTCGGTTCGCGTTCCAGTAGCCACAAGTCCAGTGCATATTGCATCCGCAGCCAACTTTCCGGGGTGGTATTGGTGAGTTTGCCTACGCGCACGGCCATATCCGCCGACATACCGCGCTTTTCGAGCAGCAATTCCGATACGGTCAGGCGGCTCACGTCCAGCCGCTTGGCAAACTCCGCCTGTGTCATGTTGAGCGCGGGCAGCACGTCTTCACGCAACATTTCTCCGGGGTGCGTGGGTTTGCGCTTGGGGTCGCGTAGCGTTTTCATTAGTGAATCGCAAAGAGTCCGGGCATTTGTGCGGTTGTCGCCTGCGTTACACCGCTTCCAGCCGTTGCACGGTATCGGGGTATTTCGCCACCATGCGTATCAACAGGGCCGCCTGTGCGTTGGGCTTGGCGCGGCCCTGCTCCCAGCTTTCTAGCGTGCGCACGTTAGTACGCAGGCAGCGAGCGAAGACGGCGCGCGATAGATTCAGCTTGGCGCGCACGCGCATCAAGTCTTTGGCCGTTACCTTGGGAACAGGTTTACTTTCGACTGCGTGCTGGCGCAGGGTAATCTTGCCTTCGCGCTCCGCTTTGAGCGCGTCAAAGCCTTCAACCAACTCTGCAAACACATTGCGTTTCATTGCGGCTTCCTTCCCTCTATTTCGCGCTTGAGCATGCCTTTCAACGTCGCACGTTCCTTCGCGGTTAAATCATTCGTTGCATCCTTGTCGTGCATCGCATAAAGCCAAAACTGTTCACCCGCCTTCCACCAGAAATAAATCACCCGCAATCCGCCACGCTTGCCCTTGCCGCGCCGGGCATCCGCATGCCTCACCTTGCGCATTCCGCCCGTGCCTTCGATAACGTCACCCGCTTCCGGGTTTTCCAGCAAGGCATTCTGCAACGCACGAAAACTTTCGTCTGTCAGGTAATCCGCGCGGTACCGGGCGAACGCAGGTAACTCCATGAACACGGCTTTCATCGAAGGATTATACGGGAATCACGTATAGAGTAAAAGTGTGTGTTTGTGAGGCAACTCTGCGCCAGCTTCTCGCGGGCTGCGGTGCCGGATTCAGGCCGTGCCCACCACCCGCAAGCCCGGCTGTTGCGGTATAAACGCGATGCCCGCTTGTTCCAGTATCCACGCCTCGATTTTGGTGTGCCACATGCGCAGCAGGTCGAGCGGGCGCACCTTGTAATGCTTTTCCGCTGTGGCGCTCGGCTTGTGCCCCATGATTTGCGCCACCACGCCCACCGGGCATTCAATCCATTCCGTCAGACTACTGAACGAGCGGCGCAGCCCGTGCAGTGAAATGCTGGGCAGTCCGGCGGCAGTACACGCCTTGTTGTGGTTGATGCGCGGCTCTTGCAGTCTGCCGGACGCCGCCGTAGGGCTTGAGAATATCCACTCATTGCGCCGGGGTAGGTTTGATAACAGGTGCGCCATGTAAGGCGTCAGCGGTATCGTGCGCTCGCCGTCCACCTTGTCACGGATGGTGATGCTGTGCCACTGAAAATCAGCGTCCTGCCAGCGCAGGTGCGCCATTTCCTCGCGCCGCGCGCCGGTCAGCAGCAGGGCTTGCAGATACGCGGCCACCACGGGGTTGCCTATCTTGCGCACCTCCTGAAACCAGCCTTGCAGTTGTTCGCGCTGCAATGAATCAGTCTTAGCTTTTGCTTTCGGCAGAATGTCGCGGGCAAGCCGCCGGTTGCAGGCGTCGGCATGCACCACGTTGCGGTACGCGGGATGGTCGGCGCACCACGCGATGAACGCATGCAGCGCGCGATAGGTTTGCGCGGCTTGCGTGGGCGTGCTGTCTGCCAGCGGTTGCAGCCAGTCTTTGACCGCCTTGGCATCAACGTCCGCCAGACGCAGCGGCAACAGGCGATGCAGCGGGCCGGGCACGGTGGTGGCAGGTTGTCCCTTGCGCCGCCCGCGCTTGCGCGCCAGTCCGCCCGGCTGGGCCATGTAAAGGTGATTGCGTAAGTGGTGCTCGCCCCACTTTGCCTTGCGAGCGTCGATATAGCACTGCCATGCCTCGCCAAGCGTCAGGGTTTTTTGCGCCTCTTGCAGGCTGGTGGCTTCCGCTGCGGCCTTCCTATCCTTTTGCTGTTGGCGTGGGTCTATGCCTTGGTCTGTCAGCGACTTGAGTTTGGCGGCTTCTGACTGCGCTTTGCCTATCGTCCAGATGCGAGGGTCGCCGATGGTCAGCCGCAGCGTCTTGCCATGCAGCGATGTTTCAAAGATGTATGCCTTCGCGCCTTTGCTGGTTACCCGTAAGCCCAAGCCCGGCGTCTTGCCGTCCCAAAATATGCACTGTTGCTTGCCCGTTTCGCACTGAAACTGCGCAATTCGGCCCGCCGTAAAGTTTTCCCATTTCCGCATGACAGGACTCCGTGTAGGGGCTGTGTAGGGAAATTATATCAACAAAGTGGAATATTCAGGAATACTGGATTTACAAGGTTTTCTATTAACTACCTGTAAAATAAGGGAAAACACAGAAATAAGGAATACCCATCAACACCCCGGAACCCCCTATTTCTCCGCTTCGTAAGCGTCAGGTCGGGGGTTCGATTCCCTCCAACGCACCAAAAAATCTGTTGTAGCGTGACTTTGTGCACTGTGTTGCCGTTGGTCTCTGACAGACGGTCATCCTGGGCACCCATTTACTATTTTCTTTTACATACAATGGGTTACTCATACGACAGGAGGTCGCCGTGATGAATAACCCGCTCGATGTCAACGAACTGAAGGCCGTGATGGATGCGCTCGATTTCCTGGTTCGCTCCAGACGCGAGATGATTCGCCTGCTCAACGGCATGATGGAAGATGGCGCGTCGCTTTCGATCAGTTTTATGAACAGCGACGACGTTGCTGAAAGTACCTTGCTGGATGTGGACGAGCCGGGCAACCGGCTGTTGCTGGAGTGTCCGCCGGATTGGCGCGGCATGATCAAACGTCACAGCGGCAGTGATCGCATCATGCTGGTGTGCGTGCTGGGGGACGCAAAAATTCAGTTTCAATCCGGTATCGGCGAGGTGGTTGATATCGATAATGAACGCGCACTGAGTTTGAACATTCCAGAATTCATGTGGCGCTTTCAGCGGCGCCGCGATACGCGGCACAAGGTGTCGGGACTGAAAATCACGCTAAATCTGGGCTTTATGGAAACGGATGCGGAGGTTGCCGATCTCGGCATGGGCGGCATAGGGGTCTTAAATTGCGATAGTGCTTTGCAATTGCAGGTCGGCGAAATTTTGAGCGGCTGCTCTATTGCGCTGCCCGGCGTTGGCCAGATTGCCGTGGATTTAACCGTGCAGCATCAGACGTCACTACGCTTTCCCGATGGATGCGAGGTAACGCGGGTGGGGTGTCAATTCACGCAACTGGATGACAGCGCGCGGCAGCTTATCGCGCATTGCATCGAAGCGCTGGCGGTGGGATGAGCTTTCCCGGCTGGCGGGCCAGCCGGGAAAAAAATCAATTAAAACAATTGCTTAAATTACAACACGCCAGACGTTCCGCCATCCAGATTGAGCGAACTGCCGGTGACGTAGCTGCCCATGGATGATGCAAAAAACATGATCGCGGTGGCGGCTTCTTCGGCCTCGCCGAAACGGTGCATGGGAATTTCCTTGGAATTATCGTTGTAATATTTTTCCGGGCTGATGTTATTGCTTACCATGCGCCGGTCGTGCTGACCTGATTTGATTTTGCCGATGCAAACCGCGTTCACCAGGATGTTGTCCGGTGCGTATTCCTTCGACAGTGATTTGGTCAGCACCAATCCGGCTGCGCGCGACATGGAGGTCGGCATGGAGCCCGCGCCGGGTTGCTTGGCGCTGGAAATGGAGATGTTGATGACGCGTCCGCCGCCGCGTTTTTTCATTTCGGGAATTGCGCGCTTGGTGCAGCGGATAGCACCAAACACTTTGAGTTCAATATCGTCGTGCCATTTTTGCTCGTCGATTTCGAGGAAGTTGCCGCGCAGCGACGTGCCCGCGTTGTTGACCAGAATATCGATGCCGCCAAATTGCTTGATCACAACGTCGAAAAATTTCTCGATGTCGGCGGCCTTGCTCATGTCAGCGGACATGGCCAGCACTTCGCCACCTGCCTTGCGAATCTCTGCTGCGGTTTGATCGAGCTTTTCCTGGCCGCGAGCACAAATGGCGATTTTTGCGCCTTCGCGTGCGAGCAGCACGGCGGTGGCGCGTCCGATGCCATCGCTGCCGCCGGTGACAACCGCAATCTTGCCTTTGAGTCCTAAATCCATGTGTAATCTCCTGTGAGCCGGTTAACAAAAAATCCGCCGAAACGGAATCCGGCGGACGCTGGCAGCATTTTAGCTTGATTTGTGCGCGGGCTTACCAAACCCTGAAATTCGTCGTAGGATACGTGCAAGTACGCGTGGGCAACCGATTTATCCACCGGAGAACGCCGTGAACCAGCTCGCTGTGAACCAACTATTGCGCCGCACCTGCACATTCGCAGCCGCACTTTGCACGGGCCTGGTGATGGCGGCACCGCTTTACGCACAGGATGGCGGCGCGCCCGCTGCGCCTGCAGCACCAGCATCGCCGCGTGGTAAACCGGAAATGACCGTGGATGCGTTGTCCGTGGTGCGCGTGCGCGCGCAAGCCGCGCCCAACGCACGCAGCGGGCAAACGCTGGGCCGCAACCGCGAAGGCACCGGCGTGGTGATTGATTCCAGCGGCCTCGTGCTCACCATCGGTTATCTGATTACCGAAGCCGAAAAAATTGAACTCAGCACGGCCGATGGCAAAGTGTATCCGGCCACCGTGGTGGGATTTGATAACGCCACCGGGCTTGGCCTGCTCAAATCACTGGTGCCCGTGCCGATCAAGCCGATGGACATGGGCTTGTCGTCGGATACCAAAGAGCGCGATATGGTGCTGATTGTCGGCTTTGATGGCGTGGCGCCTGCGTATGTGGTGTCGAAGCGGCAGTTTGTAGGCTATTGGGAATATCTGCTTGACGAAGCCATCTACACCGCGCCGGCTACGGTCAATTGGCAAGGTGCTGCGCTGGTCAGCAAAGAAGGCAAGCTGCTCGGTATCGGCTCGCTCGCTGTCGGCAACGCCATGAGCACAGGCGCCAACGTGCCGGGCAATATGTTTTTGCCGATAGATTTACTCAAGCCGGTGATCGGTGATTTTATCGCCAATGGTAAATCGACTTCCGTGCCGCGTCCGTGGCTGGGCGTGACGTCACAGGAAGTGGGCGGTAATCTGCTGGTGGTGCGCGTGTCAGCCGAAGGCCCGGCCGAAGAAGCGGGATTGAAGGCGGGTGACATCATCGTCGGCATCGCTGGCGACGGCATCAAGGGCCAGGCTGATTTTTATACGCGCTTGTGGAAAATGGGCAATGCCGGGGTTGAAGTCGTGCTCGACGTGCTGCGTGGCAATCGCGTTGAAAATCTGAGCATCAAAAGTGGCGACCGCAATAATTACTTTCGGACGAAGGCTACGTACTGAAGTGACGTCTTACTGAAAAAATCTTTTCGCCACAGATTTACGTCGATGAACACTGATTGTGTGACTTTAGCCATTTGAAAGATTTCGCTGGCGTCTGAGGGGGACTTTGTGTATTGTTCCCCACTTATGGGGAGTCTCGCTGATCCGATTGTGTTTCGCCACCGCGGCCGTGACCTGACGACGGCGGATATCGCCAGAATTCAAG
>CANKUB010000140.1 GCA_947486575.1 Betaproteobacteria bacterium | reverse complement strand
TTTGATTTTGCGATAGTTTCCCAGGGACTCAGCGCAACGTTTTCGGTCAGGCAGGCGGTGTAACGGATGGGCGAACTGAACACGGTGGCCGACGCCAGACCCGCGAGACCGCCACCGAGATTCATCAGCATCAGGCGAATGGCGCGGCCTATCGTTGCATTCGGGCGAAAGCCCGGCCCGAAACAACCATTGCCGCCATGAATGGCGATTTTTTCCGCGTAAGGTCCGTTGACGATCATCAAGGGCGCCACGCCGTGCATGGTGCATTGCACGCCGCCCATGTTGAATTCTTCGCGCAGTATGATTTTGATGGTGCCCAGCACCACAGGCAGATATTCCGGCTTGCAGCCCGCCATCAGCGCATGCAGTGCAACATCGCGCACGGTTGCGGTTTCGCCCGCGGGTGGAATTACACCGACGACCTCATCCGGATCGTGCGTCGTGCCAGCGAGCATCCAGCGCAGGCGCTGTTCGTTGGGCGCGACGACGGGAAAGCCGTCCGACCATTCCTTTTCGAGAAAATACTGGTACTCGTCTACGTTATCGGCGAGTTCGATGTCTTGCGCGGGCATGGCGGGCTTTCCACAGAGCGGTAGCCGCGAATATTACACCCGGCACGCGTCTGGTAAACCCTGAATGGTCAGAGCATCTCCGGCGTCATCATCACGCGCAAGGTGGCGTGCTCTTTGTGCACGCGCCCCAGGGTAAGCCACCACACCCCGGCTTTTTTCACACTGAGCGGGCCTTCAACGCCGGTCAACAGATATGACGCCACAGCGCCTAGCGTAGGTTGATGGCCAACCATCAGCGTTGTGCCCATGTCTTGCGGAGGGCCGAGCACCTTGAGCACGGCCGCACAATCGGTAGACGTATCCAGTGCATCGCAAGTAATGAAGTCACGCTTCAACGCGCTGGCGGTTTGTTGCGCCCGCACGGCGGGGCTGACCAGCACGCGCGCGTCCGCAGGCAGACGCGCGTTCAGCCATGCCGCCATGCGCTTGGCTTGCAACCTGCCTTTTTCCGTCAGCACGCGCTCGTGATCGGGAAAGCCATCCGCGGCATCTGCGTGCCGCCATAACAGTAAGTTCATGTTTTTAACAGACTTTAAGCGGACAAAATTCGCAGCAACTGCGCCTGTGCGCCTGTCTCCGCTGCGGCATCCGCTGGCGGTGCGTGATAGTCGCCGTGCTGATCCATGATCCACGCTTGCGCTGCGCATTCAAGATAGGGCTTCAAACCTTCATCAATCACACGCTGCTTGAGCGCTGCATCCAGCAGCGGAAAGCACGCTTCGACTCTGCCGAAAAAATTGCGTCCCATCCAATCGGCGCTCGACAGATACACATCGTCTTTGCCACCGTTTAAAAAATGGAACACGCGCGAGTGTTCGAGAAAGCGTCCGACGATGGAACGCACACGAATGTTTTCCGACACACCCGCAATGCCGGGCCGCAGCGCACACACGCCGCGCACGATCAAGTCAATTTGCACGCCCGCTTTGGACGCCTCATACAGCGCGGCAATCACTTCGGGTTCCAGCAGCGCATTCATTTTTGCCACGATGCGCGCGGGACGCCTGGCTTCGGCATGCACAGTCTCGGCGCGAATCGCACGCACAATATTGGTGTGCAGGGTGAATGGCGCTTGCCACAGGTGCTTTAACGTTGACGCACGGCCAAGGCCGGTAAGTTGCACGAACACTTCATTCACGTCGGCGCTGATTTCGTCGTTGCAGGTAAAAAACCCAAAGTCGGTATAAAGCTTGGCCGTGCGTGCGTGATAGTTGCCGGTGGATAAATGCACGTAGCGGCGCAAGTGGCCGGTGGTGTCGGCAGTGCCGATAAGCTCTCTGCGCACCACCATCAACATTTTGGCGTGTGTTTTGTGGCCGACCACGCCATACACCACATGCGCGCCCACGTCCTCAAGGCGCTGCGCCCAGTTGATGTTAGCTTCCTCGTCAAAGCGCGCCATCAACTCCAGTATTACCGTGACTTCCTTGCCACTTTTGGCGGCGGCAATCAGGCTTTCCATCAACACGGATTCGGTGCCAGTGCGGTAAATGGTTTGCTTGATGGCCACCACATTCGGATCACGCGCGGCTTCTTCCAGAAAGGTAATCACCGGCTGAAACGATTGAAACGGGTGATACAGCAGGATGTCGCCTTCGCGTATTGCCACAAACATATTGTCTGCGTTTTCGATGCGCGCGGGTATGGCGGCCTTGAACGCAGGGTATTTGAGATCGGGCCGGTTCACGCTATCGGGCACGCTCATCAAGCGCACCAGATTCACCGGACCATCCACGCGATACACGTCTTCCGCGTCAAGCTGAAACTGCTGCATCAAAAAATCACAGATGGTCTGCGGACAATCTGCCGCGATTTCCAGCCGCACTTCGTCGCCGAACTGGCGCTGCGGCAATTCACCACGCAGCGCGGCGCGCAGATCCTTCACCTCTTCTTCATCGACGAACAGATCGCTGTTGCGCGTGACGCGAAACTGGTAACTGTTAACGACAGTCATCCCCGCAAACAGCGCGGCAACATGCGCATGCATAATGGTGCTGAGCAAGACAAAATCAGCGCCGCACGCGCCGCCACCTTCGGCCTGCGTAATGCCCGCAGGCAACTGAATCACCCGTGGCAGCACGCGCGGCGCAGGCACAATGGCGATGCCGGAATTGCGTCCATAGGCATCTTTGCCTTCCAGCGCCACGGCAAAATTGAGGCTCTTATTCAACACGCGCGGAAACGGATGCGCCACATCCAGACCGATGGGCGTCAATACCGGCATGACTTCACGCAGAAAATAATCGCTGATCCACGCTGCCTGCACTTCGTTAAAATCAGCGGGTTGCAAAAAGCGTATGCCTGCACGCGCGAGCGCAGGCGTGATGTCTTCATTAAACAACCGGTATTGTGTGGCCACCAACTCGTGCGCCTCATGCGCCACCTGCTGATAGACCTGCTTCACCGGCATCCCATCCGGCCCGAATGCGGGCGTCTCGGCCTCGATTTCAGCTTGCAGCCCAGCCATGCGTATTTCGAAAAACTCATCGAGATTGCTACTGACAATACACAGGAAACGCAGGCGGTCGAGCAGCGGCGTCGCGGCATCCTGCGCCTGCGCCAGCACGCGACGGTTAAACGCCAGTTGGCCGAGTTCCCGGTTGAGAAACAACTCCGGCGTCAGAATTAGCACGGCGGCTGGGGTGTCTGGCAGTGGGTTGGCAACGGGGTTCATGGCAGCATGAATGCAAATGCAGCGCCGCCTTGCGCGCTACTTGCTGTCCGGCACAACGTATCCGGCTGCAGCATCCGCGCCACCGCCAAAAAAGTGCTTGTCCATTTGCTGCGCAAGATAGTCACGGGCTTTTTTATCGGCGAGACTGAGGCGGTTTTCGTTGACCAGCATTTTTTGTTGTTCAAGCCACTGCTTCCACGCTTCTTTAGAAACGTTATCGAAGATGCGGCGGCCCAGATCACCGGGGTAAGGCGAAAAATCCAGACCCTCGGCTTCGCGACCCAACTTGATACATTTTACGGTTCGTGCCACGGTAGCAGCCTTATTGTAAGTGATTGATATGACGAAATTATTACAGGCTTAATGGATGCGCTGCTCAAGCTGGGTATGCGGCACCTGCAAATGAAACCCCTGTGCGTAATCCACGCCCATTGCAGTGAGTATTTTTAGCGTGGCCTCATCTTCGACACATTCGGCAATGGTGGTTTTATGCAGTCCGCGGGCAACCGAGATGATCGCCTGCACGAACAATTGATTCTCACGGTCTTCCGGCAACGCGCGTATGAAAAGTCCATCGATTTTGATGGAATCCACATTCAAATGCTTGAGGTAGGTAAACGACGAAAAGCCCGTGCCAAAGTCATCCAGACTCACGCCGCAGCCGGTGAGTTGCAAGGCCTCAATAAAGCGCCGCGCATCGTGCAGATCTGACGCCACCGCAGTCTCGGTTACTTCCACCAGCAGGCGTTCAGCTGCAACGCTGTGGCGTTTGAGTTCGCTGTCGATAAAACCGGGCAGCGTGTCGTTTTCCAGCGAGCGGCCAGAGATATTCACTGCCAGTGCCGGTATCTGGGGATCGCGCGCCAGTTGCTGTATCGCCTGCGCCAGCATCCAGCGATCAACCTCCACAATGCAGCCCGCTTTTTCCGCCATCATGATGAAATCGCCGGGCAGCGACAGCGTGTCCGGCGTTTCCGGATCGCGTAGGCGCAACAGCACTTCGTAGTGGCGCAGCGTGCGCTCGCGCGCGGCGTAAATGCCCTGGTAATGCGGCACCAGCCAATTGTTTTCCAGTGCGTGTTTTACGCGTGCCTGCGGGGACAGGGGCGAAACGGTAATGGCCTGAGCAGCATCGCTCGGGGTACGGCTGAAACACCAGCCATTTTTGCCCGCCACTTTAGCCTGATACATGGCAGCGTCGGCCCGCGCCAGTAAAGTATCGGGCGTGGTGGCATTGTCGGGATACACGGCGATGCCGCAACTGCACGTCACGTGCATGGTCTCGCCCTCGAACTCAATGCGCGTCTGACTGATGGAACGGGTAATTCGTTCCACCAGCAATTTGAGCACATCGTCCAGCGCATCCGGCACCAGAATGGCGAATTCGTCACCGCCCAGTCGCGCGAATATTTCGTTGCGGCGTACCTGCCCGCCAACCACTTTGGCTACGCGTATCAGGGTGGCGTCACCTGCGCGGTGGCCAAAGGTGTCGTTGATATACTTGAATCCGTCAAGATCAAAAAACAGCAGCGCCAGCCGCGCGCCATTGCGCTGTGCATCGGCGCACATCCGGGTAATTTCCTCATTGAAGCGGTGGCGATTGTAAAGCCCGGTCAGCGCATCACGCTCGGCCAGTTGCGATAACTCCTTGGCATTGCGCCGCTCGCTGGTGACATCCTCGAACACCCACATCCGGCCCAGCGGCTGCCCCTGCGAATCATTGACCGGATGGCTTTGCTGCGTGAGCAAACGTCCGCCGGTCATCGGTATGTCGAATTTTACTTCCGCATTGTCACCTTGCGTGGTGCGCATCAGAAAGCGCGCATGCTCGCCGGGCCGCGCCAGCGTAGCGCCGCTAACCGCAATCAATTCATCGATCCCCACGCCGATCACCTGCGACTCAAGCGGAATTTTCCAGATCCGCAAAAAAGTGTGGTTGCAATACACCACGCGCTCTTCTGCCGACATGAAAGCAATGCCCACGTCCAGGGTGCTTAACAACGCCTGCATGCTCTCCGGCTCTTTGCGTGCGGGCGCGCGCGCAGTGTCTTGCGCGGCCACCGCTGGCAGAATGGGTGTCGTTCTGGCGTAAAGACGCATGGCGACCCCGATCGCCAGTGTCAATGCGATGGCAGCAATGGTAAACACGCCGGCGCCCGCTGTGTCGTCGTCGCCACTACCGACCCAAACATCGATACCCGCAGCGACAGTCGCGCCCAGCGCCAGACATAACGCCAGAATGCCGGCGAGCAGACCGTATTTTTGCAGAAAACCCCTATTCATTTCAGGCCCATCAAAGCTTTTTGGTGAGGATCACCGAGCGCCTCTGATAGTTATACATTTCACGTTTTTGCACCGGCAATTCTTCCACGTCCACCTCGACAAAACCGTGCTCGATAAACCAGTGTTCTGCGCGCGCGGTCAGCACAAAAAGCTTTTTGAACCGCTTGCGGCGCGCGCGCTGCTCCATCGCCTCCAGCATACGCTCGCCCGCATCACGCCCGCGAAATTCCGGGTGTACCACCAGGCATGCCAGCTCCGCTGCGTGTTCCTCGGCAAACGGGTACAGCGCCGCGCAGCCGATAATCATACCGTCGTGATCCAGCACCGCAAAGCGGCTGATTTCCATTTCCAGCAGGTCGCGCCCGCGCTTGACCAGCGTACCATCGGCTTCCAGCGGCTCGATCAAACTGAGAATGCCACCGATGTCGCTGATTTTGGCATCGCGCAGTTTTTCCACGGAATCTGGCGCGATCATCGTTCCCACGCCCTGATGCGTGAACAACTCCTGCAGCAGTGCGCCATCGTTGTGCCGCGAAATCAGATGCGCACGCTTCACGCTTTGCTCGCACGCGCGCACCGCGCACGGCAGGTAAAAACGCGCATCGCCATCAAGAAAAGTTTCTTTATTATTCAATAACTTACTGGCTTGCAGCGGTGTCAGTTCACGCAGCAGGTTACCGCGTTTGTTGGTGACGCCCGCTTTATCCATCATGAAAATAAGCTTCTCGGCTTTAAGCGCCACCGCTACCGCTTCGGCCACACTTTCCAGCGCCACGTTAAAAATTTCACCTGTCGCTGAATAGCCAAGGGGCGACAACAGCACCAGTTCGCCAAATTTGAGCCTGTCTTCAATAGCCGCCACATCGATTTTGCGCACCTCGCCGGTGTGCTGCAAATCCACGCCATCGAGTATGCCGATGGGTTTGGCGGTGACAAAGTTGCCGCTCGACACGCGGATATCCGCACCCGCCATAGGTGAATTCGGCAAGCCCATCGACAGCAGCGCTTCAATCTCCACGCGCAGCCGTCCGCTGGCTTCCTTGGCGATGGTGAGCGTGATGTCGTCGGTCACCCTGAGTCCGCGCACGTAGCTGGTTTTGTGGCCAACCTCTTTGAGCTTGGCATCGATTTGCGCGCGCGCGCCATGTACCACCACCAGCCGCACACCGAGTGCCGCCAGCAGATTCAAGTCGTGATTGAGGCCGACAAAGCGCGCCTCCGACATCACCTCGCCACCGAAGGCAATGACAAACGTGCGCCCGCGAAACGCATGGATGTAGGGTGCCGCAGCGCGAAACCATTGAACAAATTTATCGGGAGCCGCAGCAGCCATCAGCGTATTTCGGTAATCCTCGTAAAAACAGAAGTCTACGCGCGAATGACGAGCAAGACCAGACGCCCTTCCAGGCATGCTGTCGGTGTGGAACGGCGCGCTATCATCGATGCCAAACAGCAGGCCAGGAAAAATCAGCAGCGTTCTCGGTAAGCACGCAATCGATGCACTGAACTGCCACCGTACCGGTAATTGCGTTGACCGACTTCGTTTGCAATTCGACGGCGTAGCCGAGCCATTCACTGGGTATAGTGAATACCAACATTCCACTAAAAATCATTTAAAATCAGATGCTTATATCATCATCTTCCAGTGCAGGCATGGCACGTAGCAACTCTCACACCTCCGCCGGCACTGCCCGCTGCCGTTTGGCGGCGCGCGGATTACTTGCCGCGTTCGAGCCAGGCGTTGACGGCCACAACATCGGCTTCGCTCAAGCGCCCGACAGCCGCTTTCAGCTTCAGCGTGGACATGATGTAGTTGTATTTCGCCTGCGCCAGATCGCGCCGCGCGGAGAATATCTGCTGCTGCGCGTTCAGCACATCCACTTGTGTGCGCACACCGACTTCGCGCCCCAGCCGGGTGGAATCGAGCGCGCTTTGCGATGAAGTGAGTGCCGCTTCCAGTGCTTTAACCTGCGCCATACCGCTGGTGACACCCAGGTAATTTTGACGTGCCTGCAATTCAGAACTACGGCGGGTGTTTTCGAGGTCTTGCCGCGCTTTTTCCTGATTGGCGATGGCTTCACGCACGCGCGAATTCACCAGACCACCCTGATAGATCGGCACAGCTAACTGTAAGCCTACGTTTCTATTATTAATATCCGTACCGGGGCCGCCCAGCGTGCCGACACCCGATGCGTTTCGTGAATAACCTGCAAACGCATCCAGCGTTGGATAGTGTGCGCCGCGATTGCGCTTAACCTCCTGCTCGGCGAGCGTCCAATTCGACTCGGCTGCACGCACCTGCGGATTCGCTGTGCGCGCTTCTTCCACCCACTTATCCAGCGCGGCTGGCTCGGGAGAGATAAGCTGTAGCGCGCCCAGTGGCGCCAGCGTGGGCGTATTCTTGTTGATCAACAGTTCGAGCGCGCGCTGTTTCACTTCAAGATCGCTTTGCGCCACAATTTCCTGCGACACCGCGAGGTCGTACCGTGCCTGCGCTTCATGGGTATCAGTAATGGTGACCGTGCCCACCTGAAAACTGATCTTCGCCTGCGTCAGTTGCTCCGCAATCGCGGTTTTTTGCGCACCGGCAAACGCCACGTTGTCGCGCGCGAGCAGCACATCCACATAGGCTTGCGCCGTGCGTGTGATCAAATCCTGCGCCGCCAGCGACAGCACGGCGTCAGCCTGATCAACCTGCGTTTTACCCTGCTCGAACGCGACGACATTTTGCCGACGATATACCGGCTGTGTCAGCGACAATGACAACGCATTGGCGTTAAAGCGCGAACTGCTGCCGACGATGGTGGGGTCACGAAAGCTGATGTCACGGTCGTTGTATTGCGTGGAGCCGGATAGCGATAGTGACGGCAACAAGCCGCTGCGCGCCTGCGGCAGTTTTTCCTGTGTGGCGACCCACGCCGCGCGCGCGGATGCGTATACCGCATCAGCGCTTTGCGCCTGTTTGTAAACGTCCAGCAGATCGGCACTGCGTGCAGGCGTTGTTACGCACAACGCCGAACCCAGCACCGCGCCCGATGTGAGAGCAAGCAGAGCAGCTTTTGCGCGGCGCTGATGCACGGAATCAGAACGCAAATCGCGTGCGTTGCGGTGCGTTGCGCAGCGCCGGAATGCAGGTTTCAAACAGGCTGGCAGTGCCGTAGGCACCCACACCGGCACAAGTGATCAGGCGCGCATCCATTGCAGGTGCCTCGCCCACCACCACGAAAAGCCGTCCGCCTGCCGTCAGGCTTTGCTGAAACGCTTCAGACAGTACCGGGGTTGAACCCGTGAGCACAATCACGTCATATGGGCCGTGTCTATCCCAACCGTGCGCGGCGTCGCCAGTTTCAAGCGTGACATTCCGTATGCCGTGGTGCGCCAGCTTGGCACCAGCGCTCTTTGCGAACTCTTCAATTAAATCAACACTATAGACATGCGCGCCTTGGCTTGCGAGCAGCGCGGTCAGGTAGCCGCTGCCGGTGCCGACTTCAAGAATGCGGTCATGTGCCGTCACTGCAAGCTCCTGCAAAATACGCGCTTCGAGCTTGGGTGAGAGCATTTTCTCGCCGTGGCCGAGGGGTATTTCCAGATCGCCGAACGCCAGCGCTTTGTAGATGGCGGGCACGTAGTCTTCGCGTTTGACGATGTGCAGCAGATCGAGCACTTTGGTGTCGAGCACTTCCCACGGGCGGATTTGCTGCTCCACCATATTGAAGCGGGCGCGCTCTTGGTCGCTGCCGTTCTCGATTGAAATGCTCATGTGCTACCTATAATAATCTATGTAACATCTTAATAACAAAAGGAAATTATTCAAATCGCCAAATCGCGGAAAACACCGGATAGTGGTTGCAATTATCCCACAATTCCATTAGCGTTAGCGTACACGTTAGGGGTCCCTTCGGCGCTGGAATGTTGGTGCTGCGGGGTGAGAAAGACCCTCGGAACCTGATGCGGGTAATGCCGCCGTAGGGAAGCGTGGTGCGGTATGCCAAACCGCCCATTGCTTCCTTCAATTTTGCCAGTTGAGATCAAGGAGCAATCATGAACGCCAATCCGCAATTTCTGAATACCGCCGCGCATGTTGACGAAGCCGCAGTCAAATCGCTGCCCAATTCGCGCAAGGTTTACATCGAAGGTTCGCGCCCGGACATACGCGTGCCGATGCGTGAGATTTCGCAGTCGGATACACCTGCCGGCATGGGCCACGAAAAGAACCCGCCGATTTTTGTGTATGACACTTCCGGGCCGTATACCGACCCGAACGTAAAAATCGACATCCGCTCGGGTCTGGCGCCGCTGCGCCAGAAGTGGATCGAAGAACGCAACGACACCGTGGTGATGGACGGCCCCAGCTCACAGTATGGCAAGGAGCGGCTGGCTGACCCCAAGCTCGCCAGCCTGCGCTTTAATTTGCACCGCAAGCCGCGCATCGCCAAGCCTGGCATGAACGTGTCGCAAATGCACTATGCCCGCAAAGGCATCATCACCCCCGAGATGGAATATATCGCCATTCGCGAAAACCAGAAATGCGAAGGCCTGATTGCACTGCTCACCAAACAGCATCCCGGCCACAATTTTGGCGCGAGCATCCCCAAGGCGATCACGCCGGAATTCGTGCGCGACGAAGTAGCGCGCGGCCGCGCGATTATCCCGATGAACATTAACCACCCCGAAATCGAGCCGATGATCATCGGCCGCAACTTCCTGGTGAAAATCAACGCCAACATCGGCAACTCGGCGCTCTCATCTGGCATTCAGGAAGAAGTCGAGAAAATGACCTGGTCGATCCGCTGGGGCGGCGACACCGTTATGGACCTGTCCACCGGCAAGCACATCCACGAAACACGCGAGTGGATCATGCGCAACTCCCCGGTGCCCATCGGCACCGTGCCGATTTATCAGGCACTGGAAAAAGTCGACGGCAAGGCCGAAGAACTGACTTGGGAAATCTACCGCGACACACTGATCGAGCAATGCGAGCAAGGCGTGGATTACTTCACCGTGCACGCGGGTGTTCGCCTGCCATACATCCCCATGACCGCTAAGCGCATGACCGGTATCGTGTCGCGCGGCGGCTCCATCATGGCCAAGTGGTGTCTCGCGCATCACAAGGAAAGCTTCCTCTACACGCACTTCGAAGACATCTGCGAATTGCTCAAGCAATACGACGTGTCGTTCTCGCTCGGCGACGGCCTGCGTCCTGGCTCGATCTACGATGCCAACGACGAAGCGCAATTGGCCGAACTGGCAACACTGGGCGAACTCACGCAAGTCGCGTGGAAGCACGACGTGCAAACCATGATCGAAGGCCCGGGCCACGTACCCATGCACATGATCAAGGAGAACATGGATCTGCAGTTGAAGATTTGTCACGAAGCACCGTTCTACACGTTGGGACCGCTGACCACCGATATCGCGCCGGGCTACGACCACATCACATCAGCGATTGGTGCTGCGATGATCGGCTGGTACGGCACGGCGATGCTGTGTTATGTGACGCCGAAGGAACACTTGGGCCTGCCCGACAAGAACGACGTCAAGGACGGCATCATGGCGTACAAAATCGCCGCGCACGCCGCCGATCTCGCCAAGGGCCACCCTGGCGCGCAGATTCGCGACAACGCGCTGTCCAAAGCGCGGTTTGAATTCCGCTGGGACGACCAGTTCAACCTTGGCCTCGATCCGGACAAGGCCAAGGAATTTCACGACGAAACCCTGCCGCAGGATGGCGCCAAGCTCGCGCACTTTTGTTCAATGTGCGGCCCGCATTTCTGTTCGATGAAGATCACCCAAGACGTGCGCGACTACGCTGCAAAGCAAGGCCTGGAAGAGAAAGACGCACTGCAAAAAGGCATGGAACAGAAGTCGATTGAGTTTGTGAAAAAAGGCGCTGAGGTTTATCACAAGGTATAAAAATCAATAAAAACAATTAGTTATAGACTTTGTCCTGGCGCACTCGACACAAATCTTTAACAACCGCGAGCGCTTCTGTTGTACACGCAGTGCTCGCGGCGTGCGTTAAACAGGTTCCGATGCAACGTTGTAAATCTTCGAGGACTGTCCGCATGAACACTCGCTTTATTTCATCGATCGCCGCCACCACGCTGGCGCTGGGTTTGGCGTTGTCACTCCCCGCTGCCGCGCAAAGCAGAGACCCGTTCGACATCATCGAGTCAATCAACCCGGAGGCGCTGTTCAAAGGCATCATCCGCGAAGACGATGTTTCGCTGTTGTTCCGGCATCTACGTGAATCGATGGCCGCCTCAGCGCGCGGCGAAGAAGTGCAGCCCTCCGAAGCCATGCAGCGCCGCACCGAGCAAATTCAGCTTGAAGTCGCGGCGCGCGGCGGTGTGTTGATGGGCGTGTTGCTGTCCGCGTTTGAACAGGCCGCACGGCAAGCCGTGCGCGAAGGCTTTAGCGAGTTTTACGGTAAGCCTGCTGCACCGCGTAACCCGGTTTATCCCATGCGCTCGAATTCTCTCGACTAAGCTGATCGAACCACTTATGCCCGTCATCAAGACGGGCAGGGCAATTGCATCAAATTTCAGTTGCCACAAGCCCAAGCAAGTGCTCTCGATAGTGGTCACTGGTGCAGGCGAGCATGCGTCGGCCTTTGATGCCACCTTTGCGTGATTTATCCAGCCGCAGAATATTGAGCACCATACGACGCACGATGGCAAGGTTT
>CANKUB010000139.1 GCA_947486575.1 Betaproteobacteria bacterium | reverse complement strand
GCATCATAGCCATAATATTTTAGAATTACAAGCATGTTTAGTGACTACACATTTACACCAAAAAAAGACCGCATCAGACGGCCTTCTCCAGCTACAGCGGCATGAAAACGGGGATTTAGTGGCTATGAAGACGGAGGAACTTCAGTTTAGTCATCACGAATAGCGGGACTTTTTCAACGGGCGACGGTGTGACCATTACCGCAGAAGGCGGGATTTCACAAAACGGTACCGGATTTAACAGTATCGGCGGTGACATCATCACCTTGCCGGCCTCAATGAGTTTTGCGCGCGAGTTGCAAATTCGTTCCAGCGCAACTTTGCGCGCAGGGGGTGACATAATTCTAGGTGATGCGGTTACCGGTATGGCGCCCGGTGGTGCGTCGCAACTGACGCTGGACAGCAATGCTGGCAACATCTTGCTCAATGGTGCGGTGACCAATTTCGCGCAACTGACACTCACTGCGGCGGGCATTGCCTTGCAATCGGCTCCCATCCAAGTGAGCCGCTTGCTATTGAATGGTATCGGCGATTACGTTTTGACCAATACCGATAATCGTATCGGCACGCTCGCGGCCAACGTCAATGGTGCGATCAATCTGACAAACAATGGCCCGCTCACGATCGGTGCAGTCAATGGCGTCAATGGCGTATTGTCCGCCAATGGTACCGTGCAAATCGAGACGCTCAGTACGCACAGACCGTGAATCAGGCGGTGTCAGGGGCATCACTCAATTTGCTTTCTGGTGGCGATCTCACGTTGAATGCCAGCGCCACGGCAACTACAGGCGACATGCTATTGTCCACTGGCGGAGTGTTCGCCAATACGGTTGGGCCGAATGTGCTCACAACACCCGGACGCTGGCTGGTCTACAGCAAATCGGCTGAAGCGAATGCTTTTGGCGGACTCGCATCCGGCAACACGGGAATATTCGGCACGAGACTTGCTGACTATAGCCCCGCTGATATTACTTCAGCGGGTTATACCGGCAACCGCTACGTGTTTCTGGATTTGCCGCCCGCCACCGTCGTAACAACCGTGAATGCCACTAGAGTCTATGGAGATACGCCATCGTCGTTAAACAGTACATTCAGCGTTGCAGCGGCGAATACCTATGGTGGCGTCATTGTAGCGCCCATGGTCACGGGCGCGCCGGTAATTTCCAGTGTCGGCGAATCGGCAATAGCGTCGGTCGGCAGCTACGCCATCACAGCCGATGTATCCGCCATGACTGCCGACGTGCCCGGCTACAGTTTTATCGCTGCCAACACCGGCACGCTCGGCATTACGCCACGTCCGTTGTCGCTGACAGGCGGCCGCGTTTACGATGCCACCACCAACATCGCTGCAAATCTGCTGACACTGGGCAACATTGTGAATGGCGACACCGTAAACCTCAGTGGCACCGGCATTTTATCGAGCAAAAATACAGGTATTCGTACGCTGGGTGACGTTGGAACGTTGGCCGTGTCAAACAGCAACTACACGGCGATTGACGCGACAGCGGCAGTCAATATTACGCCTGCCGTTTTAACCATCAATGGCGTCACTGCCAACAACAAAATCTACGACGCCAGCAGCGCCGCCGCCGTGAGCGGCACCGCCCAAGTCAGCGCACTCGCCAGCGATGTCGTCAGCGTAGCAGGCAGCGTGCTGGCCAGCTTCACCGACAAAAACGTGGGCAGCAACAAAGCCGTCAGCGTCAGCGGCTACACCCTGCAAGGGACTGACGCGGGCAACTACAGTGTGCAACAACCCACCGGACTCACCGCCAGCATCAGCCCCGCTGCTTTAACCATCAATGGCGTCACTGCCAACAACAAAATCTACGACGCCAGCAGCGCCGCCACCGTGAGCGGCACCGCCCAGGCCACAGCACTCAACACAGATATCGTCAGCGTAGCAGGCAGCGTGCTGGCCAGCTTCACCGACAAAAACGTCGGCAGCAACAAAGCCGTCAGCGTCAGCGGCTACACCCTGCAAGGGACTGACGCGGGCAACTACAGCGTGCAACAACCCACCGGACTTACGGCAGACATCATTGCCAGTCCTGCAGCGCCGGGAACTGCACCCGCGACTCCGACTACTACCCCAATCACGACCTCCACTTCGACTGTGACAGCAACCACGATCACAAATAGTGCGATTCCGCTTTCCCCGCTGCTGGAGACAACGCGAAACCTCAGCGTGTTGCGCAACATTCCCAGCGGCGGCACTCTCGATACATCCGGTCTGGCGGCGCTGATCACGGGCGGTGTGTCGATAACGCAGATCAATGATCTGCCTGCGCCTGCCGCGGGGGAAGTATCGATAGTTGCCGCGCAAGCCGACGCGGTGGCACCGAATCTATGGCATTTTCCGCTGCCGCTGAAAGTGATACGCCTGCTGGACTCAGCGTCGGCACCAGACGTAAAAGCGACTTTGCTCGATTACTCGCCGCTGCCGGTGTGGTTGCGTTTTGACTATGACAATAAAACGTTCGTTACTTCTGCGCTCCCGCCCGACGCCTTACCGGTCGGCGTGTTGTTAGCCGTCGGTGAGCACAGGGCCGTTGTGCGGATCGTTGCAGGACCTTCCAAGCGAGTGGCTGTTAATGCGCCGGGGGATTAGCGCTGCTGTCAATCGACCTTGATGCAGACGATTTCCTGCGAGGTGCATATCAATTGCTGCTGTGTTCTAACTATTTGATTATGTTGATAATTTTAAGCTGCGCTTGGCCCGGCAACCGGAAACGTGCGCAACAGTTTGCCAAAGCCTGCGATGCTGCCGGTGTAGCCGATTTTCTTCAGCGCGCCCCAGATGCTGACCTGTGACGTACTCAAGACCGGCTTGCCGATGTCCTGTTCGAGACGTTCGATGATCGCCATGCTTTTCCAGTTGGTGCAGGCAAGCACGACGGCTTGCGCCTCAGGACAATCAACTTTTTTGCCCAGATCGTATGCGGTCTGCACGCCAAGGCGTCCGATCTGAAGATTGTCGATGACATTCAATCCATCTCTGGCCACAACGCTGATGCCATTGGCCTCAATGAATTTCGCACAGATATCGTTGACCTCCGGGCTATAGGCCGAGCCCAGCGCGATGCGTGTAATGCCTAGCATTTTGAATGCTTCCAGCAACGCGGTTGACGTTGTGGTCGCCGGCTTGCCAGTGACACTGGTAATGCGCTGGCTGACCTCGCGGTCATAGCCCAGTCCCTTGAGAAAACTCGGCGCGGTTGCACCCAGTATGATTACATCGACATCAGCGCTGGCGAGCATCTTCGATTCGACATCCAGCGAATCCGCCATCTTGCCGATGGATTCGGGTGTCACCGTGGTGATAGGCAGGCGCGCAGTGTGCAGCGTCACGCCTTCGGGCAGCGCCCTGTAGAACTCGGGTTCCACCGTGGTATTCGATGAAGGGGCAAGCAAACCGATGCGACCGGCGAATGACATGTGGAATTCTCCTTGCGTAGTGTTGGCACAAGTCTAGCATTACGCTGTGGATTACAATAAGCCTCTCGAAAACAGCGCGCCAGAAATTTGTAAATGAATACCAACGAACCATTTGATGTCGTAGTCGTCGGCGGCGGAATCGCCGGTCTTTCCGCAGCCAACCGCGCCGCGCAACAGGGCCTGAAAGTGGCGCTACTCGAACGCGGCACTGGCCCGCAGTATTTGTGCAATTCGCGCTATTCGGGAGGTGTGCTGCATATTGCCATGCACAACGCAAAAGATGCGCCTGAAAAATTGATGGACGTGATCAAAGACGCTACAGGTGGCAAGGCTGATCCCGAACTGGCGCATGCATTGGCAACTACGGCGGGTCGCGCCATCGACTGGTTGCGCGACGAGGGCGCGAAATACATACGGGTCGGCAATATCGTGTGGCAGCAGCATGTGCTCGCGCCACCACGCCCGATTGTTGCGGGCCTTGACTGGAAGGGCCGTGGCCCGGATGTCACGCTGCGTCAATTGGTAGCCAACCTTGAAAAGCGCGGCGGAAAACTGTTTCGCCTGCCCGCCGTTACGCTGATGGAAAAGGAAGGCCAGTGCATCGGCGTCGAAGTCGCCGCTAACGACGGGACGCCCGCCACACAACCGCTTCACGCACGCGCCGTGGTACTTGCCGATGGTGGTTACCAGGGCAACCCGGCGCTGGTTAGCGAACACATGGGCATTGATTTCACCAAAGTCAAAACGCGTGGCGCAGGCACCGGCATTGGCGATGGCATGCGCATGGCGCGTGCGATGGGGGCGCAATTTTCGGAACTCAAATATTTTTACGGACACATGCTGTCGCGCGATTCGTTTACCAATGACAAAGTGTGGCCATACCCGCAGCTTGATGAACTTGGCACCGTGGGTATTGTTGCCAACGATGCGGGCGAACGTTTTGTAAATGAGGGGCTCGGCGGCGTGTTCGTCGCCAACACCATTGCACGGCTGGCCAATCCACTGTCTGCCTGGGCGATTCTTGATCATGCTATCTGGGAAGGCCCGGGCCGTACCGCACGCATCCCCGCCAACCCGCAACTTGCGAATGCGGGGGGCACCATTATTCGCGCTGATACATTGGCCGAACTGGCGGCCAAAACCGGCATTGCCGCCGCACCGCTTGAAGCCACCGTGCGCAGTTACAACGACGCTTTGGCCGCAGGAAAGACCGAAAATCTGACGCTGCCGCGCAGCGCAAAGCCCATAGTGCCAATGCCAATAATAAAGGCGCCCTATTACGCTGTGCCGCTGTGCGCGGGCATGACCTACACCTTCGGCGGTATATTCACGGATGGCGATGGCCGCGTAATGAGCACGCGCGGCGCGCCGATAGCTGGACTGTACGCTGTGGGCGCCACCACCGGTGGCCTTGAAGGTGGCACTAACGGCGGCGGCTATGTCGGCGGGTTGATCAAAGGCATCACGTTTGGCATGCGGGCTGCGGAGCACATAGCGCTAAGCCTGAAGGGCTGACGCTATTCCCCGCTGTCAACGATTTACTGCACCTTACCCAGAAAATCCATTTTGCCAATTTCCACGCCGCCGTGACGCAGCAGATTGTAAGCGGTCGCCACGTGGAAATAAAAATTGGGCAATACCCAGGCATTCAGGTAATCCAGTCCGGTGAAGTTCAGTGCGTTGCCGCCGACGGTGAGAGAAATGGCCTTGCCCTCGGTGCCGTCAATCTGCGCGGGCGTGAGCGTCTTTAAAAAATCAATGGCTTTACGCAGACGCGCTTTGAGTTCGGGCAGTGTTTTTTCGTTATCCTCGAATTTCGGTATTTCCACGCCAGCGAGCCGCGCCCCTGCGCCTTTTGACATATCGGTCGCAACGCGTATCTGGCGCGCGAAGGTAAACATGTCGGGAAACAGCCGTGCCTCCACAAACGCAGCGTCATCAATCTTGCGTGCGGCTGCGTGTGCGATGGCTTTATCGACAATGTTTTCGAGATTGCCCAGCATTCTGGTCATGACGGGGATGGAAGCGTTATACATGGAGATATTCATGGCGAGCCTTGGTGTTGTTAAAGTGAGTTGAGCGGCGCAATTATATTCGTTACAGTGTGACTCTATCGCGACAGTCGCCTTGCGTGTGCTGCGTGCCCTGCATGCCACGTGCGTCACGTTCGCAACCATTTGTTTTTATTGAATAATTTCGGAGCCCATTCATGACCCAGCACGATTCCACTGAACACCGCGAGATGCTGTCGAACAGTGTCACCGATTTTGCGCGTGGCGTAGACCTCGCGCGCGTGCGCAAATTGCGTGAATCCAGAACCGAATGTGATCGCGCGGTGTGGAAGCAGATGGCCGATCTTGGCTGGCTCGGCGTGCTGGCACCGGAGCAATATGGCGGCATGGGTTTGAAGCTCGCCGACATGGCGATTGTCGCGCAAGGCCTCGCGCGCGCGCTGGTGCCAGAGCCATTGACCGCGGTGGCGGTGCTGGCTACGCGTGTACTGGCGGACAGCACGAACGAATCATTGAAAGCAAAATTGCTTGAAGCCTTGATATCCGGTGACCTACTGCCCGCCACCGCGTGGCAGGAAGAGGCGGGCACGCTGGACGTGCATAAAATCAATATGCAGGCCACACCGTTCGAAGGCGGCTTTCGCGTCAATGGCAGCAAGCGCTTTGTGGTAGGGGCATCGCATGCAGATGGTTATATTGTGTCAGCGAATTCCGCAGCAGGCATGCAACTGCTGTGGATACCGCAGGACGCCGCGGGTGCGGCAACACAGTTCGATGCGTTAGCCGATGGCCGATTGTCCGGGACGCTGAATTTATCCAACGTCAGCGTGGCGAAAGAAAACATCATCAACAGTGGTGCCGCGGCAGCGGGCTCGCTTGCGAGAGCCATTGATCACACGGCAGTGGTGGCGAGTGCGGAACTTTGCGGCATCATGGGCCGCTCGCTGGAGATCACGCTGGAATACCTGAAAACGCGCGTGCAGTTCGGCAAACCCATTGGCAGCTTTCAGGCGCTGCAACACCGTGCGGTTGATCTTTATATACAGCAGGAATTATCCGGCGCAGTGCTTGCGGATTGCCTGGCTGTGCTGGATAACGAGCCCGATGACAAGACGCGCAGCGCTGCCGCAAGTCGCGCCAAAGCACGTTGCACCGATGCCGCGTTGCTGATCACGCGCCAGTCGATACAAATGCATGGCGCGATTGGTTTTACCGAAGATTGCGACGTGGGCCTGTACGTCAAACGCGCCATGACACTCGCTGCATGGCTCGGCAACGGCAACGCCCATCGCCGACGTTACGCCAAAACCGAAATTCTCGAAGGAGCAAATTAGCATGAGCGCTGCTATTGATTTCAATGCGATGGACGATGAAACCTTTCGGGCAGAAGCCCGCTCCTTTTTTGAGAGCGAATATCCTGCCGAATTGCGCTTCATGGCGGGTCGCCTGTCGTGGGCGGAAAGCAAGCCATGGTGGATGAAGCTGTCGAAAAAAGGCTGGCTTGCGCCCAACTGGCCGGTGGAACATGGCGGCATGGGACTCGACCCAGGCAAACTCATTATCTACTGGGAAGAAACCGAACGCGCCGGCATTGGCCGCATGCCCGATCAGGGGGTGACCATGGTGGGGCCGACGTTGATACGTTTTGGCAATGACGCGCAGCGCGCGAAATATCTGCCGAAAATACTTGCGGGCGAAAACGTGTGGTGTCAGGGTTACTCCGAGCCCAACGCGGGCAGTGATCTCGCCAGCCTGCGCACCGAAGCCGTACTCGATGGCGACGAATACGTTATCAATGGCAGTAAAATCTGGACGTCCATGGCGCATCACGCCACCAACATTTACGTGCTAGTGCGCACCGACAAAAGCGTGAAGCAGCAGCGCGGCATCAGTTTCCTGCTGGTGGACATGAAAACGCCGGGCATCACCTTTCGCACCATCCGCAATATCGCCGGGCATGAAGAATTCTGTCAGGTGTTCTTCGACAACGTGCGCACCCACAAGGATAATCTTGTGGGCAAGCTGAATGAAGGCTGGACCATCGCCAAGGGGCTGCTCACATTTGAGCGGTTGAACATTGGCAGTCCGCGACGGCCGTTGCAGGCCTTTGAGCAGCTCGACACACTGGCGCATGCGCGCAAGCTCTTCGACGACGCCGGGTTTGTTGATCGCTACACGCAGCTGAAAATGGATTTGAATGATCTGGGTTCGCTGTATCAGCGCTACGTTGAAAAAGTACGGCGGGGCGAAGCGCTGGGGCCGGATATTTCCATGCTTAAAGTGTTTGCGATGGATACCTATCAAAAGCTGGCGGAGCTGCTGCTGGAATCGGGTGCCGAGTACGGCGCGTTTGCCGAAGGCGTTAAATTAGAGGGCGAAGCCGTTGATCTGATGACGCCGTTTTACACCTCGCGCCCCGGTACGATTTACGGCGGCTCGAATGAGATTCAGCGAAATATTTTGTCAAAGTACGTGCTGCAACTGCCAGCAGCATAACAAGGCGCATCAGCGCCATTTCTTTTCCCTTCTCCCACCGGGAGAAGGGTCAGGGGTGAGGAAAGCAATTTATGAACCGCAAGATTATTCACACCGACCAGGCCCCCAAAGCCATAGGCACTTACTCACAGGCAGTACAAACGGGAAACACGGTCTACTGCTCCGGCCAGATCGGGCTCGATCCGCAAACCATGCAAATGGCTGACGGTATCGATGCGCAAATACACCGCGTATTCGATAACCTCAAAGCCGTGGCCGACGCGGCAGGGGGCACCCTGAATGATGTGGTTCGGTTTACCGTTTATCTGATCGATCTCAAACATTTCGCCAAAGTGAACGAAATCATGGCGACGTATCTTGCCGAGCCGTATCCGGCGCGCGCTGCGATCGGGGTGGCAAGTTTGCCGCGTGATGCACTGGTGGAGATTGATGCCGTTATGTGTGTGGCGTAAGGCATGACGCGCGAGGCGAAGCGCGCCGCAGCCTCGCAACCGGTGGCAGCGAGCGCCAGCCTGCCCCTTGCGCCTCATCCCTCGCTTGCAGGCTTGAGCAAAGGCACGCTCGACAAGCTTGCCAGGCTCAACATCGCGAGCAAACTCGATCTTATCCTGCACCTGCCGCTGAGATACGATGATGAAACGCACTTGTATCCGATCAAGGATGCGCCCGCCGCACGCGATGTGCTGATTGAAGCTACCGTCGTTGAGACGGATATCAAGTATCGCCCGCGCCGCCAACTCGTTTGCAACCTTGAAGACGGCAGCGGCAATGTAACGCTGCGGTTTTTCAGTTTCTACGGCAGCCAGGTTAAACATTTAGCGCCCGGTGCGAGAGTGCGTGCGTTCGGCGAAATTCGGCAAGGCTTTTTCGGCGCGGAAATGGTGCACCCGCGCTACCGTATCGTGCAGCCGGAGTCGCCGGTAGCCGAAGCATTGACGCCGGTGTATCCCACGACGGCAGGCCTGGGTCAGGACACCTTGCGCAAGTTGATTGGGCGCGCACTGGCGTCCGAGCCATTGGACGATACGCTGCCCGACGCGCTCATTCATCAATATCACCTGCCCAAATTTCGCGACGCAGTTTATTTTCTGCACAACCCGTCGCCAGATGTCTCTCAGCACGATTTGCAGGAGCGCACGCATCCCGCGTGGCGGCGCATGAAATTCGATGAATTGCTTGCGCAACAATTGTCGATGCGTGTGCATCAACAACGGCGGCGCGGCACCGGTGCGCCTGCGCTGCGCGTGCGCGGCACGCTGGTGCGTCGTTTGCTGGAAGCGCTGCCGTTTGAACTTACGGCTGCACAGCAACGTGTGGTCGCGCAGATACGCGAAGATCTGGCAAAGCCGCACCCCATGCAGCGCTTGCTGCAGGGCGATGTCGGCAGCGGCAAAACCATCGTGGCAGCAATCGCCGCCTTGCAATGTGTGGAAAATAAATTTCAGGTGGCGCTGATGGCGCCCACTGAAATATTGGCTGAACAGCACTACCGTAAATTCTCCGGCTGGCTGACGGCACTTGGCATCGAAGTAGCGTGGTTATCCGGAAGCACAAAAAAATCTGTTAAAAAACAAATACTTGCGAAAATAGACGCAGGCGAGACGCCGATTATCGTTGGCACACATGCCTTGTTTGAAGATGACGTGGTGTTTCACAAGCTGGGGCTTGCGATCATCGACGAACAGCATCGCTTTGGTGTGCGGCAGCGGCTTGCATTGCGCTTGAAAGGCACCCAATCGTGTGCAGGCGGGCCGACCGCCGATGCGCAGCCACATCAGTTGATGATGAGCGCGACACCGATTCCGCGCACGCTGGCGATGAGTTATTACGCTGATCTGGATGTGTCGGTAATTGATGAATTACCGCCTGGTCGCACGCCGGTCACCACCAAGCTGGTGTCAGAAACGCGCCGCGACGAAGTGATCGCGCGGGTGCGCGACGCCTGCGCGGCGGGCAGTCAGGCGTACTGGGTGTGTCCGTTGGTGGAAGAAATTGAAAGCGAAGAAACGCCCGCTGAACAAAAGCCGAAGTCTCCGCGCAAACCCGGCCGCGCCGGGCTGGAAATGCTGCAACTCAAAGCCGCCATGGAAACCTATGAGTCTCTCAGCGTCGCATTTCCCGATCTTAGAGTGGGCCTCGCGCATGGGCGCTTGAAGAGCGATGAAAAATCTGCGGTGATGGGCGCGTTTCAGCGTGGCGACGTGCAGTTGTTGGTGGCAACCACGGTGATTGAAGTTGGCGTTGATGTGCCCAATGCGTCATTGATGGTGATTGAAAACGCGGAACGCATGGGCCTGTCACAACTGCATCAGTTGCGCGGCCGCGTGGGACGTGGCGCGGCGCAAAGCGCGTGCATACTGCTTTACCATACGCCGCTATCGGCGCAGGCACGCGAACGGCTGAAAATCATTTTCGAGAACACCGATGGATTTGAAGTGGCGCGTCACGATTTGCGCATGCGTGGCCCCGGCGAATTGCTGGGTTCACGACAGAGTGGGATGCCGCTGCTGCGCTTTGCTGATCTATCGGCAGACGTGGATTTGCTGGATGCCGCGCGTGATGCTGCGGCGTTGCTATTGACCGAGAATCCGCAGGCGGCGCGCGCGCATTTACAGCGGTGGCTGGGCGGGCGCGGGGAGTTTTTGAAGGTGTAGTCGTGAGTGCGTATAAATTTTTTCTGCGATAATCGCTCACAAAATTCGCACCTGAATATTCGTGACTCCAACTCCACGCGACACATCCTGGCAGATCGCGCCATGCGCATCCGGGCGCTATCAACAATGGTTGACCGATCGCCAATCACTGACTCAGCGCATCGAAGCGCGCTCGCCGGGCATGCAGGTCAGGGTCGCTTTTCAAGGTCGCCGCATCCTGCATCGTGATGAAAGATTTCTTGCGCGCGGCAGCACTCACGCCCTGACCCGCGATGTGGTGCTCTATTGCGGCAATACGCCGGTAGTTTACGCACACAGCGTGTTGCACCCGGGCGACCACGGCGCAGGCTGGCGTTTGATGCAGGGCATGGGTTCGCGTCCGCTGGGGGCGGCACTGTTTGCCGAACCACGCATCCGGCGCTTGATGTTGCGGCAGCGCAAGGTGGGCCGTGGCCATGAGTTGTTTAAGCAGGCATGTCGCTTCGCCAGACTGCGCGGCCCGTTGTGGGCGCGGCGTTCGCTGTTTATCGTCGGCAAATCACCTATACTGGTGACGGAAGTTTTCTTGCCGGGAGTGCTGACCTTGTTACGCCAATGAGCACGCAGGTGGAGATGCACGAACCAACGCAAAAGCTGACCTTCAAGCAACGCCTCGACGCCTACGAAAAACTGATGCGGCTGGATAAGCCCATCGGCGCTCTGCTGCTGTTGTGGCCGGCGCTGTGGGGTTTGTGGTTTGCTTCGCCGTTGTACCAGCGCATGGAAATCGTGCTTATTTTCGTGGTCGGTACGGTACTGATGCGCAGCGCCGGTTGTGTGATGAACGACTATGCCGACCGCGATATTGATCCGCACGTCAAACGCACTGCAGGCCGCCCGCTTGCCATGCGCGTAATTGCGCCCAAGGAAGCATTGATGCTTGCCGGTGTGCTGGCGCTGCTGGCTTTTGGCCTAGTATTGTTCTTGAACAAGCTGACCATCCTGTTGTCTTTTGTGGCGCTGTTTCTGGCAATAACGTATCCGTTTACCAAGCGGTTTTTCCCGTTGCCGCAGGCCTATTTGGGTATTGCGTTCGGGTTTTCGATTCCCATGGCCTTTGCCGCTTACCAAAACAATGTGCCGCCGCTCGCCTGGTGGCTGCTGGCCGGGAATATTTTCTGGGCGATTGCGTACGACACCGAGTATGCGATGGTTGATCGCGACGATGACATGAAGTTGAATCTTAAATCTTCTGCGTTGCTTTTCGGCGTGTTTGATGTGGCGTTGACGATGCTGTTTCACGGTTTATTCATTGCCGTAATGGTGGGTATCGGGCTGTGGCTTAAGCTGGGATTGGTCTATTTTCTGGGATTAGTGCTGGCAGTGTTGTTGATCGCGTGCCAGTTTCAGATGATCAAGCATCGCGACCGCGAGCGCTGTTTCAAGGCATTCATGAACAATAACTGGGTAGGCGCGGCAGTGTTTGCCGGGCTGGCGCTGGACTATTATTTTCTGATCCCCCTGGTCAAGTACTGATCATTACCCACAACTTTGCCTTTGAAATCTGGGGCTTGTGAATTGGGGGGATTGTACTTTTGCATAAGCGATGTTACTGTAATGGTGAATTGATTTCATGACGGTATTGCTTGAGCAAGACATCCGACACGCAAGACTGGGCAGT
>CANKUB010000138.1 GCA_947486575.1 Betaproteobacteria bacterium | reverse complement strand
GAGGATCTCGCGTACCACTTCGACCATGCGTTCACGGTAATAGCCCGCGTTGGGGCACGTCACGTAGTGCTCGCTGACTTCACAGAAATTGCCATGAATATCACGCGTGAACCACTCCGGGTGCTGCACGGCCAGTTCTTTAGGTGCGCAGCTCGGATCAATGCGCGCCAACACCCGCATGCTTTCGCGATGCGCCACGGGAATCACTTCCGCCAGCAGATCACGCCCACCCAAGCCATTCGAAATGCGGTGGCCCGCAATACGCGTTTGGTAAAACGCCACGATGCCGCCGCCGCTCAGGCAAAACGCTGTCGCGCGATACTCTTTGGCCGCAGCGACCAGCGCCTCGGCCTCAACCTTGGGTTCGTCGCCTTCGCGCAGGTTCAGCAACAGCACGCGATGCGGGCCGCTATGCCACGGACGCGTTGGTTCAGGGGTGTTCAATTATATTTCTCAATAAAAACAATTCGTTATGAAGCCTTAGCTGCGATGTCTTGCAATAAAATCCAGCACGGCTTTGGCACAGGCTACCGGCGCCGTCGCGGCCACGTGATAGGACTCGCCGGGCAGCACCAGCAATTCCGCGTTGGCCATTTTTTGCTGCCACCCGCGCACCTTCTCCACCGAATACAACGGATTATCCTGCGTGGTGATCACCTGTGCCGGGCATTTAATGTTGAGCAGATCCTGCGTGATATCCACCTTGGGCACCGCGCCGATAAAGCCGAGTTGCGTGGATTTGGCGGTGCGGCCCATCAGTTGAATCCACCACTCAATGCCCGCTGGCGGGAAGGTCGCGCCCAGGCGTTTGGCCATGGTCTCGCGCGCCCAGCCTTCAACACCGGATTCTTCAATCAGCTCCACCCACGAACGATAACGATCACCGCCATCCTCGCCGCGCGTGGGCGACGACAGCACGCTCACTGTTTTCACGCGCGACGGATGCCGTGCCGCCAAATGCAACGCCATGGTGCCGCCGACCTTTGCCCCCACCAGATAAAATTTGTCGATGCGTAATGCGTCCATCAAGTCTATGAAGTCATCGACGATGCGATCGAGTGACCACGCGTGATCGCGCGGCATCGGTGTGGAACGGCCAAAGCCGCGCATATCGGGCCGCACCACGCGATAGTCGCGCGAAAGCTCAGGCATCCAGCCGTACCAGGCCGCCCCGCTTTCCGCATTCCCATGCAGCAGCAGGATGGTTTCATGTTCGCGCCACGGCTCGGCAAAATCCGTGACTTCGTAAAAGAGGTCCAAATTGGCGTCTACTTTGATCGTTGGCATGACAATCCTCTCGGTTTAAATTCCATTCGGGCCTATTCGGCACGCAGGCCCGCCGCGCGTATGACTTTAGCCCATTTCGCGATGTCGGCCACCATCACGCGTGTGAATTCTTCGGGCGTATTGCCCACCGGCACGATGCCTTCCGGCGCAAACTGCTCGGCAAACTGTGGCGTTTTAACGATGCGCACTACATCGCGGCTGAGCTGTTCGACAATTGCACGCGGCGTACCCGCAGGCGCAAGCAAGCCGTTCCAGCCCCGCACTTCATAGCCCGGCACGGTGTCTGCGATCGGCGGCACATCCGGCAAAAACGGCAGGCGTTCGCGCGTGGCCACGCCCAGCACGCGCACCCGGCCCGACTTCAGGTGCGGAAACACGGTGCCCATCGACGCTGCAAAGTAGGCCTGAATTTCGCCACCCACCAGCGCCGTCATCACCTGCGGGCTGCCCTTGTAAAACACCTGCGTCACGTTGAGGCCCGCCATGGCGCGAAACAGTTCACCGGACAGATGCGCCAGACTACCTCTGCCCACGGAGCCAAAATTGAGCGCGCCCGGCTTTTCCTTCGCAATGTTGATCAAGTCCTGCGTCGTACGGGCGGGGGAGGTTGCACTCACCACAATCGCGGGCGCCACCACGCTGGTTAACGAAACCGGCGCGAAACTCTTGACGCTGTCGTACGGCAGCTTGGCCACCAGCGTGGGATTTACCGCATGCGACGGAAACACCATCAGCAGGGTGTAACCATCTGGCGCCGCTGTTGCCACGATCTGCGACCCGGGGATACCCCCCGCGCCGGGGCGATTATCCACAATCACCTGTTGGCCGACACGTTCACCCAGACGTTGGGCAATTACGCGGGCAACCACGTCAGTGACACCACCTGCCCCGGTGGGCACCACGATGCGTATCGGACGCACCGGAAAATTATCCGCAGCTGGCGCTGGGCCCGCTACCAAGAACGGCACCAGACTCGCACCCAGCGCACGCAGGTTCAACCCTTTCATGGTTCCGGCGAATCCGTATCGCTATCGCCCTTGAGCAAGCCGGCACGTGCATCGCGTGCCAGCTTTGAATAGCGCGAGCGGAACAGATCCAGCTGCTCTTCTTCCAACTCTTCCAGATCGAGCAGCGCATTGTGCGCCCCCTTGGTGGCGCGGATCAGCTCGTCGAGTTTGACCTGCATCGCCTCGGTATCGCGGTTTTGCGTGTTCTGTATCAGAAAGACCATGAGAAATGTAATGATGGTGGTGGCCGTGTTAATAACCAGTTGCCACGTGTCACTGAAATGAAACAGCGGCCCGGTGACTATCCACATCAAAATCACACTGACGGCAAAAACAAATGTTGCGGGGCGTCCGCTGATTCTGGCGGCCCAATTGGCAATGCGTGAATAACCCATACCTGTTCTCATCACTTCGGCCTCCGTTCTGTCAGGTCAGGTAGCCCGCCCGAACGGCAGGCTATAACCGCTCAAAAATCAAATAGTAGTTTGTTTTCAGCCCTAGCGACTTCACCTCTTCACGCAGGCGAAATCCGGCAGTGACGACTTCTTCAATGACCGTTTCCTTTTCCGCCCGCACGTGCTTCAGGGTGCTCTCGGATGACACGCCGGGTATGCGCTCGAAATCCACCACAATAAAGCGGCCTCCCGCCTTGAGCGCGCGCCGGATCGAAGCCAGCGTCGCCGCCACCTGCTCGAAGTGGTGATACACGTCGCTGGTAAACACGATGTCCACGCTGTCTGCGGGCAATCCGGTATCGGTTTGGGTTCCAAGCACAGTCGATAGATTCTGTATGCCTTTATTCTTCGCCCGTTCCAGGATGGCGGCGGCAAAAATCTTGGAGACTTCGGCCGCGATCACCTTGCCTTCGCTGCCGACTTGTCTGGCAAACAGCATCGCCATAAAGCCACTGCCCGCGCCCACATCAGCCACCGTCATGCCCGGTTTGGCGCCGGAGACGGAAACAATGTCGCTGCGGCGCGCGTAAATCTCACGGCTTTCGCCCTCGAAGCGCGGCAACCACTCACCGGGCTTGGGATTGTAAAAACGTTCATTGATACTGGGATCAGCACCGGCCGGGGTTTGCGCAAGGCAAGGCAGGGCACCAGCAACAAGCAATGCGGAAAGCGACAGCGCACGCAGAAAGATAGATTTCATATGAGGGATTGTTCGTTCAAATGCAGACAGCCGCATGGTAGGCGTGCAGCAGGTGCGGGTCAAACAGGTGCTATAGAGGGCGCTATAGATGGGTGCGGCGGCTATCGGCAGGCGCTTCGTCACGCGCATGCATGCTGTAATCACGCAATACGCTGGCGACGCGGATGCGATAGTCGGCAAATACACTGCCACGTCCTTTTGCCTGTGCCATGCGGTGGCCTTCGACGTTGCGCCATGCTTGCACGGCCGCCTCGTCTCGCCAGAACGATATCGACACAAATTTGCCGCGCTGCGTGACGCTTTCAAAACGTTCGATGGAAATAAAGCCGTCGATCTTTTCCAGTGCAGGGCGCAGCGATGCGGCGATATCAAAGTATTCGGCGGCCTTGCCGTCGTTGGGCCACACTTCAAAGATGACGGTGATCATGATGGGTTATTCCCGGTCAGAATGGCCGCCGTGATATTCACGGCGTATCTCCGCGATTTGCACAGTGTAGGATTCGTACCATCTTTCGCGTCCCAGTTCCTGCGCCAACAAATGTTCTGAATGCGCCTTCCATCGCCGTATGCTCTCTTCGTCGCGCCAGTAGGATAGCGCTATTTCCGTGGCACCCTCACTGACGGACACAAACTCGACGCAGCCAAACGATGCTAACGCCAATTCACGCAAGTGCGCGGCGGTTTTGACATACTCCACGTCCAGTGCAGCAGCTTTCGCGCGAAAAATTACAACGAACATGGCAATCGTCTACTTGTATTCGTTCAGGCACGGCATGCCGTGCGGCTCCACATACCATGGCGCGCGCGAACCCCAGAAGATGCTGTTCTGTGGACGTGGCATGTCGGCGGGCGCCTGATCCAGCAATCCAGCGGGAATCAGATAATCATCGCGGGCACTGACTTTGTGCGGCACGCGCGAGCCGCATTGCGCGCAGAACGACACAGCAAAGCGTTGTGACGGGGCATGGTCATAGTGCTTGATCAGCGATTCGCCCGCACGCCATACAAACTGCGCGGACGGCACAAACACGTTCGCCGCGTGCGCACTGCCTGAAGCCTTTTGGCAGCGTGTGCAATGACAATAGCGAAATGCGGTGAACGGCGGTGTCACTTCAAACTTGACGCTGCCGCAGAGGCAGCTTCCGGCGAGGGGGCTCGATGGCATGAGTATCCTTGGCGTATATAAAAATGATTAAAAATAAGTACTTACGCAATTTTTCGGCAGGCAGCGGGACGACGTAACAAACGCGGCAAAGTCTATACCCAAAATGCCCGGTCGTCGTTGTGAGTCGCCGGGAGCAAGCACTATCAGTGAAGTTCGGATTGAAACTTTCGTGGCCGGGAGGCCGTCGGTGTCAGCCCTGCTCTATTCAGCCGTTCACAAGCGGATACCCATCGCGCTAATGCGCTGCGAGGCGGCCTGCGTTATGCTCGCATCAACTTATGAAAAAATTTTACGGTTGGCGCGTGGTGGTAGCTGGCGGCACGCTGCAGTTTTTTCAAAGCATGCTGCTGAACCAGGCATTTGGCGCGTATCTCGCCGCGCTGGTGCAGGATCGCGGCTGGAGCAAAACAGCGTTGTCGGGTGCGGCAGCGCTCAAATCCACGGAAGCGGCCATACTGGGCCCCGCTCTGGGCTGGATGGTCGACCGCTTCGGCTCGCAGCGTATTGTTCGCGCAGGCGTGCTCCTTTTCGGCGTCGGCTTTATGCTACTGAGCCAGACCGACACACTGGCGACGTTTTACGCGGCATTCGTCGTGCTCGCGCTGGGCGCCAGTATGTGCAGTAACATGGTGGTCAGCGTTGCCATCATCCAGTGGTTCGAAAAGCATCGGGCGCGTGCACTGTCCTCATCACAGTTCGGCGCCGCCATAGGTGGCCTGTTTGTGTTTGCAGTTGCGTGGGCCATCCAGAGTTACGGCTGGCGTGTTACCGCCTTCGGTTCCGGTGTGATGCTCATCGTGTGCGGGTGGCCACTGGCGAACATGGTGCACAGTCGCCCCGAAGATGTGGGCCAACGCATCGACGGCCGGCCACCGGACAGCGAGACGGCACGCGCCGGCTCGGCTCCTGTGGATGCCGCCACCCGCGCGCCGCGCGCAGCGGTTGGCCAGCGTGAGTACACGGCGCGTGAGGCACTACGCACCAGAGCATTCTGGTTGCTGTCGCTTGGCCACGCCTGCTCGCTGTTCGTGGTGTCGGCCATTAACGTACACGCCATCACACATATCATGGAAGGTCTCGGTTATTCACTGGCGCTGGCGTCGCTTTACATCACCATTGCCACTGCGGGGCAGTTCGTTGGCGTGGTATGCGGCTGGGCCATTCCCGAAAGAATTGAAAAGCGCAAAGTCACCGCACTCACCATGCTGTTTCACGCCACCGGCATGCTCCTGCTGACCTATGCCACCGGGCCAGTCATCCTGGTGCTGTCTGCACTGGTACACGGCATGGGCTGGGGGCTGCGGGGCCCGTTTATTTCTGCCATGCGCGCCGACTACTTCGGCCGCAACTCGATCGGCATGATCCTCGGCCTGTCGTCGATGATCATGGTCTTCGGCCAGATCGGTGGCCCGCTCATTGCTGGGGCCTTTGCCGACTGGCTGGGCAACTATCGTGTGGGCTTTACGATAATCGCTGCGCTCGCGGCGGTAGGTTCGCTGTTTTTCTGGATGGCCAAACGGCCGGGGTAACGCGGTGGCGGGAATCCTTGGCGAGAATGGGGCCAGAGATAAATTTATGCTCCGGAGCGCCACCGATCGTGAACTCACCAACCCTGATGTCTATACCAACGTCGCCTGCCAGAACCCCACATCCACCCAGCGTTCAAACTTGCGGCCCACCTGTGGAAAATGCGCGACCTTCACAAAGCCGCATTTCTCGTGCAGCGCCACGCTGGCGTCATTGGGCAGCGCGATGCAACCCACCACCGCGCGTGTGCCGCGTGATTTAAGTTCGCGCAGCAGTTCCAGATACAACGGCTTGGCGATGCCGCGACCCGTGTAAGCTTTGTCGACATAGACTGTGCTCTCCAGCGCCCAGTCGTAAGCCGCACGCGTGCGCCAGCGAGTAGCGTACGCGTAAGCAGCCACCTTGCCATCGGCCTCGGCGACCAGCCACGGATAGTGCGCGCTGGTGTCGCGGATGCGCGTTGCCATTTCCACTTCGCTCACCGGTGACTGCTCGAAGCTGATCACGGTATCGCGCACATACGGGTTGTAGATGGCGCAGAGGGCTGCTGCGTCACCCTCAGTGACGCAGCGTTGTTGTGTCGCCATGCGGCTAGCGCTGGCCTACAGCGTCACCATGCCCATCCACCAGCTGATGGAGTCGCCCACATCGAAGTCGTAGGTGCGGGCGAAGGCGAGCTTGCCGTCCGCGCCCATGCGGAACACCGAGAGGCCGGCCTTCACCGTCTTGACGTTGTCGCCATCGCGCACGTTTACCGGCAGGTTGTGCTGCACCACCATCATGCGTCCGCTGGGATCAATGTGGAAGGTACGCGGGTGCAGCTTTTGCGTTTCGATGTGCTGAATCGCCGTGGGTTCGCCCGTTTGCTGATTGAGGGAGTACACCACAATGCTGTTCTCGCCGCCCTTGTAAACCTTCTTGCCGTTGAAATCGACAAGCTCCTGCGAGCGGTTCGCGCCATAAAGAAAGCGTCCATTTGGATGCACGTGCAGCGTGCTGGCCGCCTGGCGTGAACGTATGTTGCCCGGTTCCAGCAGTGTGGTCTTGCTGTAGGCCACCTCTTGTAGTGGCTTGCCGCCCTGCAGGCGGTGCATGTGCATCTGGTTCTGCGTTTCGATCGACACATACATCCATGGTTTTGTCGGATGGAAATCCAGATGACGCGGACCGTATTCCTTGCCACCGTTGGGCGCTATTTTGTACTGGTTCGACAGCACGCCATTCTTGTAATCCCACACCATCAGCGCGCCCGGATCCTCGGGCTTTTGCGGCGTGCCCTCATTGCCACGCGCCACCAGCACGACGTGCCGGCCATCCGGCGTTGCGAGAATCTGGTGCGCGTAGATGCCCGAATCCATCGTTCCTTGCGACACCTCTTCACCCGGCGTGAAATCCTTGTTGATGCGATACACGCGCAGCGAGCTTGGCGTATTGAACGCCACCAATATGTGCTGCGACGCTTTGTCGAGCGACATGTGTATGGGCCGCGCAGGCAGTCGAATCGACTCGCCTGCTTGTGTCAGAGCACCCGTCTTCGGATCGATCTTGTAGGCCGTGACAGAATGGTCGGTCGCGCCCGGCTTGTTGGCGCTGGACGCCGCGTAAAAATAGCGCCGGTTACGATGCGGCCAACAATACTGCACGATGCCGCCGGGTGTGGTAACCGAATCACGCGCGGTCAGCGTGGCGTTTGCCACATCAACGTCATAGTGCGTGAGCACCGGCCCCACGTTGGCATACAACGCCAGCTTGCGGGCTGGGCCTTGTGCGGCGGCAAGGTGTGGGATGGCAACACTGGCGGCGGCAAGCGACAAAAACGTTCTGCGGCTGGTCATGGCAACTCCTTTGTGAAATAGGCTTGGAAAGTGAACCGAACAGCGATCAATCTAACATCAATAGCACGCTGCAATGCAGCACAACTAATAACTCGTCGGCCACGTCCGCATCAAATGCTGCCCCACGCCGCCGCTCATGCGTAATCGATGCACTTCAAGCATGCGGATCAGCCACTCGCGCGTGTCACGCGGGTCGATCACGTCGTGCGCAGTGTATATGCTGGCCATGTCGTAAGGCGTGGTGCCCTTGTTCATTTTAGCGACGGCTTCTTTGAATTCTTCCGGGTTGTCGGGCGAGGCACCGTAGGCGATCTGCGCGCCGAACTCCGGTTTCATGAAGCTCACTTCCGCAGTGATCCAGCACGCGACTTCATCGCTGTTGCCGCCCGCGCCCATGTTCGACACCGCGAGGCCGTAGCTTTTGCGCATCACCACCGACAGCTTGGGCACGGTGACGAGTTCCATCGCGTTCAACCAGTTCATCACCTTGCCGGTGATGCCCAGTTGCTCGCCCTCAAGCCCGATCAAAAAGCCCGGTTGATCGACCAGCAGCACAACGGGGATGTTGAACGAATCGCACAGCACAAAAAACGCCTGCACCTTCTGGCATTCCTGTGCGCCGATGGCGCCGCCTTTGTGTAGCGGATTGTTGGCGATGATGCCCACTGTCCTGCCATCCAGCCGGGTGAGCGCGGTGGTGATAGCACGTCCGTAGCGCGACTTCATTTCAAACATCGAGTCCTTATCGACGATGGAACGAATGATCTTCTTTACGTCGTACACCTGATTGTTAGACGCGGGCAGGATGTCCATGATTTTGTCCATCTCCGCACCTGAGCCCTCGGGCACGGCGATTTCCGGCGGTGGCTCGTTGTGGTTGCTGGGCAGATACGACAGGAACTGCTTGATCGCATCGATCGCGGCCTCGTCGGTGTCGACCACCTGATCGGCGATACCGCTGGCCTCGGCATGCACCTGCCAGCCGCCGAGGGCTTCCGGGTCCACCGTCTTGCCGGTGGCCATTTTGATCAGGCGCGGGCTCGACACCGCCATGATCGCGCCCTTGCGGAACACGCAAAAATCCGACAGCGACGCATACCACGCCGACGAGCCGTAACAATGCCCCAGCACCGCCGCCGCCCACGGATTCTCGCGCATGCGCTGGTATTCGACGGGGTCGTCTTTGGAGCCGATGGAATCCGCGCCCATCACATCGGGCATGCGCGCACCGGTGGATTCGCCGAGGAACACCGCCGGGATGCCGCGTTTGCGCGCGGTAATTTTCATGTGCTTCAATTTCTTGATGTTGATGTTGGCGCTGGACGCGCCCTTCACCGTGAAGTCATTGGCGATGACAGCGGCCTCACGCCCGTGGATGCGGCCGAAGCCCGACACCTTGCCATCGGCTGGCGTGTTGGCTTTGTCCTCCAGCCGCGACGACACCGCGAACAGGCCGGACTCGATGAACGTGCCGGGATCGAACAGTCGTGCGATGCGTTCGCGTGCGTTAAGCATACCGGTAGCTTTACGTTCGGCGAGTTTTATCTCACCGCCCATGGCGAGCGCTTTTTGTTTGCGGGCTTCGAGTTGCTTCAGGCTGTCTTCAAAGGGCATGGCAATGTTTCAGGGTTGGGCAAGCGTGGGTCAATTGCCGCAGGGTGAGTGCTGGCTAACATTAAAATAATAAATAAAAACAAACAGTTACGTTATATTCTGCTTTCGGCGCGCCGTATCGTGGGGCGCGCCCATGACACGCCTTTGATGATACCGCCAACCGGCCATTCGGCTACACTCAGCGTCACTTCGCACCCCGCAAATACCATGCCACGCGCCGCAATCCGCAACCTCACGCCCCCGCCCGAACTCGCGAAAATCCGCCCTGGCCAATCCATCGAGCTACTGAAAGAACTTCATATTCTCACGCGCGATGGGCGTATGAATCAGGACAGCCGCCGCAAGTTAAAGCAGGTCTACCACCTGTACCAGTTTATCGAGCCGCTGCTGGCGCAGACCGTGGCGGCACACGGTAGCGCGCGGATGGCCGATATCGGTGCGGGCAAATCGTATCTCGGCTTTATTCTTTACGATCTGTTTTTCAAGGCGCGCGATGATGCTTCGCATGTGTACGGCATCGAGGCGCGCAGCGACCTGGTGCAAAAATCTATCGCTCTAGCGCAGCAACTGCAGTTCACGCGCATGACGTTTCTCGATAAACCCGTGGCAGATACTGCGCAAGCAGCGGCGCTGCCCGTAACACTCGATCTCGTCACCGCGCTGCACGCCTGCGACACCGCCACCGACGATGCGATCCGTTTGGCATTGCAGAAGCAAGCGCGCTTTATCGTGCTGGCGCCGTGCTGTCAGGCCGAAGTAGCCACGGCACTGCGCAAGCACAAGGGCGCAGCGCTTGCGGATACCCACACCGGCGCGCTTACCGAAGTGTGGCGCCATCCCCTGCACACGCGCGAATTCGGCAGCCACATCACCAACGTGCTGCGCTGTCTGCAACTGGAAGCGCACGGCTATCAGGTCAACGTCACCGAATTGGTGGGCTGGGAACACTCGCTCAAGAACGAACTCATCATCGCCAGCTTCAAGGATTTGCCACGCGCGCGCGCGGCCGGCCGATTGCACGAACTGCTGGAGAAATTGGGACTCGCCGAACTCAAGGAAAGGTTTTTCGCCCCATGAAAACACTCGCCATGTTCACCAAGAACCGCGAAAACCCCGCGTATGCTGCCGCACGCCTGGGGGCGGATCGCGTAGCGGCGCGCTTGGGTGCGCGGGTTACGCACTACGTGCCGGTGGTGCCCGACAGCGTTGCCGAGCAGCAGGCGTTTGTGGATCAGGCCATCACCACCAAGCCCGATGCCGTGCTGTTCGTCGCCACCGACGCCGAAGCAATGGTGCCGTCGATTCAAAAACTCAACGCAGCGCGCATCCCCGTGTTCTCTTTCGTCAACCGACTGGTGGGCGGGGAATGGGTAAGCCACGCCGGTTCGGACGACATCGCGCTGGCGAAAAAAATCGCTAACTATTTGTTTTTAAACATAAGAAATAAGGGCCGCGTACTGGTACTGGAAGGCACGCCGGGCTCCATGTCGGGACGCGACCGCATGAGCGGATTCGCCGCCGAATTTGCCGCCCACGCGCGCATTACGCGTGTGAGCGATGTGTCGGGCGAGTTTTTGCAGAGTGCTGCGCGCCGTGAAATGGCGCGCGTGCTGGCCAGCAGCGTTGCGTTCGATGCCATCCTCGCCGCCAACGATGCCATGGCGCTGGGCGCCATCGATGCGTTTGAAGCCGTCGGCAAACCGTTGGTGCCGGTGGTGGGGGTCAATGCCGTACCGGACGCCATCGCTGCCATCAAATCCGGCAAGCTGCTGGCTACGGCGAGTTTTGATGCCATGAAAATGGCGTGCCTAGCGGCGGAAGCGGCAGTGCGTTATCTGCGCGGTGAACAAGTACCGCGTGAAATCATGCTGCCGGTGGAGATAGTCGATCGCGCGAATTGCGCGGCTTGGGATTTGCCGTTTGAAGCGCGGGCGTTGCCGGCGTGGGATGCGATTGTCGAAAGAACGTAACGCAAGTGTAGGTTAGTGCTGAGTGTAGCGAAGCCCAACGTTTCCGCACACGTCGCTCAGTAGATGTTGGACTTACCAGCCCAACCTACTCGTGCTCTTGCGCAATCCCGCTTGAGCATAGGTCAGGCAATCAATTTGTCGTACTCTGAATGCAATCCAACCCAAACCCATAGAAACCCACCTTCAACTTCAATTGCTATAGCACGGCGATGAATACCGACTCGGGCAGACCACACTTTTCCTACCTTCTTGAAATGAAGGGATGGGTGTCGTGGATTGCTTTTGAGTAGTTCATAATTCTTGTCGGCGATTGTGCGGACATCTACGGGAAGGGCGTCATAGCATTTCCAGAATCGGCTGGCAGTCGAATGCTTCACAGAGGTTTTGTTTTTCCGGCAAGGTGTTCGGCAAGCGCTTCGTCAATCAGAAAATCGAGTTTGCCCGCTTCTGAGTCGGCCGCAATCTGGCGATCCCAACGCACATGCTCATATTCGATAAACCAGTTGCGAAGCGTAGCGAATGACTGATTATCGAGATGTTGAATCTGATCTTCAATCAATTGAACATTTGTCATAGTTTAAAACTCCAGAACATTGAATCATTCTAGCGCGTCTCGCCATCTTGTGTCTAACGTATGCCCAACGCTTGCGATGAGGGGCGCGCTTTAGCGCGACCCTCCCGATTGGAAAGTTGCTGGATGCACGATTGCAAGACCTGATGCCTCGACACTTG
>CANKUB010000137.1 GCA_947486575.1 Betaproteobacteria bacterium | reverse complement strand
GGGATGCGCAAAGTGGCAAAGCCTTACGTACGCTCGGCACGCTCGAAGGGCATGGCGGCGGGGTGATGTCCGTAGCGTTCAGCCCGGACGGCGCCACGCTCGCCAGCGCGGGGACTGACAAGACGGTGCGGCTGTGGGATGCGCAAAGCGGCAAAGCCTTACGTACGCTCGGCACGCTCGAAGGGCATGGCGGCGGGGTGAATTCCGTAGCGTTCAGCCCCGACGGTACCACGCTCGCCAGCGCGGGGGATGACAAGACGGTGCGGCTGTGGGATGCGCAAAGTGGCAAAGCGCTGCGGTCGCTCGAAGGGCATGGCGACTGGGTGAGGTCGGTTGCGTTCAGCCCCGACGGCGCCACGCTCGCCAGCGCGGGGGATGACAACACGGTGCGGCTGTGGGATGCGCAAAGCGGCAAAGCCCTGCGGTCGCTCGAAGGGCATGGCGACTGGGTGAGGTCGGTTGCGTTCAGCCCCGACGGTACCACGCTCGCCAGCGCGGGGAATGACAAGACGGTGCGGCTGTGGGATGCGCAAAGTGGCAAAGCGCTGCGCACGCTCGAAGGGCATGGCGGCTGGGTGATGTCGGTGGCGTACAGCCCCGACGGCACCACGCTCGCCAGCGTGGGGGATGACAAGACGGTGCGGCTGTGGGATGCGCAAAGTGGCAAAGCCTTACGTACGCTCGGCACGCTCGAAGGGCATGGCGGCGGGGTGATGTCCGTAGCGTACAGCCCGGACGGCGCCACGCTCGCCAGCGCGGGGGATGACAAGACAGTGCGGCTGTGGGATGCGCAAAGCGGCCAGTTTCAGCGCTTGGCCGCATTGGCGTCGCCAGGGTACGCTGTAATCGATTTTAAAAAGGGTGAGCTGGTGGAGGCCTGCGGGGATGCGTGGCGCTACCTCAAATATCTGACGGAAGATGAAGATGGCAGGCCGGTGGCGTTGCCGTGGGAAGTGTTTGGCGAATTACCCGCACCGGCGTTGTTGCAGCGACCATAGGTTGTGCGGTGCGCAACCTATGGATACTTACGCCAGCGATTCAATATAGGCAATCGCCTTGCGATAGCGCGCGATGCGCTCATGATCCTTCGGCGTGGGGTTGCTGATACGTGAGAGGTCGCAGTTGTCGTGCAGATCCGAGCGTTTAACGCGGCGACCGATAGGGTTTTGACGGGCGCGTTTGACGAAGTCTTCGTAGGCTTCGCCGTCGCGTTTGGTGACGGATTTGAGCGCTTCGATAATTTCGCCTGAAAAGCCTTCAGCGAGCAAGCGCTCGAAAGACCAGCCCTCGCAGTCTTCCACCAGATCATGCAGCACGGCAGTGATGCGCTCGGCCTCGGTGGTGAGGCGCAACATCACGCGCAGTGGATGCAGGATGTACGGCGCGCCAGCTTTGTCGTGCTGGCCTGCGTGCGCGGTGGCGGCTATGGCGATGGCGCGTTCCAGTGTGCTCATTTTTGTAACTATTTGATTTTTAAGTAAAATAAATTTTGCGTTGGGTGCGGAAGGTAGCACGCTGATGAATTTTGGTGACGGCAAAATAATACGCTTTTGCTGGAAGCAAAAGTATGATGTGAAACTTTCAACACAGGTGCTTGAGTCGGACTATACTGAGTTTTCCACTCACAAAAAGGGAGATAATCATGGACGGACAGTCTGGTGGCATGGGAATGATTGGCGGTTTGATCTCGTTAGCTGTGCTGGTTTTGATGGTGATGAGTTTGTGGAAGGTTTTTACCAAGGCCGGTCAGCCGGGTTGGGCTGCAATCGTCCCGATCTATAACATTGTTGTGCTGCTGAAAATTGTCGGTAAGCCGTTGTGGTGGATCATCGGTTTTCTGATTCCGATTGTGAATTTCATTGTGGGTATTCTGATTGCGGTAGCGCTTGCGAAGGCTTTTGGAAAAGGCGTCGGTTTTGCAATCGGACTGCTTTTGCTGGGATTTGTGTTTATCCCGATTCTTGCTTTCGGCGACGCCAAATACACCGCACCGGCGCCAGAAGCGTGAGGCAGGTTGCGTGATCGGGGAGCTGTAGTTGTATCGAGCCTGAGAAATTCTGCCCCTGTTGTAACGCAGTAAAGAACCGGCGTGGCGCCGGTTTTTTACTTTGCGGGCGCGCTGACGGTGGGGGCCAGCACAGCGCGGATGTAATCCGGTAGCGACTGAGATTTACCGCTGGTACGATCCACCCACACCATGACGGCAGTGCCATCGCCATATTTGATCGAGTTGTCGGCCGCCGATAGCAGATCGTAATAGGTGGTGTAGCTGGAGCGGCCGGGCGCGCCCGCGTACAAATTGACCAGCACCGTTTCAGGATAAGGAATGGGGCGGCGGTAATTGCACGTCGCCTGCGCCACCACGGAACCTTGTCCATTACGCTCGCCGCGTGCGCGTATCGATTCCAGCCACGCCAGCCGCGCAGATTCAAAGTAGGTGAAAAAACGCGTATTGTTAACGTGCGCGTTGACATCCATATCGGCCCAGCGCACGGGCACGGTGAGTTGGTAGGCTAAAATTCTTGCGTCAGTCATGAGTTGTGTTCGAATAATTAAGCGGATTTGCAGTTATGATAACCCGTGTGGACAGAGATTTCTCACCGATGACAGCGCTGGCGCAGCTACTGATGGTTGTGGCATTGCCTGTATTGCTGCTGCGCGGCACGCCAGTGCACGCACAAAACTATCCGTCGAAGGCGTTACGCATCGTTGTTGCCTACGCACCGGGTGGCACCAACGACATCAGCGCCCGTGCCGTGGGGCAAAAGCTAACGGAGCTGTGGGGTGTTCCGGTAGTGATAGACAATCGTCCGGGCGGCGGCACAGTGATAGGCACGGATATCGTTGCCAAGTCGCCGCCGGATGGACATACCTTGTTGCTCACGCCGCCGTCGTTCACGACCAATCCAACTTACCTGCAGAAGTTGCCGTACGACACGTTGCGCGATTTTGCGCCGATAACGCTGCTGAACATTAATCCGCAGGTGCTGGTGGTCAATCCGTCGGTGCCCGCGCGGTCGGTGAAGGCGCTCGCAGCGCTGGCGAAGGCGCGCCCCGGCGGCATGAACTGTAGTTCATCGGGCAGCGGTGGCGCCAACCATCTGGCGTGCGAGTTGTTCAACACCATGGCGGGTGTGAAGATTGTTCACGTGCCCTACAAAGGCAATGCGCCATCGCTGCTGGCAGTGGCAAGCGGAGAAATCGATCTGGCGATGAACGGTGTGTTGGCTTCGATGGCGATGATCAAAGGCCAGCGCGTGCGCCCGTTGGCAGTGACCAGTCTGCGGCGATCCAGCGCGTTGCCTGAGTTGCCGACATTCGATGAATCCGGCTTCAAGGGTTTTGAAGCGGTGGCATGGACGGGGTTGGCGGCACCGGCAAAGACGCCTGCCGAGATTGTGGGCCGCTTGAACAGCGCAATAGTAAAAATTGTGCATCAGCCGGATTTGAAGGAGCGCATGATTGCGGATGGCGCGGAGCCGGTCGGTAATACGCCGGAGCAATTCCGTACCTTTTTGCAGAATGAAATCGTGAAATGGCGCAAGGTGATTCAGGTTGCGGGGTTGAAGGCGGAGTAAGTGCGGCACGCTTTGAGTTAAACTGATGCCATGAATACCGTCACCGAAAACATCGTCGAAATCAGTAATCTCGCGTTCTCCTACCCCACGCGCGAAATTTTCAAAAACGTGAATGTTGCCATTCCGCGCGGACAGGTGACAGGCATCATGGGTGGCAGTGGCAGTGGCAAATCCACCCTGCTGCGCTTGATCGGCGGGCAACTGCAACCGGCGAGAGGCACCTGCAAGGTAATGGGGCAGGATGTGCACAAGCTGGGGCATGATGAACTCTACGAACTGCGCCGCAAAATCGGCATGCAGTTTCAACAGAATGGTTTGTTTACCGATATGTCGGTTTTCGACAACCTGGCGTTTCCGATGCGCGAAAAAACTGATTTGCCTGAATCGGTGATCGAGGACCTGGTGCTGCTGAAACTGAACGCTGTGGGTTTGCGTGGCGCTGCGCAGTTGATGCCCTCGGAGCTTTCGGGCGGCATGACGCGTCGCGTAGGTTTGGCGCGCGCGATTGCGCTTGACCCCGCGTTGATCATGTACGATGAGCCGTTTGCGGGGCTGGATCCGATCTCGTGCAATGTGGTGGGCAACTTGATCCGCAAGCTGAATGACGCGTTGGGTGTGACTTCTATCGTAGTGTCGTACGATGCGACCGAGGCGCTGAAAATTGTGGATTACGTTTATTTCATCGCCGATGGCGTGATTGCCGCCGAGGGCGCAACGGCGGATGTGAAAGTGTCAGACGATCCGTTTGTGCATCAATTCATACGCGGGCGGCCGGATGGCCCGGTGCCGTTTCATTATCCGGCGGATAATTATGCCGCTGATTTGAATGTCGGGGGCGTAGCGTCGCGTGTCGCTTGAGAATCGTAAGTTATTGATTCGACGTAGTTTTTTAAAGAGTGTTGCAGTTACTTGCGCCGCGCCGTTTGGTGTTTTACCGGCGCGTGCTCAGCAAAGTTTGCGCACTGAATACGAAGCCTTTGTCAGCGACATCGCCGCCAAACACAATCTTGATCTGATCGCGCTGCGCCGTTTGTTTGCGCAAATCAAACCGCAGCCATCGATCATCCGCGCGATGAATGCGCCTTCAACAGCGTTACCGTGGCACGCATTTCGCAAGGGCCATGTCGATGCGGTGCGCATCAATGGCGGAGTGAAATTCTGGCATCAACACGCGGCAACGCTCGCGCGCGCCGCACGTGAGTATGGCGTCCCCGAAGAAATCATCTGCGCGACGATCGGTATTGAAACGCACTACGGTGGCTACACCGGCAACTTCAGGATTCTTGATGCGCTGGCGACGCTGGCGTTTGATTATCCCAAACGTGCGGAATTTTTTCGCGATGAGCTGGAGCAATTTGTGCTCATGGGTAAAGAAGGGGGCAAAGAGGGCGCGCTTGATCTTGCCGGACTGAAAGGTTCTTACGCGGGCGCAATGGGCATACCGCAGTTCATGCCCAGCAGCTATCGAAAATATGCAGTAGACTTTGATGGCGACGGCAAGAAAAATCTGTGGAGCAGCGTGCCGGATGTCATCGGCAGTGTCGCCAATTATTACAAGCTGCATGAATGGCAGCCGGGTGAAGCGATCACGGCACCTGCGCGCGTGAGTGCAGCGCTCGATGTTGCGTTAATAACCAAGCTAATCGACGACATTACGCCCAACACAAAAATCAGTGAATTTCGCAGACTCGGCATTGAGCCAGCCACACCAGTCAACGACGATGCACTGGCCGCGTTGTTACCGTTAGAGACTGAGCGCGGCATGCAATACTGGTTTGGATTCAAGAATTTTTACGTGATTACGCGTTACAACCGCAGCACTAACTATGCAATGGCGGTTTATGAAATCGCGGAAGGCATAAAAGCGGGCATAAAGGCGGGCATCAAATCCGCGCGGCTTACTTAGCATGCGTTTTGTGCCCGCTGCATGGTACGACGGTTACAATACTCAGGTTCAGGAAAGGTGACACCAATGCATATGTCAAAAGTAATTCGCAGTGTGGCCGCCGCGCTGGCTGTTTCGTTTGTTGCAGCAACGCCTTTTATGGCCACAACGGCAGACGCGCAAGATCACCGCTACAGCCGTGAGCACGAGCGCGAACGTGCACGCTTCCAAACCCAGCACTGGCGTTGGGACAATCGCTTCAATCATAATCATTATTACCCCACGGTCGGCTACGCCGTGCCAGTGCTGCCGTCAGGCCATATTTCTATCAACCATCGTGGTTCGCGGTTTTTCTTCCACTCCGGTGTCTGGTTCGGTCTTGTGGGTGGGCGCTATCTGGTGGTGCGGCCGCCGCTGGGATTGATTGCGCCGTCACTGCCCACGGGTTACACCACCTTGTGGGCCAGCGGTGTGCCTTACTATTACGCCAACGAGGTCTACTACACCGCTACGCCCGACGGCTACGCAGTCGCCACGCCGCCGGACGATACCGACTGGCAAACCCAGGGCCCGCCGCCTTTGGCGCCACAACTGCAACAACAGCAGTCTCAAATGCAGCAGCAGCCTCAAATGCAGCAGCAGCCACCTCAGGTTGGCATGGCGCCCGGTGCGGGGCAGGCCGGTCAGCCGCCTGTGGGCGTTTGGTATTACTGTGATTCGGCTCGCGCCTATTACCCGTACGTTGCGGGTTGTGCCGAGGGTTGGCGCACCGTGCCTTCTGCGCCGCCGCCACCGCGGTAGCGCAAACTCAAGCGGTGTGAGCTGGGCTCAGCTTGCCCTCAGTTTGCTTTCAGGCCAATGTCCTTGATCACTCGGGCCCATTTCGCGATTTCAGACTTGATGTATTCGCCAAATGCTTCGGGCGTGCTGGTTGTTGGATCCATCCCCTGTTCTGTCAGCAGTTTCGTCGTGTCAGGTGATTTGAGTATGCCGGTCACGTCCCGATGCAGCCGGTCGATGATCGGGCGGGGTGTTCCGGCAGGCGCCATCAAGCCGTACCAGTTGACCGCCTCGTAGCCGGGATAGCCGAGTTCGGCAACCGTTGGCACATCCGGCAGCACGCTGGAACGTTTTCCGGTGGTAACCGCGATGGCGATCAGCTTGCCGGCTTTAAGGTGGGGTACCGTGGTCGAGATACCCGCAAAATATAAAGGCACGTGCCCGGCGATCACATCAATGATCGCTTGCCCGCCGCCTTTGTAGGCAATGTGCGTAATGTTTATGCCAGCCGTTTTTTTGAATAACTCGGCAGCAAGATGTCCGCTGCTACCTACGCCTGACGTAGCGTAATTGATCTCGCCAGGACGCTGTTTTGCCAGCGCCACCAGCATTTTCAAGGTTTTTGCGGGCAGCACCGGATGCACCACAATCAGGTTGTTGACCGATACCGTCTGCGTAATCGGCGCAAAGTCTTTCACCGGATCAAACGGCAGCTTGCTGAACAGACTGGGCGCAGTGCCGAACGCGACGATCGTGCCCATCAGCAGCGTGTAGCCATCAGGTGCGGACTTCGCCACCAACTCGGTAGCGATATTGCTGCTGGCGCCCGCGCGATTTTCCACCAGCATTTGCTGCCCGAAGATTGCGGGCATCTTTTGCGCAACCACGCGCGCCACAATATCGGTGCCGCCACCGGGGGCGAAACCCACAAGTACACGCACGGGTTTTGCGGGGTAGGCCTGTGTGCCTGTCGCATTGGTTTGAGCATTTGCCGTGGAAATGCTCAATGCTGCAGCAAGTATCAGAGCAGTATCTGCGTGCTTTATTTTGATGGTCACTACGACGCTCCTTTCGTGAGTTCACAATGCCAGCTTACAGTGCTGGGCGCATGCCCGGTGGCGGACAGGGCGTAATTACTATAAGTATTTGTTTTTCTTGTATAATTTAAGCGTTCCTTTAGCGGTTCCTTCGGCAAAAAAATCAATGTCTGCCTTACCCTACCGGCGTCTCGCCGGTTTTTATTTTTTCTACTTCGCTTACCTCGGTGCGTTCGCGCCGTTTTTCACGTTGTATTTGAACAGCGTGGGGATGTCGGCGGTGGAGATTGGTGTGTTGATGTCGATGCCGCAACTCACGCGCATTGTTGCACCGCATTTGTGGGGGTGGCTGGCGGATCGAGGAACCAGCGGGTTGCGTATTGCGCGGTTTGCGGGTGTGGCGGGCACGGTGGCCTGGCTGGGGCTTTATCTCAGCACGCAATTTGTGTGGTTGTTTATCGTGTTGCTGGCGGTGATGTTTTTCTGGAGTGCTGCGTTGCCGCTGGTTGAGGCGACTACGCTGACGCACTTGGGTGACGAGACGGCGCGCTACGGACGCATTCGCGTGTGGGGTTCGATTGGTTTTATTGTGGCGGTGATTGGCGTGGGGTATTTGCTGGATAGCTGGCCACCGCAGGCGGTGCTGTCGATAGTGCTGGTGCTGATGCTGTGCATGCTGGCGCTGTGCTGGGCGGTGCCCGATGCAAAAACGCCGCCGCATGCGTCGGACGAGCAACCGATCTGGGATATCTTGAAGCGCCCCGAAGCGATGGCGTTGATCGCCGCCGCGGCACTGATGGCGGTGGCACACGGGCCGTATTACACGTTCTATACGATCTATCTGGTCGATCACGGCTACAGCAAATCGATGGCGGGCTGGCTGTGGGCGCTGGGTGTGATTTGCGAGATTGGTATTTTTGTGTGGATGCCGCATTTGTATCGCGCGTTTAGCTTACGGCAGATTTTACTGGCGAGTTTCGCGCTGGCTGTGCTGCGCTTTTTGTTGATTGGCTGGTGGATTGATAATTTTGCTGCGCTGCTGGTGGCGCAAACGTTGCACGCGGCGACGTTCGGTTCGTTTCACGCTGCGGCGATTGGCGTGATTCACAAACTGTTTCGCGGGCGGCATCAGGCGCGCGGGCAGGCGCTGTATGGCAGTTTTGCGTTTGGTGTGGGTGGGGCGCTGGGTGGGTTTGCCAGCGGGCATGCATGGGCGGGGTTGGGGCCGACTTGGACGTTTACCTTGTCGTCTTGTGCGGCGGCGCTTGGGTTGGTGATTTTGTGGTGGAAATTGCGTTTGCTTGACGCGTAGAAGCGCGCGCGTGGCTGTGAGATAATCACTAATTAACAGCAAGTTACGTCACCGAAACTGAAGAATCGATTATGGCAAAAACCCTCTACGACAAACTCTGGGATACCCACGTGGTGCATGTCGAAAAAGACGGCACGGCGCTGCTCTATATTGATCGCCACCTGGTGCATGAAGTCACCAGCCCGCAAGCTTACGAGGGCTTGAAGCTGGCAAACCGCCCGCAGTGGCGCGTGGATTCCGTGGTGGCAACAGCCGATCACAATACGCCCACGCGCAATTGGGACAAAGGCCTTGCGGGCATCGAAGATCAAGTGTCGCGCCTGCAAATCGAAACGCTGGATAAAAATATCAAAGAATTCGGCGCGAAAGTTTATTTTCCGTTTCTCGATAAGCGTCAGGGGATAGTGCATGTGATAGGGCCGGAAAACGGTGCGACGCTGCCGGGTATGACAGTGGTGTGCGGCGATTCGCACACCAGCACGCATGGCGCGTTTGGCGCGCTGGCGTTCGGCATCGGTACCAGTGAAGTCGAGCATGTGCTCGCCACGCAATGCATGGTGATGCAGAAATACAAGAACATGAAAATCGCCGTCGAGGGCAAGCTCGGTGTCGGCGTTACCGCCAAAGACATTGCGCTGGCGGTGATCGGTAAAATCGGCACGGCGGGCGGCACCGGACATGCGATTGAATTCACCGGCAGCGCGATACGTGATCTGACGATGGAAGGCCGCATGACGCTGTGTAATCTGGCGATCGAAGCCGGTGCGCGTACCGGCATGGTGGCGTGTGACCAGAAGACCATGGATTACGTCAAGGGCCGCATGTTTTCGCCCACGGGCGCGGCGTGGGATAAGGCCGTTGAATACTGGCGCACCATGCACAGCGACGACGGCGCGCATTTCGATACGGTCGTTACGATGGATGCCGCAGAGATTCAGCCGCAGGTTACGTGGGGCACCAATCCGCAGATGGTAACGACAGTGGGCGGCAAAGTGCCCGATCCGGCGCAGGAAACGGACAAAGTGTTGCGTGAATGGATGGAGCGCGCTCTTAAGTATATGAATTTAAAGGCGAATACGCCGATCACTGAAATCAGCATCGACAAGGTATTTATCGGCGCCTGCACCAACTCGCGCATCGAAGATATTCGTGCTGCGGCGCAAGTGGTCAAAGGCAAAAAAGTTGCGGGCAACGTAAAGCTTGCAATGGTGGTGCCGGGTTCGGGTCTGGTTAAAGCGCAGGCAGAGGAAGAGGGCCTGGATAAAATTCTCGTCGAAGCCGGTTTTGAATGGCGGGAGCCGGGCTGCTCGATGTGTCTCGGCATGAACGAAGATCAGTTGTCGCCGGGCGAGCGTTGCGCGTCTACCTCGAACCGCAATTTTGAAGGGCGCCAAGGCCCCGGTGGCAGAACGCATTTGGTGAGTCCGGCGATGGCGGCTGCGGCGGCGATTGCCGGGCATTTTGTTGATGTGCGTACTTTCAAATAATGGAGACGAACATGAAACTGATCGCAACATTGATGGTGATAGTGGGCGTAATGCTTGCAGGGTGCAATACCGTGGCCGGCGTGGGCAAGGATATTGAAAAAGCGGGCGGCGCTATACAGAAATCAACGAAATAACATGGAAAAATTCATCCGCAAAGAAGGGCTGGTGGCGCCGCTGGATCGCGCCAATGTCGATACCGACGCCATCATTCCCAAGCAGTTTTTGAAGTCGATTCAGCGCACGGGCTTTGGCCCAAACCTTTTCGATGAATGGCGCTATCTGGATCGCGGTGAGCCGGGCAAGGATGATTCAAAACGTCCGGTCAATTCGGATTTTGTGCTCAATAAAAAACGCTTTGAAGGTGCCACCGTGCTGCTGGCGCGCGAGAATTTTGGTTGTGGCTCGTCGCGTGAACATGCGCCGTGGGCGTTGCAGCAGTTTGGTTTTCAGGCGGTGATCGCGCCGAGTTTTGCGGATATATTTTTTAATAACTCGTTGAAGAACGGCCTGCTGCTGATCAAGTTTGATGCCAAAATTGTCGATCAGTTATTCAGGGAAGCCGAAGCCCGCGAAGGTTACCGCTTGGCGGTTGATCTGGAAACGCAAACGGTGAGCACGCCGGGCGGTGACAGCTTCAAGTTTGAGATTGATCCCTTCCGCAAACATTGCATCATGAACGGGCTGGATGATATCGGCTTGACGCTGGCGCACGCGGACAAGATACGGGCGTTTGAGGTTAAGCACAAAGCGGCGCAGCCCTGGTTGTTTTGATAGCAGGATAATTCGAAAATGAAACTAGCAGTTCTCGCCGGCGACGGCATCGGCCCTGAAATCGTTGCGCAAGCCACCCGAGTGCTGGACGTGCTTGTCAAGGATGGTCTTAAAATCGAGATGGAAACTGCGCCGTTTGGCGGCGCGGGTTTTGATGCGAGCGGCGATCCGCTGCCAGAGGCTACGCTGAAGCTCGCCCAAGACGCCGATGCGGTGTTGTGCGGCGCTGTGGGTGGCCCGAAATACGATGCATTGCCGCGACCGCAGCGCCCGGAACAGGGGATCCTGCGCATACGTAAATCGCTGGGCTTGTTTGCCAATTTGCGACCTGCCGTGATGTATCCGGAGCTGGTCGGCGCGTCGTCGCTGAAGCCTGAAGTGGTGTCTGGCCTCGACATCATGATCATCCGCGAATTGACCGGTGATATCTATTTTGGTGAGCCGCGCGGGAGGCGCGACAACGCGCGCGGCGAGCGTGAAGGCTACGACATGATGCTGTATTCCGAGCCGGAAATCCGCCGCATCGCAGAGATTGGTTTTTTGACAGCCATGAAACGCGGTAAAAAACTGTGTTCGGTGGATAAGGAAAACGTACTGGAGACCAGCCGCTTCTGGCGTGAGATCGTCGTCGATGTGGCGAAAAAATATCCGCAAGTGGCGCTGTCGCACATGTACGTGGACAACGCGGCGATGCAACTGGTGCGCAATCCCAAGCAGTTTGATGTGATCGTCACCGGTAATATGTTCGGCGATATTCTGTCGGATGAGGCTTCGATGTTGACCGGCTCTATCGGCATGCTGCCGTCGGCCTCGCTGGATTCAAACAGCAAGGGCTTGTATGAGCCGAGCCACGGCTCCGCGCCAGATATAGCGGGCAAAAATATTGCCAATCCGCTGGCGACGATTTTGTCGTGCGCGATGATGCTGCGCTACACGTTCAACAAGGATGAGTGGGCGTATCGTATTGAAGCCGCTGTGAAATCTGCCCTTGCGCAGGGCTTGCGCACGGCGGATATTTACGAAGCGGGCACCCAAAAAGTCGGCACGCAGGAGATGGGCGACGCTGTAGTTGCGGCGTTATAGATAACTATCTGTTTTTATTGAGTTTTTATGAATAAGGTTGGCATAATCGGTTGGCGTGGAATGGTCGGCTCAGTGCTCGTGCAGCGTATGCGCGACGAGCGTGACTTTGATCTGATCGACGCCACGTTTTTTTCGACATCTCAGGCGGGCGGCAAAGGCCCGGATATTGGTAAATCCGTCGGTCTGGTCAAAGACGCAAAGAGCATCGTCGATTTAGCCGCGATGGATATTCTGATTTCGTGCCAGGGCGGCGATTACACCACCGAGATTTACCCGCAGTTGCGCGCGGCGGGCTGGAATGGTTACTGGATCGACGCAGCCAAAACGTTGCGTATGAAAGACGACGCGGTGATTGTGCTGGATCCTGTGAACATGTCTGTCATCAAGTCTGCGATGGC
>CANKUB010000136.1 GCA_947486575.1 Betaproteobacteria bacterium | reverse complement strand
TGCAGCCCGGAATCGAAGCAAACCGCAGTTGTTCTGGCGTAGAATCCATAGTGGCAAAGACCTGTTTGTGTTGACGAATGTGTTTCTAGATAACTCACATTGTACCAATCACTTACGGTGTTCTTTGCCCTTTTTATGCAAAATTCAGGATAGATATTCGGCTATGCCGTTCGGCTACCGGTGCATTCCATTTTTTATACATTAATACCGGAAATAGGTAATTAAATAAAAATAGTTAGGTATTTTACAGGTAAATATTACCTGTTTACCCATAAATAATAATGTGATTTATTTACATTAACGGTAATTTGTCACAGATTGTTGCATTTATGCAGCCGCAACCAAGCTGGGAAAACCCCGACTTTTGTGTGCTAGCTCACGCGAATATCTGGCGGCACAGCACGCGCAAAGCCACGCCTGAACGCGCGGCAGTTATTCTTGCAACTACATGTTTATTAACGATTATTTAGTTTTCATCAAACGTTGCAGCGCGGCAGGAAATTAATCGTAGCGGCGGCAATGTACGGGCTCACGCAAAGCCCATGGTTCGGTAAGCGAATTTAAAAAAATAGTTAATTAAAACATATACTTATGTCCATATTAATTGATACGCGCCCCGGTAGCCTTTACCACTTTTGCCCATTTTTCAAGATCGGCATTGACCAGCTTCACCATGTCTTGCGGCGTGCCGGTGAGCGCATCGACGCCTTGATCGGCAAGTTTTTCCTTGATATCGGCTTGTGCGAGGACGAATCCGATTTCGCGGTTCAGGCGATTGATCACATCCGCAGACGTGCTGGCGGGCGCAAAAAGTGCGTACCACAGCTCGGCCGAGAAACCGGGCACGGTTTCAGCAATGGTCGGCACGTCGGATACTGCCAGCGAGCGTCGCGGGCTGGTGACAGCTATCGCGCGCAGGCGGCCCGAGCGTATGTGCGGCACCACGGTGAGGGCGGAGGCGAATGACATCACGATTTGCCCGCCGATGAGTTCAGTGACTGCCAGTGAGGTGCCTTTGTACGGCACATGCACCAGCGACGTACCCGTCATCACGCCCAGCAGCGCCCCGGCCAGATGGCCAAGCGAACCGTTGCCCGACGAGCCATTGGTGAGTTCATTGGGCTTGCTGCGGGCAAACGCGAGAAAATCTTTCATGTTGCGCACGGGCAGCGAGGGGTGAACGGTGAGAATCAGCGGGCTGGCGCCGATTTGCGTGATGGGCGCAATGTCTTTCGCCACATCAAAAGGCATTTTGCGGTAGAGATGCGGATTAATGGTGATGGCATTGGGCAGCACGATCAAGGTGTAGCCGTCGGGCGGCGATTTCACCACCAGTTCTGTGCCGACGATCGTGTTTGCGCCGGGACGATTCTCGACGATCACTTGCTGCCCCAGGCGTGGGGTAAGCGCAGCGGCCAGGATGCGTGACAAGGTGTCGTTGCCGCCGCCGGGCGCAAAGGGCGAGACGATGCGTACGGGTTTTGTCGGCCACGCCTGGGCTGCGGTTTCAGTTGTGGATAACAGCAATAGTGACAAACTGATTAAAACATTTTGCAGCATGATTTGCGCGATGCCCCTACGTTTAAAGCGGTTGCATTGTTTAAGAAAGTGTAGAGAATATAGCGCGTTTTGACGGGCAAAGTTTTCTTTCACAATACAAGTATCAGAAACGAATAAAATAGAAACCATGAATCAACAACTCGCGATTGAACAGCGCCGACGAGGCGACTTGCTGCGGCCGCTGCCGCGCTGGATTTTCATGAGCCGCTGGTTGCAGGCGCCGTTGTATATCGGCCTGATCGTCGCGCAGGCGTTATATGTGGTGCAGTTCTGGCGCGAACTGGTGCATCTGGTGCAAGGCATGACGGTCAACAACATCAGCGAAACGCAGATCATGCTGTTCGTGCTGGGCTTGATCGACGTGGTGATGATCTCGAACCTGCTGGTGATGGTGATCGTGGGCGGCTGGGAGACGTTTGTGTCGCGTCTCGAACTGGAACATCACCCGGATCAACCGGAGTGGTTGTCACACGTCAACGCAGGCGTGTTGAAGGTCAAGCTCGCCACCGCGATCATCGGCATCTCGTCGATACACTTGTTAAAAACGTTTATTAACGCCGAGCACTACACCGAAAAGGTATTGCTGTGGCAAACGGTGATTCATTTAACGTTTGTTTTGTCGGCAGTGGCGATTGCGTTTACCGAACGGCTCATGCACGTGGCGGAGAAACCGCACTGAGGATGCACTAAAGCATCACTAAAATAACCCCGCCGAATAGCATGCAATCGGCGGGTTTATTTTTCAGCGGCTTGTTGCTGGTGTTGCTGGTGTTGATCATGCAGGCTGCGGTGCAGCGCAAGGGCTTCGCTCATGCTTTCGCCCATCATGTGCGCGATTTCATGCAGGCGCGTGTTGGTGGCACCGCTGGTCGTCGCCTGCTCCTGAATCTCTTCCACCAAACCGTTGAGCCAGGACAGCCGGTCACCCAGGTCGGCGAGCGTATTTTCATAGGCCGCCTCAGCACTTTGCGCAGGCAACGTGACAGTCATGAAACCCGGTTCGGCTTCCTCGTCTGTCACCGCTGGGGACTGCACGGTGGGTGCAGCGCTGGCAGGCAAATTCATGGTCATGAAGCTCGCCGGCTCGACGTCTCCTGCCTGTTCCTGCATGGGTGCAGCTTCAGCAGCAAGCGGTGTGGGCGACACTGCCGCAACCGCCGCAACCGCCGCAACCGCCGCAACCGGAGCGGGTGCTGCAGGGGCAGTAACCACCGGCGCTTCGCCACGCAGTGCGCGTGCGCGTTGCTCAATATCGCTGGCGTCGATGGCGGGTGCATCTTCGCCTTGCAGGGCATGCGCCCATTCGGCCAGCAGATCGCGCGCATCGGCGCACAAGCTGAGTAATTCTGGCGCGGTGGCGAGGCCTTGCGCCAGCCAGTGATTCATCACCTGCTCCATCTGCCAGCCGCACTCGCCGAATGCGGTGAGGCCCACCATGCGTGCGCTGCCCTTGAGCGTATGGAACGCGCGGCGGATGTTGATCAAGGCGTCATTGTCAATGCCAGCGTGACCCCGCGCCTGCGCGAGACTCGCTTCCATGGCGGTCAGCACTTCGCTCGCTTCTTCGAGGAAGATTTCGAGCATTTCGCGGTCGGCGGCTACCGCCGCTGGCGTGGGGGCGGGCGCGGCTACCGGAGCGGAGGCAGGTTCTGCGGCGGCGGGTTGCGCCACCGCTATTTTTTGTGAACGCGCCAGCAGCGCTTCAAAGCCGACTTGATTTTCATAGCGAGCGAAGAAAATATTGATCGCGCGCTCGGCGGGTTCCTTGCCGTGCAGGCAGGGTTCGAGATAGAAGCCGAGGCTGCCGAGGCCTTCTGCAAGCCATTCAATATTGCGCGGCGTTTCTGCGTCGGGTGCAGCGGCGCAGCATGCGAGCAAATGCTGGCAGGCACTGGTAAGGCGTGCAGCGCGCTTCTGGTTAGACACGGCAAATACGCCATGCACTTGACGCAGGGTGACTGACAGCGGTTCGAGTGAGCCTCTCTTCGCAGGGTCGCTGGAGTAGGCCTCAACCGCTTTTTCGACTTGCTGCAAACTTTTCAGAATTTCGCGTGCAGTGGCGATGCGCAGTTTTTCATTGTTTGCCTTTTGCACGATATCGGCACGCAGACCCGCCGGTGTGCTGATCGCTATTTTGCCTGCCACGGCTTCTGCCAGCCAGCTTTTCATGATGGCCACTTGATCTTCGAGATCCGCTGGCAAATCATGGTAGTGATGAACAATACTCTCGGCCATCAACAGTGCGGCGGCCATTTCCAGTGACATCACCTGGCCGTCAAGCGGATAGGGGTCAGGCAGTTGCGGCGTCGCGCCGCTGATGGCGAGCAGCAACTGTAACAGCGGCAGATTACCCAGTTCGCGCGCTTTTTGTGTGAGCGGCACCAGCAGTTCGCGATAGCGGCCGAGGCGCTTGGGCTCGCCTGCGATGTATTCGGTCCACACTTCCTTGATGTTTTCGAGCCGCGCACGTGCATCGTCAAGCTGCGGCTTGTGGCTTTGTGCCGCATCGCCAGCGGACAGCGTATCGAGCATGACGTTGCCCAGATTGAGTAGCTGTTGTGTTTCGCGCAGGCGTGGCGTCGCCTGGCGGCAACTGGCGATTGCGTAATACACATCGCGCTGGGCAGGCGCGGTGTCTGCGGTGCCTTTGGCAGCCAGATCACGCAGCAGGAAATCGATGCGGCTGAACACCGGCTTCACGCGTGCCAGCCATTCTGCGGCTTGTGGATCGGGCAGTAATTCGATGACCGCTTCGGTCAGGCCCACCGAGGCCCACCACACGCCGCGCGGCTCGGGCACCTGGGCTGCGATCTGATGCAGCGCATCGAGCACGTCGCGCATCTGTTTCAGGCCATCGGGTTGGGTGCTGGCTTTCAGCCACGCGAGCAGGCCGCGTTGATAGCGTATGCGCAGGTCTTTCACCAGCGGCGGCAGAATGGCTGGTGTAATCGCGCGCGGGTTGGGGTGCGCCGGTGCGTTGTCGTGCGCATCGGGAAAAAACAGGTCTTTTTCAGACGCAGCGTCATTACCGCCAACCTTTGCCAGCTCACGAAAAAGCGTAAACAACTGCGCAGGCTGATAGATACCGCCAGCAGCCACGTCATTGACGAATTCGCGCAAGCGGAGTGCGGTACGCCCTACAATCTCCAGTTCCGCTTTATCGGCAGGTGTGCTGCGCAGTGCGGCGCGTAACGCGGTTTCAATTTCTGTGCAGAAGCGTGCAGCGCCGGGGTATTGCACCATGCGCAATGCGCCGCTGACCTGATGCAGCTGCGCCACACAGGGCGTGAGTGCCGTGTTTTCACCGCCGCCCCCAGTCGGGCCTTGTTTGGCAGCAATATCGGCTACCTGGCACAGCGCAATTTCGATCTGCTGGCGGACTATCGTCAGCAGGCTGACTCGATTCGTCGGTTGATCCGTAAGCGTCATGCCACGCCCCCCGGTTTGAGTTGCGCGTTGACGGCGGCGAGCAGTCCGTCGCGGGTGAACGGTTTGGTGAGATATTGGTCAGAGCCTGCAATGCGACCGCGTGCGCGGTCGAACACACCGTCTTTGCTGGAGAGCATGATCACCGGTGTTTTTGCGTAGAGCGGGTTTTGTTTGACGATCTGGCACATCTGGTAGCCATCGAGTTTCGGCATCATGATGTCCACCAAAATCAGTTCGGGATTAAAGTCGCAGATTTTCGACAGTGCATCAAAACCGTCAGTGGCGAGAATGACTTCCAGCCCGGTCAGGCGCAAAAAAATCTCGGCGCTGCGGCGTATGGTTTCGCTGTCGTCTACGACAAGCACGCGGCGGGTGCTGGGTTTGGCGGTAGCGGGTGCGGCGTCGGTCAAGATTTCACCTTTAAAGAAAGGCAGCGCGATTGTTATTTTTGTATCATAGCCCGTGCCGATAGCGCCTGGCGCGGATGCGCGCACTGAGCTATTTGTTTAGAGCCATTAGTTCAGCAGACACTTAAAGTTTAGTGTAAAGACGTTTGATTTTAAATGAAAAAATGCACAGTAGCGCAGCCTGCCAGGTAAGTTTCGAGAATGGTGGCAATTTCGCAACGGAGTTGCCTTGTTGCTGCAAGTCATTTATTAAATAATTAATTAAAACAAATAGTTATAACAATTTATCTATAGGCGTGAACAATTCATGAGCGATTTTCGGTACGGACACGCGTCAGGCGCTGATTGGCGTGCGGCAGCCAATGGCTGCCTGCAACAAATCGGCACGGGCAGCGGCACGCTGGGCTTTTTGTATGTGACGGATGTGATTGCCGGGCATTACGGCGAAATTCTCACACTGCTGCGCGAGCAAACCGGTATTGCGCATTGGGTGGGCGCCACCGGCATCGGCGTGTGTGCCACGGGTGTTGAGTATATGGATCAACCGGCGGTTACCGCGATGGTGGGTGATTTTGATGCGGATAGCTTTCGTGTTTTTTCGGGTGTGACCAACGAAAAAGATGCCGCTAAAGTTGCGCTCGAGTGCGGTGGTTCATCGCCCAACTTTGCCATCGTGCATGCCGACCCGCAAACTGAACACATGGACAAGCTGGTGGCCGCGTTGGCGAAAAGAGTCGAGAGCGGTTTTCTCGTGGGCGGCTTGGTCAGTTCGCGTGGGCCGCAAGCGCACGCCGCTGATGCCGTGATAGACGGTGGCGTGTCGGGCGTGGCGTTTTCGGACAGCGTGATTGTAGCGACGCGCCTGACGCAGGGCTGCTCGCCGATAGGCCCGCGCCGCGTAGTCACCGGCTGTCAGCGCAACGTGTTGATCAGCCTCGACAACAAACCGGCGTTTGACGTGTTTCTTGAAGACATCGGCGAAAAACTCGCCAGCGACTTAAACCGCGTGGGCGGCCATGTGTTCGCGGGCTTGTCGGTACCCGGCAGCGACACCGGCGATTATCTGGCGCGCAATCTTGTCGGCATCGATACGCAAAGCAAACTCATCGCCATCGGCGATTACCTGAAAAAGGGTGATGGCCTGATGTTCTGTCGCCGCGACGCCAAAACGGCGCGCGACGATATGGCGCGCATGCTGGAAAGCATTCAGCAGGGTTTATACAGCAGGCCAAAAGCGGGCGTGTATTATTCGTGCCTGGGGCGTGGCGAAGCGCTGTTTGGTAAAGGCAAGGGCGAACTGAAAATGATCCAGGATGTGTTTGGGGATATCCCGATCGTCGGGTTTTTTTGCAACGGCGAGATATCCCACAACCGCTTGTATGGCTATACGGGCGTGTTGACGCTTTTTATTTAAAAATTGTTTAAAAATAACAACTTATATCACTTCCTTATTTTGCCCACCAGTGCCGCCAGTGCAATGCCGGTGACCAGCGTCAGCGGCTTCTGGTCCACAAATTCGCGTGCCTTGGGTGATACCGCACCTGCAGTGATGCAGATGCCGTTGTAAGCGGCTGTGATGGCGACGGCCTTGGCGAGTTCTTCCAGCGGCCCTGCACCCAGTTGATTCACCTTCCAGCGGCGGCATTGCAGCAGTGTGACGCGGCTGTTTTGTGTGAGGGTGAAATCGTAGGCGGGTTTTTGCACGGCTTCGACGGTGTAACCCTGGCGCTGGTACGCCACTACGACGACGGCACTGAATTGATCCCACGTCATATCGCGCAGCGCCTGTAAACGGCCTTCGACCTGACCGGGAGAGACGGTGCGCACTTGCCGGTAACCGACATACGCCGAGATCAGCAAAAACGGCAGCGCCACAAACGGTGCCACCGGTGGAAACGCCAGTTGCGCAATGCCGAACAGCCCCGCACCCACCATGGCGGAAATCCACCAGGGCTGTTCGAGCAAAATTGAAAAGAGTGTGCGGGGGCTGGATTGGGCCATACAGGTTTGCGCCTAGCGTTGGCTGAATTGCCGGGAGCGCCATTGTAGTGGCTTGCTTCCCATTGTGTAAGCAGTCCCTTACACTTATTTGATTGAGCGGAGAACACTGTGACGGAACAAACGGAACAACAAACTAAGGGGCCGCTCGTCGGCATTAAAGTCATTGAATTGGGCTCGCTGATTGCCGGCCCGTTTTGCGCGCGCATGCTGGCTGAATTCGGCGCGGAAGTGATCAAGATCGAATCGCCCGATGGCGGCGATCAGTTGCGGCAATGGCGCAAGATGTACGAAGGCACTTCGCTGTGGTGGTACGTGCAGGCGCGCAACAAGAAATCGGTTACGGTGAATCTGCGCGAGGTGGCAGGCCAGCAAATTGTGCGCGAACTCATCCGCGACGCCGATATTGTGGTGGAGAATTTTCGCCCGGGTCAGCTTGAAAAATGGAACATCGGTTGGGAGCAGTTATCCGCAATCAATCCGAGGCTCATCATGGTGCGCCTGTCGGGTTATGGACAGGATGGGCCGTACCGCGATCGCCCCGGTTTTGGCGTGGTAGCGGAGGCGATGAGCGGCATGCGCTATGTGACGGGTTATCCCGATCAGCCGCCGGTGCGCATGGGGATTTCCATCGGCGACGGCATTGCCGCGCTGCATGGCGTGATCGGCGCCATGATGGCGCTGCATCACCGTACCGCGAATGGCGGCAAGGGGCAAATTGTCGATGTGGCGTTGTATGAATCCGTGTTCAACATGATGGAGAGTTTTATTCCGGAATACGATGTGCTGGGCTTTAAACGTGAGCGCGCAGGCAACGCGCTGCCGGGTATCACGCCGTCGAATACCTATGCCACGCGCGATGGCAAATTTGTGATTATCGGCGCCAACAATGACGCGATATTCAAACGCATGATGATTTGCGCCGGGCGGGCTGATCTTGCCGATGACCCCACGCTCGCCAACAACACGGGTCGCGTGCCGCGCACGGCGGAACTCGACAAAGCCATCGGCGATTGGACGGGGCAGCATGATTTGGCCGATGTGCTGAAGACGCTGGAAGACGTGGAAATTCCCGCCGGCCGCGTGTATGACCCGGAAGACATCGTTAATGACATGCACTACAAGGCGCGCAAAATGATCGAACAATGGAAGCTGCCCGACGGCAAACCGATGCGCATACCGGGCGTAATGCCCAAACTTACAGACACGCCCGGCGGCACGCGCTGGCTGGGGCCCAAGCTGGGCGAGCACACGGCGGAGGTATTGTCGGCGCTGGGATACAGTGATGCGTGGCAGGTGGCGCTGCGTGAGAAAAAAGTGATTTAGCGCGCATGGAAAGGCTCGTGTGTGGCTTTGATAGCAATCACTAGCCAATTGCTGTCCGCGTTATGAGATAAACGGGCTACTGTCCGGCGCTTCAGCGTAAAATTCTCGCGGCTCTTTGTCTTTTGTCATGCACCATTCGTTCACGAGAAAACTCCATGGATTCGAAGCAAAAAACCGCACGTCTGCAGGAATTGATCCACCGCACAGGCAAGGTGCTGACCATACTGCACACGCCCACTGCGGCGCACGCACGCATCATGGCGCAGGCGGGCTGCGAAGCCGCGTTTGTTGGCACCAGCGGTGTGATTGGTACCTACACCGGCATGTCGGATGTGGGCACGGCCACCATGACCGAATGTGTGCAGATCGCAGGCTGGATTGCGCAGAGCGTTGATTTCCCCATCATCATTGACGGTGATACGGGGCATGGCGGCATCATGGCGGTGCGGCGTCTGGTGCGCGAGAGCATCCACGCGGGCATTGCCGGCATACGCATTGACGATCAGCCGATTGAGGGCAAGCGTAAAACGCAGACGGCGGGCATGGAAGTGGTGCCCATCGAGCAGGCCATTGCACGCTACCGCGCGGCAGTGGATATGAAAAACGAACTCGATCCGAATTTTGTGGTGATGGCGCAGTGTTATGCGCGCGATGCGGCCAACAGTAATCTCGACGATACGCTGTCGCGCCTGAAAGCGTATCGTGACTTCGGCGGCGTCGATTGGGTGCAACTGGAGTCACCGCATTCGCCAGACGAAATCAGGCAGGCGCGTGCTGCCGTGAGCTGCCCGCTGTCGTTCATGAAAGGCAAGCTTGGGCGGTACTTGTCGCTGGAAGAGCATCTCGCATTGGGCGTGACGATTGCGTGGTACCCGGGTTTTACCCATCACGTTTTATGGGCGGCGCTGTGGGATTTTATGCAGGACTTCAATGCACGCGGCATTACCGCTTGGGAGGATTTCGAAGCGAGCCGCAAGGACAAGCCCTATCCGCGCCCGGAGGTGGGGCCCGAGGGTGAGGGCGCGGAAAAGCAGCGCCTGCTGGAAGAGAAATATTTTCCGGCGGAAATGTTGAAGAAATACAAGCATTAAGAAATCCCCTCCCTTTCAAGGGAAGGGATTCCCTGGTATGTGACACTGCGGTACAAGGAGATCCCATGGCAAAAGACGGCTACAAAATATTTGATTCCGACACGCACGTCGGCCCTTTGATGAATGTGCTCGATCCGTTTATGACGGACGCCGAGCGCAGCAAGCTCGCTGCGTGGTCGGAATTCAAAGTGGTGAACAAGAAGGGCGATATTACCTACAACCGCGGGCAGCGGCGCTATCGTCGCAAGCTGGGCACCGCCCAGCCGGATGCGAATCCCGGTGGTTACATGACTGGGTTTACCGGTGTGGCGAAAAAGCGCGCGGTGTCGCCAATGGTGGATGCGGATGCCGCTGAACGCATCAAGGACATGGATTTTGAGGGCGTGGATGTGAATCTCACGCTGCCGTCGGGCTGGTTTGGCACGTGGTCATCCACCGAAGACGTGGCGCTCGAAGCGGGCATGTATCGCGCCTATCACCGTTGGATGGAGGCGTACTGCGGGCGGTTTCCCGGCCGACTCGGTGGGGTAATTCTCGCGTGCGGGCGCGATATTCCCAGCGCGGTGGCGGAAATCAAGCGCTGGGGTAAATCCGGTTGGGCGTGGGCGGTGTTGCCTTATGCACCGTACGGCATGCCGCTGGATCATCCGGATTTTGAGCCGGTGTGGGCCGCAGCAGCAGATCATGATCTGGCGGTGGCGCTGCACACCTTTACCGTCATGCCGCCGTACGCACCGGGCGGCACCGACAACTGGGACAATTTGTTTTTGCAACGTTCGGCTTCGCACCCGTGGTGCGGCATGCGCAACATGGCCTCGCTCATAGGTTCCGGGTTGATGGATCGGTATCCGAAATTGCGTATCGGCACGCTGGAGGCAGGGCACGGCTGGCTGCCGTTCTGGATGGCGCGCATTGATGAACACGCGCGCACCATTCGTTCGGAAATTCCTGAGCTGAAAATGATGCCGAGTGAGTATGTATTGAGCGGGCGCTATTTTCAAAGCATCGAAATTCCAGAGGGCTTGAAGCTCACCAACGCGGTGATCGAATTGATCGGTGAAGATGTGTTGATGTATGCCTCGGATTACCCGCACGGCGAGAGCCACTTTCCAGAATCTGTTGATCTGGTGCTCGATTGGGATATGCCGCGTGCGCGTAAGCAGAAGCTGTTTTGGGATAACGCCATCAAGCTTTATGCGCGCTGCGGGTTGAAATAAGCCATCGCTCTGCTCTGCCGTGAACATGAATAAGTATCTAATTTTATTGATATTTTTATCGTTCTGTGGTGCGTTGCCACTACGCGCACAGGGGCAAGGCGTAACAACTGAAACCTATCCCACGAAGCCGGTGCGCGTGGTGGTGGGGCTGGCACCCGGTGGGGGCACCGATATTCAGGCGCGGCTGCTGGCGCAAAAGCTTAGTGAATTTCTGGGGCGTTCGTTTGTGGTGGATAACCGTACCGGTGCAGGTGGCACGGTAGCGTATAACTACGTGGCGAAGTCAGCGCCCGATGGTTACACGCTGCTTGCGGTGGCGAGTGGCTACGCGATTACGCCTGCGGTGTATCACAAGTTGCCCTATGACCCGTTACGCGATTTCGCGCCGATTTCACTGGCGGTCGAAGCGCCCATGTTGTTGCTTACCCATCCGTCACTGCCAGCGCAAACACAGCAGGCACTGCTGGCTTTGATGCGTGCCAAACCGGGCGCGCTGGATTTTGCCTCGGCCGGTTATGGCTCGTCCACGCACATGGCGCTGGCGCTGTTTACCTATCTGGGCAAACTGAAGGTCACGCACGTGCCGTACAAGGGCACCGGGCAGGCCCTGAGCGATGGCGTCGCGGGGCAGGTGCACGGTTTGTTCGCCAATATTTTGTCGGGCCTGCCGTACGTCAAAATGGGGCGCTTGCGTGCGCTGGCCGTGAGTAGCGCCAAGCGCTCAGGCGTGCTGCCTGATCTGCCGACCATTGCCGAAAGCGGCGTACCGGGTTATGTCACAACCACCTGGCACGGCTGGCTTGCACCCGCTGGCACGCCCGCGCCCATCATCCACAAGTTGCACACTGAATTGACGCGTGCCGCGCGCGCCCCCGACGTCGCCGAGCGCCTCGCCGCTGACGGTGGCGAAGCCGTGGGTGGTACTCCCGAAAAATTTCAGCAGCACTTGATCAGTGAAATCGCGCGCTGGCGCAAGGTGGTGCAGGCGGCGAATATTCGCGTAGAGTAAGCGCGGCAGTGGTTGTTTGTGATCGATGGTGCTGGGTTAGGGTGACGAACGGCCGGCGGCGTTGCTTGAGAAGCAAGTGATTTGGCGCGCATACGTCTCGTAACTAATTATTTTTATTGAGTAATTTATTAGCCCGAATGTTGCACAAACAATGCGATCTCAATCGTTTGGCATGATGTGGAATTGAAATCATGGGATTTCAGAACGACGAGCGCAGTCTACCTTACCCATTAAGTCGGAGGGCGGCGGCGGGTTGGACGGTGATTGGGATGGGTGGGTGGTCTATTCTCGACTGACCAGACGTGTCCGGGCTAAGGAGAGAACAGCAATTT
>CANKUB010000135.1 GCA_947486575.1 Betaproteobacteria bacterium | reverse complement strand
TTGAGGGATTGAACAACAAAATTCGCGTCATTCAACGTCGTGCATACGGGCTGCGCGATGAGGAATATCTGCGACTGAAAATACTCACGTGCATGTTGCCAGTGCTCTAAAATGCCTCAAATTCACCCACACTCGTACGCGAAGACCCACTATTTTAATTCCACGATCTCTGATCTTGGTACGCTGGTGACATCGCGAGATCCGTCCGACCGCAATACCTTTGGCACCGACATTGATCGCACCAATGCGCCGTCGGGTGTTGTCGCCAACGGTGCGACCAGCGCTACGGTGGTGATTACCACCGGTGGTGAGCAATACTATCCGCATGTATTGACCACGGCATTTGATCTGTATGTACCGGTTATTACGCCCAACGTGGTCAAGACGGTTGCTGACGTGAACGGCGGCGCGCTGGCACCCGGCGATACTCTGCGCTGGACGATTTCACTGAGCAACACCGGCATTGATACCGGCACCAATGTCATACTGAAAGACCCGATACCGGCGAATACCACTTATGCGCCTGGTAGCCTGAATATTGTGTCGGGGGCCAACGCCGGGGTGAAAAGCGATACTGCCGCCCCCCCTGCCAACGATCAGGCGGAGTTCTCCGTCAACGCTGCCGCGTGCGCGCCAGTGACTGCCCCGTGCGTGATATTCCGCCTTGGCACGGGGGCAACCGATACGTTGGGCGGCTCCCTTCCCTTCGGCGCGTCAACCTCGATCACTTTCGATACCACCGTCAATGCAGGCGTGACGTCGGGTACCATGATATCGAATACAGCTTCGATTTCTTATAGCGGCCAAACGCTGGGCTCCACTTTCAGCACCACCAGCGCTGCGGCTTCGATGACCGTGCTGGCGCCGCCGCTGATCAGTAAATCGTTCAGCGCCAGTCCGATTGCGATCAATGGCACCTCGGTGCTCAGTATCGTGGTCAGCAGTCCGCTGGCCAGCCCGTCGAATATGACCGGCGTGAGCTTTACCGACAACTACCCGCAAGACGTCGGTGGCAATCTTGCGGCTGACTTGCTCAATACGGCCACGCCCAATCCCGCCGTCAGTTGTACGCCGGGTTCTGCGGCCGGTACGCTCACTGGCGGCGCGGCGGGTGGCGCTAGCATCGGCATGACGGGCGCCACGCTGGCACCGGGCGGTAGTTGCACGGTCACCGTCAACGTCACCAGTGCTGTTGCGGGTAACTATCTGAATACAACGGGTAATGTCACATCCACCAGTTCTGGCACCGGCGGCACTGCGAGCGCTACCCTGGCCGTTGGCACGCCCAGCATCGCCAAGGCATTTGCGCCTGCAAGTATTGTGACTGGAGGCACCTCCGTTATCACGTTCACCTTGAATAATCCCACAGCGGTGGCCTTGAGCGCGGTGGGTTTCACCGACACGCTGAGCAGCATGCAGGTGGCGGGCACGCCTGCTGTAACCAACACCTGCGGTGGTGCGGTCTCGGCTACGGCAGGGGCAACCGGCGCGAATGCCATCACCCTCACCGGCGGGTCACTGGCTCCAAACAGTAGCTGTACGGTCAGTGTCACCGTCACCAGTTCGACCACGGGCGTATTGCCAAATACGACCTCAGGAGTCACTTCCAGCGCGCCAACCGGTTTGCCCAGCAACACGGCGAATCTCACCGTGATCGGTTCGCCGGTGGCGACCAAATCATTCAGCCCGACGTCGATACGCACAAACGCGCTGGGCGGCGTATCCACACTGACCATCACCATTACCAATCCCAACACCACCACCAATCTCACCGGCGTTGCATTCACCGATAACCTTCCGCAGAACGTGGGCGGTGTTGCTGCCGCAGACATGTTCAATACCGCCGCCCCCAACCCTACGCTGAACTGTAGCATCGGTTCCAGCGCGACACTGGTCGGCGGGGCAGCCAGCGGCGCAACCATTGGTATCAGCGCTGGCACCCTTTTGTCCGGTGGAAGTTGTACGGTCACGGTGCAGGTAACGGGCGGGGCAGCCGCGAATTACCTCAACAGCACCGGCGCCATAACCACCACCGTCGCAGGTTTGCCATCGGGTGCGGCGTCGACAGCCACCCTGAATGTCACCGCGCTAACGCCGCCTACGGTCGCTAAAAGTTTTACGGCATCAAATATCGCCATCGGCGGCACGACAACCATGACGATTACGCTGACCAATCCGCAAGCCATCCTCATTACCGGCGCTGCGTTTACGGATAACTATCCGCCGGGCCTGTTTAACGACCTTACACCGGCAGCGGCGACCACCTGTAACGCGGGTGGCGCAACACCAGCTGTAACCGCTGCGGCCAGCGGAACGAGTCTGTCTCTGTCCGGCGGCGGCATTCCTGCATCCGCAAGTTGCACGATTACCGTTACCGTGACCAGCAGCACGCCCGGGCCCATGCTAAACACCATTCCCATCGGCGGCGTCACTACTACCAATGCTGCTGCCAATACCGCATTGGCCAGCGCTACACTGACCGCGCTGGCACCACCGACGATCACCAAATCGTTCAACCCCTCGGCCATTGGCGTAGACGTGGGGGATTTTTCAACCATGACTATTGTGGTGAGCAATCCCATCGCGAACGGCGTCAATCTGACCGGTGTCAATTTCAGCGATCCGTATCCGCAGGACGTGGGCGGGGTAGCGGCGGCGGATATGGTGAACGCACCTACACCCGCCTTGACCAATACGTGTACCGGAACAGGCTCGGTAGCGGGTACCATGAGTGGCACGGCGGCGGGTAACACAACGCTGGGTATGACAGGTGCCACCATTGCACCGGGTGGCGCCTGCACGATTACCATAAGCGTGCGCGGTGGTGCTGCGGCCAGTTACGTCAACACCACCGGCAATGTCGCCGCCACCGGCCCGATCGCGCTTACCGGCAGCAATGCCAGCGCAACACTCACCGTGGGCCGTCCCGGCATTACCAAGGCATTCGGCACGTCGCCCATACTGGCTGGCGCCACCAGCGTGATGACCATTACGCTCGTCAACGGCACGAGTGTTGCGATGACCGCTGCGGCGTTTACCGATACTTATCCGGCGACGATGACCAACTCGGGTGCGCCCGCGACCACCTGCGGCGGAACAGTTTCAGCGCCCACCACATTCAGTGTCGCGCTGACGGGCGGCACCATTCCTGCAAACAGCACGTGTACGGTGACGGTGACCGTGACCGCAACGTCAACCACGATCAACACCATTGCCATCGGTGCGTTGAATTCGTCTGCCGGGACCAACGCAACTGCTGCAACCGCCACACTGGTGGTCACGCCACCGCTTACCGTGGTGAAATCGTTTGCCCCTGCGCGCATTGCGCCTGGCGTCACATCGGTGCTGACGATCACGCTGACCAACCCCAATAACTTTGCGGTGACCGGTGTGCAGTTTACGGATAGTTATCCGCAGGACGTAGGTGGCAACTCGGCTGCCGATATACGCAATGCCGCCACGCCTGCGGGGGCAACCACGTGTACCGCCGGTACGGTAACAGCGGCCGCAAACGGTACCTCATTGGTATTTGGCACGGGCACGACGGGCACCGTGCCCGCCAACAGCAGTTGCACGATTACCGTTAACGTAACCGTGCCGGTGCCAGTCAGTGGCTCGGTATCGGGCAGCTATATTAATAATACAGGCGCGGTAACCAGCACCAACGGCGGTACAGCGCCGTCAGTGAGCGCAATCCTGACCGTGCTGAACCCGCCCACCATTACCAAGCTGATGAGCGTAATCTCTGATCCGATTAACGGCACTTTTAACCCCAAAGCCATCCCCGGCGCGATTGTTGAATACAATGTGCTGGTAACCAACCTCACCCTTGCGCACTCCGTGAACACGGTAATGATAGTCGACGCTATCAATGCGAACCTGTCGCTATTCGTGAATGATCTCTCCGGTGGGGGGTCGGGGCCGGTGGCGTTTACGCAGGGTGCGGTCAGCAGCGGGTTGACCTATACCTATACCAGCGCCGCCAGCGCTGCGGATGATCTGGAGTTCTTCAACGCCACCAGCGGCGGCACGCGCATCACATCGTTTACGCCCAACGCAGCCGGGTGTGATGCTGCTGTGCGGCGTATTGAAATCAACCCGAAAGGCATTTTTGCCAGCGGCGACAGCATCAGCCCGCAGCCGAGTTTTGTGTTGCGTTTTCGGGCGTGCATCAAGTGACTTAAAAATTCAATAAAAACAATTAGTTACGTTTGGGTTGCGGCGCTGATTTGAGGTAGCCCCTTTTGTTTACCGGTACTGTGCCGTTAAGGATGTGTCAGGGGCGACCAAAATCATGCAAATCGAAAATCCGGATTTCACGCGCGCACGTCCAGGCGCATCGCGGCACGCAACGGGCAGCAGATCGCGTCGCGGCCCGCGCAACGCGCGCAGCATGGCCGATCGCCCATTTGAATGGGGCGCAGATTACGGCAGCGCAGCAATCAGGTGCTGCACACGCCGCCTATTGATTTGCGGTCGCCGCGTGCCAGGTGGTTTTGCAGATGCCGCGAAATTCATACGCTAAACTCGACGCGCACGGCGAGCACGAACGCCGCGCGGGCCGCCCGGGCCGCTTCAGCGGCTCGGTTGAGAGCCGCTTTCTAGCCACCTTCGAGCAATCCGCCGTAGGTCTCACGCATACCGATATTGATGGTCGATTTTTGCATGTGAATCGCCGCTTTTGCCGCATGCTGGGTTATGAAAAAGACGAGCTGCTGGGATTGCCGCCGGGGGCGCTCACACACCATGAAGATCGTCACCTGCTGGCGCCCGGCAAAGAAACACTGCTCACTGGCGAGACTGAAAGCATATCGCGCGAAAAACGTTACCTGCACAAAGATGGCCGCGCCATCTGGGTACGGCTCACCATGTCGCTGGCGCGCGACGAGCAGGGAAGTCCCGGCTATTTCGTCGGCGTGGTGGAAGATATTTCCGAACGCAAACAGGTGGAAGAACATCACCGTGCCACGGTGATGCAGGCGCCCATCGGCATCATGCAGATCACACTGGGCGGCGATATCTTGCAGGTCAATCCGAAGTTGTGTGAGATCACCGGTTACGCACGCGAAGCGCTGCTGCTGATGAACAGCGCCGAGATCGTAGACGCGGGCGTCGGCAGCCGCCTTGAGGCGCAGCACATGACATCGCTGCTGGCCGGGAAAGCGCCATCGTTCACGCTGGACAAGCGCGTCAAGCGCCGCGCTGGCGCGCTGATCTGGGTGCGCTGTACCGTCAGTGTGGTGCGCGACGCGGTATCGCAGCCACAGCATTTGATTTGCATCATCGAGGATATTTCCCAGCGCAAAGAAGTCGAGGAACGGTATCGCGCCACGGTGGACAATGCACCGGTCGGCATCATGCACACTGCACTTGATAAAAGTACGCTGCACGTCAACAACAAGATTTGCGCCATGCTGGGCTATACCGAAGCGGAACTGTTGCAGTTGCGCAGCAAGAATATTGTGCCGCCGGAGCAGTACGGCACCGACATCGACAAATTCGAGCTGCTGAATGCCGGAAAAATTGATTCGTTTGCGTCGGAGCGGCCGTTGATCTGCAAGGATGGACGCATCATCTGGGTTACGCGCACCGTATCGGCCGTGTGTGATTCGGCAGGCAAGCCGCTGTATCACGTGCGCGTGATGGTGGATATTACCGAGCGCAAGCAGGCAGAAGAAAAGCTGGTGCATCTGGCGCATTACGATGCGCTCACCGGTTTGCCCAATCGCGTGTTGTTTCACGACCGCTTGAGGCAGGCCATGGCACAGGCGCAGCGCCACAATTCCGTGGCAGGCGTGATGTTCATTGATCTGGACCGTTTCAAGATAGCCAACGATACGCTGGGCCATGCGGCTGGCGATGCCCTGCTGAAGGCGGTGGCGGCGCGTCTGAACGAATGCCTGCGTAGCGGCGATACCGTGGCGCGGCTTTCAGGCGACGAATTCAGTCTGATATTGGGCAACCTGCGCTGCAATGAAGACGCAAGCCGGGTGGCGCGCAAAGTGTTGGACACGCTGGCGCGGCCCTTCAGTCTGCAGGGCCATGATTTCTATGTCACGGCAAGCGTGGGTATTAGCATGTATCCGGCTGATGGTGACAGTTCGCAGGAACTCCTGAAAAATGCTGATACTGCGATGTATCGGGCCAAAGACACGGGGCGCAACAATTTTCAGTTTTACGCGGCGGAAATGAACACACGCACGCTGCAACGCCTGGAAATGGAGAACGGCTTGCGCAAGGCGGTCGAGCGCAGGGAATTTTTGCTGCACTATCAACCGAAAGTAGATTTGACTGACGGCAGCATCACCGGCTTCGAAGCGTTGTTGCGCTGGCAGCGCCCGGCGAATGAAAAGCATGAAAATGCGCGTCTGGTATCGCCTGCGGAGTTTGTGCCTTTGCTGGAGGAAACCGGTCTCATTGTGCCGGTGGGCGAGTGGTTGATTGATGCGGCCTGCGCGCAAATCGCTGAATGGCGGCGTGCGCGTCTTGAGCCGCGCCCGATCGCGATCAACCTGTCGGCACGGGAGTTCACTGACAAAAATCTTGCGGCAACCATCAAACGCGCGCTGGAAGTGCATTTTGTGGAATCGTATCTGCTGGAGCTGGAGATCACCGAAAGCTCGTTGATGAACAACACCGAAGACGCCATCGCCACGCTGAAATATCTCAAAGCGCTGGGCCTGCATATTTCAATCGACGATTTCGGCACGGGCTATTCGAGTTTGAGTTACCTGAAGCGCTTTCCACTCGACGCGTTGAAAGTGGATCGCTCTTTTGTGCGTGACATCACCACTGACAGCGACGACGCTGCGATCACGCGCGCGATTATCAGCATGGCGCACAGTCTCGGCTTGAAAGTGATTGCCGAAGGCGTCGAGACAGAAGCGCAGTTGGCGTTTTTGGCAGCCCATGGTTGCGAACAGATGCAGGGCTATTATTTTTCCAAACCGGTGCCTGCCAGTGAATGCGCCGTCATGCTGCGCGACCAGCGGCGAATGGCGTTGCCACCCAGCGCGAGCATTGCGGCATAGGGCGAACCTGGCACCGGGAATTACCGCTGCGCCTTGTTTTTATATACAATTCAACGTCTCTGCGGTGCTAGCATAGCCTCGGACGCGAATTAAAATTGTTGTATAAAAACAAGGAGATACATCATGCCTCTCGCCACACACGCCATACGCATTCATGAAAATGGTGGCCCCGAAGTTCTGCGTTGGGAGGAAGTCACCATCGACGACCCGGGCCCTGGCGAGGTTCGTGTACGCAACACGGCCATCGGTCTGAACTTTATCGATACCTACCAGCGTTCGGGCCTGTATCCCATGCCGCTGCCGATGACGCTTGGCTCCGAAGGCGCGGGCGTGATTGAAAAAATTGGCGCGAAAGTTAAAGGCTTCAAATTGGGCGACCGCGTGGCTTACGCCGGACCGATAGGCGCGTATGCTGAAGCGGTGTTACGGCCTGCGGACAAGCTGGTGAAAGTTCCTGCCGGTGTCAGCGATCAAACCGCTGCCGCAATGATGTTAAAGGGCATGACCGCCTGGTATCTGGTGCGCCGCACCTACAAAGTGAAAAAGGGCGATACCATTCTGGTGCACGCAGCCGCAGGCGGCGTAGGGTTGATTTTGTGCCAGTGGGGAAAATATCTGGGTGCCACGGTAATTGGCACCGTCGGCAGCGAGGCCAAGGCGGCCATTGCGAAAAAGGCCGGTTGCAAGCATGTCATCGTTGCCGAGCGCGAAATCGTTTCCAAGCGTGTGCGCGAAATCACCAAAGGCAAAGGCGTGCCGGTGGTGTATGACGGCGTGGGGAAGGAAACTTTCATGGATTCGCTCGATTGCCTGGCGCCACTGGGTGTGATGGCAAGTTTCGGCAACGCCTCAGGTGCGGTTCCACCGGTAAACATCGGCATACTGGCGGCTAAAGGCTCGCTGTTTCTCACGCGCCCCACACTGGGCAGCTACACTGCAACGCGCGCAGACCTCGAAGCAGCGGCGCGCGATTTGTTCGCGGTGGTGAAAAAAGGCGCGGTAAAAATCGCCATTAACCAGAGCTATCCGCTGCGCGACGCGGCGCAGGCACATCGCGATCTCGAAGGCCGTAAAACTACGGGTTCAACGGTGCTGATACCCTGATGCGCGCAGCGAGTTTTTGCGTCTGCGTGTTGTTGGCGCCTGTGGCTGCCTGCGCGCAAGCTCAAAAATCTGCGCCGGTGGAAGAGCGTTCCACCGGTGCCGCCGCACCGCTGCTCTTGCAACAGCAGCGTGCCACGGTGTCGTATCGCGATGTGACGCAGGCTGCGTTCGAATCCAAGCTCGCCGAGCAGGATGTACTGAATACACAAGATGCCTACAACGCCGCACGGGAACGTGCCGATACGCTGAAGGTTGAGCTGGATAAAGCCATTAAGGAACGTGCGGCGGCCAAGGCGAAAGAAGCTGCGGCGCGTAAACGGTATGATGAGTCGTTGAATTGATGTAAATTTGGCACACACTTTGTTAGTGTTTACAGCTTTCCCTCACCCTCGGCCCCTCTCCCGGAGTGAGAGGGATGAGAAAGTCCTTCTCCCTCCGGGAGAAGGGTTGGGATGAGGGAAACGCCGTTGCGTAGAGCGACGATATTTGAGAGTTTGGAGTTATGCTTCCCCTCGACAATCTTCCCCCACCTCCAACAAGCGCGCCACTCGCGCTGCTAAGGGGCATCACCGTCCTGGACCTCACCACGTCCATTGCAGGGCCGTATGCCGCCATGCTGTTGGGTGACATGGGTGCCGAGGTCATCAAGATCGAACGTCCCGGCAAGGGCGATGATTGTCGCGCGTGGGGGCCGCCATGGCTCGACGGCGAATCTCTGTGGTTCATGAGCGTCAACCGCAACAAGCAAAGCGTGACGCTGGATTACACCAACGACGCGGGACGTGCCGTGCTGCATGACGTTGTGCGCAAAGTGGATGTGGTGATTGTCAACCTCACAGATCGCGTGCAGAGAAAGCTGGGCGTCGATCACGCGGCGCTATCAGTGGTGCGCGCGGACATTGTGCATGTCTCGCTGTCGGGCTTCGGGCTGAAAGGCGCGCGCAAGGACTTTCCGTGTTACGACCTTATTGCCGAAGGTTATAGCAGTGTGATGGATTTGACCGGCGAAGCTGACAGCCCGCCGCAAAAAATTGGCACGCCTGCAGCCGATTTGATCGCCGGTATGGACGCCGCCTACGCCACGCTGGCGGCGCTGTTCGACCGTCAGCGTTCGGGCAAAGGTCACAAAGTCGATATCGCCATGATCGACAGCATGACGCGATTCATGTCGCCACGCATTGTGCCTTATCTGGGTTCGGGCATTATTCCGCAGCGTACCGGCGCGCGTGACAGCGTGATCTCGGTGTATCAAACGTTCGATACCAAAGACCGGCCCATGACACTGGGGCTCGGCAATGACGGTATTTTCAAACGCTTCTGGCAGGCAGTGGGGCAGCCTGCGGTGGCGGACGATCCGCGTTTTACCACGAACGCTGAACGTTGCGCGGTGCGCCCTGAGTTGGTCGAAAGAATTCAAGCCGTGTTGCGCACGCAAACGCGTGAGCATTGGCTGAAAAAGTTCGTCGAACACAACGTGCCCGCCGGGCCGGTCAACAGTGCGAATGAAGTGGCGAGTGACCCCGAGTTGATGGCGCGCGGCCTATTCTATACAGCGACAGCAGGAGAGCGGAAAATTCCGCAAGTGGGTTTGGGTATCGCGGTCGATGATAGTAATGCCAGTTACCGCAGCGCGCCACCGCGTTTGGGCGAACATAACCAAGCCGTGCTGGGCAAGTTGCTGGGCTACGACGCGGAAAAAATATTAAATCTGAAAACACAGAAAGTGATCTAGGAAGGTTATAAAAATGCCATTTAAAACAATAACTTATGTAGAAGAGGGTGCGGTGGGCTGGCTCACCCTGAATCGTCCGGACGACGGCAATATGTTTACCACCGAGATGTGTCACGAAATACGCGATTGCATTGATGACATTCGTCGCGAAACGCGCACGCGCGTGCTGGTGATCACTGGCGCGGGCGACAAATTCTTCTGCATTGGCGGACGCAAGGATGGACTGGAAAAAACCAATCTCTACGCCGGTATGCTGCCTACGCTGGAAATCTACGAGTCCATCGAGCGCCTGCAAAAACCGGTGATCGCTTCGGTCAATGGTTATGCCGTGGGCGGCGGGCAGGTGTTGCAGGTGATGTGTGATATCACCATTGCGAAGGAAAGCGCGGTATTCCGCCAGGTCGGTCCGATGATGGGCAGCTTCGATGCGGGCTACGGCACCTGGTATCTCGAAGACCTCGTTGGCAAGAAGAAGGCAAAGGAAATGTGGTTCGCCAATCCGCGTCTTAGCGCACGTGAAGCGTTGGAAATCGGCCTCATTAATAAAGTCGTGCCCGACGACAAACTGCAGGAAGAGACGCGCAAGATGGCGCTGGAAATCGCGGATCGCGGCGCATTCGCGCTGGCGTCAATCAAAGCGGCGTTTACCGCGCGTCACGGTGGCGTGTCGGGGTTGGCGCGGGTGTCGCATGATTTGCTGCTGCGGCTATATCTGGATACGGATGAGTCGAAAGAGTTGGGCGCATCGTTCCGTGGCAAACGGAAGCCGGATACCGACACGTTCGGACACTGATTCGACGATGTCGACGCTGCTCACGCTGCACAATCCGAAAACGGCCCGCCGCTATTACGACGCGGGCTGGTGGCAAAACGAGACGATGTACATGTTGGCCGCGCAGCACGCGCGGGTGCGGCCACAGGCCTACGCTTTGCGCGATTCGCGTGTGCGCCTGACTTGGGCGCAACTGGTCGGCTGGGTGGATGCGCTTGCCGCCGATATGTATGTGGCGGGTATCAAGCGCGGCCAGCGAGTGTCGGTGTGGCTGCCGAACAGAGTCGAAGCAGCAGTCGTGTTTCTGGCATGTTCCCGCAACGGCTACGTGTGCAATCCGTCGCTGCACCAGAATTACACCGTAGGTGAAATCGTCACGCTGATGGAGCGCATTCAGACGGCAGCGTTGTTCGCGCAAACGGGCTATGGTGCCGATGCGGATAAGGTCGACGTCTTCGCGGCAGCCAAAGCCCTGCCTGCACTAAAACGCGCCTATCGGCTGGATGCAGGGGACTTCCCGGGGCTGAATGCGGCGCCATCTTCGTTGCCGCCGGTGGATACCGATCCCGACAAAATCGTCTATCTTGCCTTCACTTCCGGCACCACCGGCATGCCCAAGGGCGTGCTGCATTCGGATAACACGCTGCTCGCCAATGGCCGTGCCATGGTGCATGACTGGCATCACGACGAGCGCACGGTACTGTATACGCATAGTCCGTTGTCGCATCACATTGCCACAGTGGCAGTCGCACAGAGTCTGTGCGCAGGTTTTGAACTGGTACTGAATGATCTGAAGCCCGATATGAAACCGCTGGATGGGCTTCTGGCAACAGGCGCGACGTATGTAATGGGTGTGCCGACACACGCCATCGATATTCTGGCGGACGCCAAACAGCGCGGCATGTCCGGGCTGGGCAAGGTTAATCTGTTCTACATGGCGGGTTCAACCATTCCGCCGCAGACAGCGCGCGCGTTTCTGGACATGGGGATCAAGCCGCAGAACATTTACGGCATGACCGAAAATGGTTCGCATCAGTACACCATGCCGGATGATTCGGTGGAAATCATCACCTCCACCTGCGGCCGCGCCTGCCACGGCTACGAGACCCGGCTCTGGGATCAGGAAAATCCGGATATCGAAGTGACAAAGCCCGGTGAAATCGGCGAAATTGGCACGCATGGCGCATTGCTGATGCTGGGCTACTTCAACAACCAGACGGCTACCGAAAACTCGTTTAATGCCAGTGGCTGGTTCATGAGCGGCGATCTGGGGCGCATGGATGAGCAGGGCAACCTGCAAATTGTGGGCCGCAAAAAAGATTTGATTATTCGCGGCGGACACAATATTCATCCGTCTCGCATCGAGAATCTGGCGTTAAAGCATGCAGCGGTGCTGAAAGCGGCGGCTTATCCCGTGGCCGATCAGCGTCTGGGTGAACGGGTGTGCCTGGCGATCATCCAACGCGAGGGCGTACAGGTTGCACCTGATCAACTGTTGACGCATCTGAACGACGCGGGGTTATCGAAATATGACATGCCGGAGTTTTTTATTTGCATGGATGCTTTTCCGCTGACCGCCAGCGGCAAAATTCTGAAACGCGAGCTGGTGGAGTGGACCAAGGCGGGCAGGATCACACCAGCGCCCGTTCGTTTTAAAGCAGAAAAAAGGAAGCTGTGATGGCTATTGAACTGAGCCGTGTTGAAGAATTTGCACTGATTACGATCAATCGCCCTGATGCGCTGAATGCGCTGTCGATGTCACTGAT
>CANKUB010000134.1 GCA_947486575.1 Betaproteobacteria bacterium | reverse complement strand
TTTTGTGATATTCAGTGGACGGCATTTTAGTGCGAAGATTTCCGGGTAAATGCCTGCTTTGCCCCGCGCCCGCGCAAAAATCTACGATCCCACGCAAATCTTCGTATCGAAAACCACCCCTCAAATCCTGCGCTACCATAGGGTCCGCCGAGCATTTCGGCCAATCACAAACTACTCCGGCGCAATCCCCGCATCTTTCACAATTTTCCCAAAGCGCGCGTATTCGTTTTTTACCAGTGAGGCGAGTTCCTGCGGGTTGCTGGGGAACAGGTCAAAGCCCTGACTACCGAGGCGCTCGCGCGTGTCGGGCGCTTTCATTGCCTTCGCGGCTTCGGCATTCAATCGATCAATGATGTCGCGTGGCAGCCCGGCCGGGCCATAAAAGCCGTACCAGTTTTCCATCACGAATTGTGGCTGACCGGCTTCAGCAGTGGTCGGCAGATTGGGCAGCGATGGCGAGCGCTTGGGGCTCAATGTCGCAATGCCACGCAGTTTGCTCTGCTGTATATATTGCGCAACGCTGGGAACTGCGACCACCACGATATCCACTTGCCCGCTGATCGAATCCACCAGCGCGACGGTTGCGCCTTTATACGGTACGTGAACGATATCGGTTTGGGTCAGCGACTTCAGTGCTTCCATCGCCAGATGGTTGGTGGAGCCGATGCCGCCGGAACCGTACGACAATCTTTTCGGCGCTTTGCGTGCAAGTTCAATCACTTGTTGCAGATTTTGCGCCGGCACCGAAGGATGAATGGCCATCACATTGGGTACGCTGCCGAGCAGCGCAATCGGTGCGAAATCACGCAGCGGATCGTAGCCGACTTTTTTGTAGAGAAACGGGCTGAACACCAGGCCGGGTGGCGAGATCAATAACGTATAACCATCCGGTGCGGATTTTGCGACGAGCTCTATGCCGATGTTACCGCCCGCCCCCAAGCGTGGATCGACGACAAAGGTTTGGCCAAATGCATCAGAGAATTTTGGCGCGAGCCAGCGTGAAATCAGATTCGTGCCGCCGGTGCCAAAGGGAATAACGATGCGCACCGTTTTGGCGGGATAGCCGGCAACAGCGTGGACAAGAGGGGCCGTCACCGGCTGCGCGTGAGCCGCAACGGCCATGCTCGCCCCCAGTGCCGCCAGCAGCGCCTGTGGGTTTCTAAATTTTTTCAATAAGTGCAATTTATCCACAGCCATGTCGTTCACACTGCGTCAAATAAGGTGGGCAGTTTAACCCTGTTGACGGTGCTATGCCTTAAACGCAAGCATATTATCTGACAGCACGAATAATACATAAGCTATTGTTTTAATTCATTAAAATAAATTATTGCGGTATTAAAATGGGTATTGTTGTCAGCAGTTGTTGATGCGCCGCTGCGCGCCTAGAATGCATCGTGCAACAGAAAAATCGCTTTGCAAAACCACGAACTCAAGGAGGATGACATGGCAGCAAAAATCGACGTAACGCTCACCGTGAACGGTGTGAGGCAAAAAATTTCAGCCGCAGCGGATACGCCTTTGCTGTGGGTATTGCGCGAGCAATTGAAATTGACTGGCACGAAATTCGGCTGTGGCGCAGGGCAGTGCGGCGCCTGCACCGTGCATCTGAATGGTCAACCGGTACAATCGTGTTTGCAGACGCTGCAGGACGTGGCGGGCAAAAGCATCACCACCATTGAGGGCTTGTCGAAAGACTCAAGTCATCCGCTGCAAAAAGCGTGGGTCGCCGAGCAGGTGCCGCAGTGCGGTTACTGCCAATCCGGGCAGATCATGCGGGCGGCAGGCCTGCTGAAGGAAACGCCACGCCCGACGCGGGAGCAGATCGTTGAATACATGAGTCCGAATATCTGCCGCTGCGGCACCTATGCGCGGATTACGCGTGCGATTGAGCGCGCAGCGAAGGAGCTCGCATGAAAGCCGCGATCAACACACAGCGCCGCCAATTCATGGTGGGTGCGGCAGGGTTTACATTTGGCGTGGCCGTAGGCGCACCGTCTCTACTGGTGGGCGATGCGCACGCGCAAAATAGTAGTGTAAAACTCAATAATTGGGTGACGATACATACCGACGGCACAGTGGTGATCATGTCGCCAGCGTCCGAGATGGGGCAGGGATCGCTGACGTCGTTGCCACGTATTGTGGCTGACGAAATGGATGCGGATTGGGCCAAGGTCAAGATAGACGGCTCGGCGGTGAGTGACAAGGTATTTGGCAATCCAGGGCGCGGCTTTCATCAGTACACCGCAGGCAGCGCCACAGTGACGGGTTACTTCAATAACCTGCGGCAGTTTGGTGCGCAGGTGCGCTATGTATTGATGGATAACGCGGCGCAGCGCTGGAGTGTGCCCGTGGCAGAGTTGTCGACGCAGCCGGGCGTGGTGTTGCATCAAAAAAGCGGGCGCAAGCTCACCTACGGTGAAATTGCCGCGTTCGCGAAAATTCCTGCTGAAGCGCCGCAGATTGCGGTTGAGCCGGTGGCAGCGGCGAATTTTCGTTTGATCGGCAAGGATATTCCGCGAGTGGATATCGAAGGCAAACAAAATGGCAGCACAAAGTACAGTATTGATGTGAATGTGCCGGGGATGATTTATGGCGCGATTCTGCGCGAGCCGGTGGAAGGTGCTGGCATTGCTACTGTCGATGACAGGGCCGCGCGCGCCATCGACGGCGTGCTGAATATCGTGCTGCTGAAAAATGGCGTGGGCGTGCTCGCAGAAAATCCGTGGGCCGCGTTCCAGGCGCGCAAGGCGCTGAAAGTGACGTGGGGAGACAAGGCGCAGGGCAAAAATTTTTCGACCGATAGCGGCTATGCGCAATTCTCAGCGGCCGCGAAAGACCCGGCACATCCTGTGATCGATTGGGAGAAGCAGGGCGACGTCGTTGAAAAACTCAAGACTGCTGCAAATATTGTTGAAGGCGAGTATCGCTCGGATTATGCGTACCACGCTCAAATGGAGCCGCTGAATTCCGTCGCGGCGGTTTCCCCTGCGGGAGACAGCGTGGAAATCTGGTGCGGCGTGCAAAGCCAGACGATTGCGGTGACGGTGGCGGCACAGGCGTTGGGCATTCCCGAATCGAAAGTGAAGTTCAATCACCATCTGCTCGGCGGCGGATTCGGCCGACGCGGCAATCGCGATGCCGATTTCGTGCTGGATTCGGTGTTGCTGTCTAAAGCCTCCGGCAAGCCGGTGAAGGTGATGTGGACGCGGGAAGACGATATTCATTCGGGCCGCTTTCGTCCGCTGTATGTGAATCGCCTGCGCGCGGGGCTGGATGCAGCTGGTAATGTCACGGCCTATCATCACCGTGCCGTCTGTGATCACGTGATGGCGTTCATGGATCCAGTGCGCTTCAAGCAGGTTAAAGGGCGTGACGGCATTGCGTTGAATGGCATTGGTGTCGGATCATATGAGATTGCTGACCGCGCTTCGGAAGGCGTGCTGGTGCATACCGGCATGCGCACCAACCCGCTTCGTGGCATCGGCTTCACCGCGAACAGTTTTGCCACCGAGGTGTTTGTCGACGAACTGGCGGCAAAGGCGGGTGTCGATCCGGTGGAGTTCCGCTTGCGCATGCTGAAGAAAGACCCGCGTGGGCGTCACGTTATTGAAGAAACCGCAAAGATGGCAGAGTGGCAGCGCAAGCGGCCCGGCCACGGTTTGGGTATCGCTTATGTGAATTACTCCGGCACGGAGATCGCCGGCATTGCCGATGTAACCGTCGATAAGGCCACTGGCGCGATCAAGGTTCACAACTTCTGGTGCACCATTGATTGCGGCGTGGCGGTGCATCCCGACAATGTGATCGCGCAAACCGAAAGTTCCATTGTCTACGGCTTGGGGCTCGCGTTGATCGAACGCATCAGCATCGCCAATGGCGCTGTTGAGCAATCCAACTTTTTTGATTACCACGTACCGCGCATGCGCGATGTGCCGCAGATGCACGTCAAGTTGGTGCAGACGAAAAATCATCCGACGGGTGCGGGTCAAATGGCGGTACCGCTGGTGCCATCGGCAATTTCCAACGCGGTCTTTCAGTTGACCGGTGTGCGGCTTCGCCAGCAACCAATGCTGGCCGGGAGAGTGAAAACGGCATTGTTGGCGGGTGAAGACCGGTTTGCGTAATTACCAATAAAAACATATAGTTACGAAATGTCTTCCATGATCACGCTGACGCTGACGGTCAATGGTGCTCAGCGCGAAGTTACCGCGCATCCTGACACGCCGTTGTTGTGGGTGCTGCGTGAAAATCTCAAGTTCACCGGTACCAAATACGGTTGCGGCATCGGGCAGTGCGGTGCATGTACTGTGCATCTGGATGGCAAGCCCACGTTCTCTTGTTTGCACGCCATCAAGGATGTGATGGGTAAAAGCGTGGTGACCATTGAAGGTCTTTCGTCCAATGGCAGCCACCCTTTGCAGCGGGCGTGGGTGGAAGAACAAACGCCGCAGTGCGGCTACTGTCAGCCCGGGCAGATTATGCGTGCGGCGGGATTACTGAAGGAAACGCCCAAACCAACGCGCGCGCAAATCGTCGATTACATGAAAACGAATATCTGCCGCTGCGGTTCCTATAACCGCATTATTGCGGCGATAGAGCGGGCGGCGAAAGAAGCGTAATGCACTTGCAACCATCGCAACCATTGCAACGCCGAGAATTTCTGAAACGCTCTGGTCTGGCGTTGGGATTTCTGGCGTCACCTGCGGGCTTGCTGCGCGTGGTGGATGCTCACGCCTGCGGTGAAGAAGGCGACATCGATCTGAATGCCTGGGTGCACGTCTCCAACAGCGAAAACACGATTACCGTGAAGTGCCCGACGGCGGAGATGGGGCAGGGCATTTACACCTTGATACCGCTGCTGATCGCTGAAGAGCTGGACGCGGACTGGCGCACCATTCGTGTCGAGCAGGCGCCATCGGACAAAGCGTTCATCAATCCTGATCACTTCAACGTGCAGGGTGTGGGCGGCAGCCCCGTAGCACGTGGGGCACAAGGCTACTGGCGCGTTGTGCGGCTGGCGGGCGCGCAGGCGCGTGCCATACTTATCGCCAATGCCGCAAGTGTATGGGGCGTGGCCACAGGCGAATGCACCACGGAGCCAAACAACGTGGTGCATGCCGCGTCGGGCCGTAAGCTGAGCTACATGCAGGTCGCCAAACTAGACGACGTCAAGCTGGATGCGCCGCTGCTGACGGAAAAGGATTTGAAACCCGCGTCGCAATGGCGATTGCTGGGTAAGGACGTGCAGCGGCTGGACGTGCCGCTCAAGGTTAACGGTGCCGCCAAATACGGCATTGATGTGCAGATACCTGGCATGCTGTACGCCTCGATCTTGCGCTCGCCAGTGGCGACGCTGCCACACCCATTGTATGGCGATGGTGCGGAAAATGGGCCGCTGAAAGTGGATGCGGCAGCCACCATGCAGATTGAAGGTGTTGTGAAAGTGGTCGAGTTGCCGCATGCGGTTGCTGTGGTTGGCACCGATTATTGGGCGACCGTGCTTGGCAAACGGGCGCTGAAAGTCGAATGGAAGCAAGGCTCGCTCGCATCGCAATACGATAGCGAGGCTAAAAAACGTGAGTGGGCGGTGATTGCCGCGGATCGCTCAAAGCAAGGCCGCGCCATCGACAACACCGGCAATTTTGATGCGGCATTCAAGTCGGCCGCGCAAACGCTTTCCGCAGATTACGTGACTGACCATGTGCATCATGCCTGCATGGAGCCGTTCAACGCCACTGCGTCGATGATGCACGATGATCTGGAACTGTGGGCGCCGACGCAGGGCCAAACCTGGGCTCAACAGGCATGCGCCAAGGTCACCGGCTTGACGGAAGACAAGATACGTGTGCACACCACGTTTTTGGGTGGTGGCTTCGGCGCGAAGACAGAACAGTTGCCCAATGCCGAAGCGGCCATGCTCAGCAAGATCATGGACAAGACGGTGAAGGTAATCTGGAGCCGCGAAGATGACGTAAAACACGGCGCGTATCGCCCGTTGACGGCGCAGCACATGAATGCCGCTTTGTCTGCCGATGGTAAGGTAACGGGCTGGAGCCATCGTCTGGTAGCTGACTCCGTGCTGCTGCGCGCTCGCAAAGACGTGTGGGATAAAAACCCCGGTATTGATGGCGCGGTGGCGGTGGGCATGACGCAGCCTTACGGTATACCGAATAGGCATCACGAGTATGTGCATCAACTCGGCGGCGTGCCGGTGGGTTACTGGAATGCGGTGGGCAATGGCTTCACGATTTTCGCGGTTGAATCTTTTATTGATGAAATCGCCGCGAAACTGGGCAAAGATCCGTTGCAGTTGCGCATTGATATGTTGACCGATGCGCAGGGCAGGGCGGTGCTGGAACTTGTGCGCAAAATGTCGGATTGGAATCGCAAGCGTGAGGCCACGGCGCTCGGTGTGGGGTACAACCATGGTGGCCGCTGGAATTGCCAGATTGCGGTAGTTGTTGAAGTGTCGGTGGATCGCGTCAACGGTACGATCAAGGTGCATAACGTATGGGCGGCGGCTGATCCCGGCACGGCGATACAGCCGCGACACCTGCGTCAGCAGCTTGAAACCGGTATCATCTGGGGAATGTCGTCTACGTTGCGTGAGCGGGTGACGATCAAGGCAGGCGTGGTGCAGCAGTCGAATTTCAGTGATTACCCTGTGCTGCGCATGGACGAGATTCCCGCGATACACATTGAGTTATTACAGGGTGCGTTGGGGCAATCATCAGGTGCCGGGCAGATAGGTGTAGCACCTATGGCGCCTGCAATAGCGAATGCCGTGCAGCGTTTGACCGGCGCTAGAGTACGGGCAATGCCAATGTTGCCGAAGCAGGTAAGAATGGTGATAGCGGAAGCGAATGCAGGGCCGACTGCCGTCTGACAATAAAAAATTTTTGAACGAATTGATCTTCAAGGGGGAGTGAGCATGAGCAAGTTTTTGAATAAGGGACGCATCGCTGCGCTGGCAACGCTGGTCATCGGCGGCGCTTTGAGCAGTTGCGCGAACGTGCCGCGCACGATGGACCAGTACAATGCCCGTCAGCCGGAGTCGCACAATATGGCCCTGCTGGGGCATGTGGATCTGCATGCGCGCAGTGCCTACCACCCGGAAATCAAGCAACAGGGCAGTCGCTGGATTGCCTATGTGGGGCACCACGGCGGTCCGGCAAAAATTAATCCGCTCAATGGCCGTACGGAGTTCAACGGCACGTCCATCATCGATGTGACGGATCCGAGAGCGCCGAAAACGCTGGCGCATATTCCCGGTCAGGAAGGTGGCACAGAGTCCGGCGGTGCACAGATGGTGCGTATCTGCGGCGGTAACCAGTTGCCCAAGGCGGACAAGAGCAAGTTTTACCTGCTGCGCTCGTTCGGCAATTCCGCACATGAAATCTGGGATGTGACCGCACCGGAAAAGCCGGTGATTGTGAGTACGCCGGTGCGCGGTCTGCGTGATACGCACAAGAATTACTGGGAATGCGATACCGGCATTGCCTATCTGATCTCAGGCGTAAAAGGCTGGCGGTCACGCCGCATGATGCAGGTGTTTGATCTTTCCGATCCCGCGAAACCTGTACATGTCCGCGATTTTGGTCTGGTGGGGCAGGAGCCAGGAACAAAGAATCCGTTGCCGGACAATCAGTACCAAATGCACGGCGCGATTTCGACTGGCGTGAAAGGCAATCGCATCTACATCGGCTCCGGCACCAACAGCAACGGCGTGCTGCAAATTCTGGATCGCGAAAAGCTGCTCAAGGGGGCCAAAGAGCCAACCGCCGAGAACCTGCTCTATCCGCAAGTATCCATTCTGTATACCTCGCCCTACATGGGCGCACACACCACGCTGCCGATCATGGGTGTGGAAGTCAAGGATTTCGCCAGCAACAAGGTCTCAAAGCGCGACCTGGTGGCATTGACCAATGAGGCTATTCAGCACGAATGCAACGAAGCGCGGCAGATGGCGTATTTTGTCGATGTCACTAATGACAAGACGCCGTTCAACCTGTCGAATTATCAGGTGCCCGAGGCGCCGGGCGGTTTCTGCAAACGTGGTGGCCGCTTTGGCGCGCATGCCTCACACGAAAACCAGCCGCCGATGTACGCCGGGCGCGTGATGTTCTACGCTTGGTTTAACGCCGGTTTACGTGCAGTCGATATGCGTGATCCGTTTAATCCAAAAGAAATCGCGTACTACATTCCTACCATTACTGACAACACCGACAAGCGTTGTGTTACCACGCCGCAGGGCGCGCAATGCAAAGTAGCGATACAGACGAATAACGTCGATGTGGATGACCGTGGCTATATTTATATCGTCGATCGCGCCGACACCGGCATGCACATACTCGAGTTGACAGGCAGTGCGCGAGAAGTGGCAAACTTCAAGTAAGTTATTGAATTTCAGATAAAAAAGGCGGAGAAATCCGCCTTTTTTGCATCCCGAAAATCTGAGCCGACGGATGAAATTACCCAAACATCGCGTGCCCTGTTGCGACATTGTGCTGCTGGTTGATTCTGAGACAGGGGAGCACACTCGCAGTGGCGCTTTCCGCGTGGATGCCGGCAGTGTTGAAGCGCAGGTGCTGCATTCACTCAGGCAACAGTACGTCAACGTCGTGCCACTGCCATTCGACGTGAACAAGCGCAAGACCATTGCTGCATTGCAAAGGCTTGCGCCACGATTGGTATTCAACCTCACAGAGTGGATCGACGGCGATCGCAGCCGTGACCATGAAATCACCTCACTGCTAGAGACATATGGGTTTAGCTATACCGGCACCACCGGCGAGGGATTGCGCCTGACGCGCGACAAGGTGATGGCCAAGGCCGCGGTGGCAAGCCTCGGGATAGCCGTGCCGCAGGAATACAAGCCACGCGGACATGTTTCCGGCAACGCAAGGCTGCCGTACCCGCTATTCGTCAAACCGCGTGCAGGGGATGGGTCAGACGCCATCAGTGGCGCGGCGCTGGTATATACGCAGGGGGAGTTGCAGCGACGCCTCGACTTGCTGCGAGCGCGCAATTTGGGGCCGTCTTTATGTGAGGAATACATTGAGGGCCGAGATCTGTTTGTGGCGCTGCTGGGCAACAAGCCGCAGGTCTTGCAACCGCTGGAATTGCGTATAGGGCGGCAAGGTGCCGGGGCGCCACGATTCGCTACAAGGCTGCTAAAGCACGACGAAGCGTATAAGCGGCGCTGGCGGGTCGGTTACCGGGAGGCGGACTTGCCACGCGCAACCTTGACGGAAATACGCCAGGCCAGCCAGCGGGTTTTTCATGTCCTGAAACTGCGCGACTATGCGCGTCTGGATTTTCGCCTGACGGCTGATTTCCGGCTTTGTTTCATTGAGGCCAATGCCAACCCCGACCTCGGGCGTCACACGTTTGGCCGCGAGCGCTGCTTCGCCGGGGTGGAGTACCCAGACTTGATCCGGCGCATCGTGCGCGCGGCGCTGGCACGTGCCTCTCGCGTAACAGCCAATTTGCCGGCGGCCGTTGACCGGCGTGGTAACGGGCGATAAAGTGATTCCATAGCAATACGCCGCAATGCCTAGGGGTTCCAAAACGCCATGCCTACATGTTTCAGCAGACCAACGCTGGCAGCCGTTGTGCTGACCGCACATTCGGTGCTTTCGTTACCGGCGGCGGCACAAGATGCCTACCCCACTCGGCCCATCCGCATCATCGTTCCCACGACGCCCGGTGGCGGCAGCGATATCAGCGCGCGCCTGCTTGCGCAGGATCTCGGCAAACGCTGGGGGCAATCTGCGGTGGTGGAAAATCGCGCGGGCGCAGGCACCATCGTTGGTACTGATCTTGCCGCCAAGGCGCAGCCCGACGGCTACACGCTGCTGATGGCGCCGGGCGCGTTTGCCACCAATCCATCGACCTACAAGAAGCTGCCCTTTGATACGGTGCGCGATTTTGTGCCGATTACCCACACCGTGTCGATGCCACAACTGCTTGCGGTGCATCCCTCGATGCCGGCCAAGACGGTGAAGGCATTTATCGCGCTGGCCAAATCGCGGCCGGGGCATATCCAGTACGCTGCGGCGGGACATGGCACGATGCCCCATCTGACCATGGAACTGTTTGCCAATATGGCGCAGATACGCATGACCAATGTGCCGTATAAGGGCAATTCCGGTATTGTGGATCTGCTTGGCGGACGCATTGATGCGACAGTCTCCAGCAGCCTTTCAGTGATCTTGCCGCACGTGCGCAGCGGCCGCCTGCATGTACTCGGTGTATCAGCTGCCACGCGCATGCAAGTGTTGTCGGATGTTCCAACGATTGCGGAATCCGGGTTACCCGGCTACGAAGCGTTGCAATGGGCGGGACTGCTGGCGCCCGCGGGGACGCCACGCGATATCGTACTCAAACTGCACAAGGAATCTGTCAGCTATTTGCGCAAACCCGAGACGGTTGAATTCCTGGCGCGCGATGGCAACATTGTCATTGGCAATTCGCCAGAGGAGTTTGGCGATTTTATCAAGGCAGAAATTGCCAAGTGGGCCAGGGTGGTGAAGGCGGCGGGTATTCAGCCCGAGTGAATCTCGACGCAGCGGGGCGCACCGCGCCATGCCAGTGTTTGTGGGTGGTGACCGCTGCAGCCGATGGCAGCACGAACACTACGTGGCACGTGCCCGCGGCTACTTTCCTTTAAACACCGGCTTGCGCTTCTCGCCAAATGCGCGCACGCCCTCCATACGATCTTCGGTAACGACCGTGCGGTTGTAGGCTTCGATTTCAATGGCGAGTCCGGTGCGCAGATCGACATCCAGGCCGCGGCGGATCGCGGTCTTGGCCTGGCGCAAGGATACCGGGGCGCTGGCGCACATCGTGCGTACGGCTTCGAGTGCAGCCGGCATCAGCGCTGCCGGTTCAAACACGCGATTGACCATGCCCCATTCGTAGCCCTCTTGCGCCGTGAACGGTTTCCCCATGAGGATCAATTCCTTGGCGCGGCGTTCACCTACTGCGCGCGGCAGGTTTTGCGTGCCGCCACAGCCGGGCAATATGCCGAGCGTGGTTTCAGGTAGCGCAAAGCGCGCGGTGTTCGAGGCGTAAATGAAATCGCAGGCCAGCGCGAGTTCGCAACCGCCGCCGAATGCCGAGCCGTTGACAGCAGCAACCACGGGCGCGGTGCAATTCATGATGGCATAGTAGGCTTCCTCAAAAATGGCGTGCTGCATGCGCCACTGTTCATCGGTCATGCCGTTGCGTTCTTTCAGATCGCCGCCTGCGCAAAATGCCTTGTCGCCGGAACCGGTAATCAATACGCAGCGAACGTCTTGCGGATGAAACGCGAGCGGAGCGAATATCTCTCGCAATTCGATACCCATCTGGGTGTTGAGCGCGTTACGTGTTTCGGGGCGATGCAACGTAACCTGCAACAGGCCATCAGCGGATTTTTCTACTTGCAGCGTTTGGTAAGTCATGGCAAAACCTTTTAAAAAAAATGGTTAGTCGATGCGTGCGCCAGAGGACGCTATTACTTTCGCGTAGCGTGCTGTTTCGCTTGAAATGTATGCCGCGAATTCCGCCGGCGAATTGAGCATGGGTTCAACGCCTGCTGCAGCAAGCTTATCGCGGAGTTCAGGTTGCGTCATGACTGTCGACAATTCGCCATGCAGCCGCGTAATCACCGTTTGTGGTGTACCGGCGCGTACCAGTATGCCGTTCCATGAGCTGGCTTCGACGCCGGGCGCGCCACCTTCGCCGGTAGTGGGCAATTGCGGTAACAGTGCTGAACGTTTGGAGTGTGCGACCGCCAGGGCCTTGAGCCTGCCGCCTTTCACGTGCGGCAATGCAGGGGGGATGGTGGTGAACATGAATTGTGTTTGTCCGGCCAGCAAATCCGTAACCGAAGGCCCGGCGCCTTTGTACGGCACATGCACCATGTTGATTTTGGCAACGCTCTTGAGCATTTCCGCGCCGAGATGATTGGCGCTGCCGTTGCCGGTGGATGCGAACAGTATTTCGCCGGGACGCGCCCGGGCGAGCGCGACCAGTTCAGGGAGTGTATTGGCAGGCAGGGACGGATGCGCCACGATGATTTGTGGTAACACCGCCACCAGCGATACGGGTGAAAAATCTCGCACCGGATCGTAAGGCAGCTTCTTGACCAGACTGGCATTGATCGCGTGCGTGGTTGCGGTGCCCAGCAGCAGCGTATAACCATCGGGCGCGGATTTGGCTGCAAGATCAGCGCCGATAACGGTGCCGCCGCCAGCGCGGTTGTCGACCAATACCTGCTGATTCAGAGTTTTAGAAAGCCGCTCGGCGACGAGTCGCGCGACCAGATCGGCACCGCCACCCGGTGGCAGCGGGCAGATCAATCGAATGGGACGGGAGGGGTAGTCTGACTGGGCAAATGCCGATGGCGCCAATGCTGGCAGCCCCAACGCCAATGATACAACCCACTGCCTGACCATCACGGGAATACGATTTCCGCCGCGGTGGTGATGGTGGCAAATCGCGACACCATGTCGAGCGTGACCTTGTGATGCTCATCCGTAATCGCTGCGCTGCAATCGTCGAGAATCACAATGTCGTAGTTTCGGTCGTGGCCATCCTTGGCTGCTGAAAGCACCGCCCCGGTCGTGGAAACGCCGCACAGCACCAGCTTGGTGATCTGGTTGGCGCCTAGAAT
>CANKUB010000133.1 GCA_947486575.1 Betaproteobacteria bacterium | reverse complement strand
GGCGAGCGCCTTGTCGCTCACCGCGTTAAACGACAGCCCTGCCGGCAGCATCAGCCCCTTTTGCGAACCGGCAACGGTGACATCCACGCCCCATTCGTCGTGCCGGTAATCGATGGAACCCAAACCGGAGACGGTATCCACCAGCAGCAGCGCCGGGTGGTTGACGCGGTCGATGGCTTTGCGCACTTCGGGGATTTTGGAGGTGACGCCGGTGGAGGTTTCGTTGTGCACCACGCACACCGCCTTGATGGCGTGCTGCTTGTCTTCCGCCAGACGCGCTTCGATCGCCGAGGCATCAACGCCATGCCGCCAGTCTCCCACAATAAATTCGGGCACCAGCCCCAGACGTTTGGCGAGGTTCTGCCACAGCGTGGCGAACTGGCCCGTTTCATACATCAGCACTTTGTCGCCGGGCGACAGTGTGTTGACCAGCGCCGCCTCCCACGCGCCGGTGCCCGACGCCGGGTAAATCATCACCGCGCCCTTGGTCTTGAAAATGCGCTTCATGCCATTGAGCACGTCGAGGCCGAGCTGCGCGAAATCCGGCCCGCGATGATCAATCGTCGGGTGATCAATGGCGCGCAACACGCGGTCCGGTACGTTGGTGGGACCGGGAATTTGCAGGAAGTGGCGGCCGGCTTGGTAAGTCATGGGGAGTGCTCCGCAAAAGGGTGGGGTATTATAAGGGCAGTCCATTCGTGAATGCGCTTATGCCCGTCAGCCCCGTTGATTCCACTTTTGCCAACCGCCTCAAAAAGGAAATCCACGGCGAAGTCCTGTTCGACGCCGCCTCGCGCGGGCGTTATTCCACCGACGCATCGATCTACCAGATCGAGCCCGTTGGCGTAGTCATTCCGCAAACCGAGGAAGACGCCACCACCGCGATGCGGATCGCGCTGGATGCCGGGGTGGCGGTGCTGCCGCGCGGCGGCGGCACGTCGCAGTGCGGGCAGACCGTCGGCGAAGCGCTGGTGATCGACGTCAGCAAGTATCTGCGCCACGTAATCGATTTCAACGCCGAGGCGCGCACCGCCGTCGTTCAGCCGGGCGTAGTGCTGGATCAACTCAACGCGTTTCTCAAGCCGCATGGCCTGTGGTATCCGGTGGATGTGTCGACCAGCGCGCAGGCGACCATCGGTGGCATGACCGGCAACAACTCCTGCGGCTCGCGCTCGATTTTCTATGGCAACATGGTGCATAACGTGCATGGTGTGGATGCGGTGTTGGCCGACGGCAACGAATATCACTTCGGTGCGGCGCCATCCGATTTGTCGCAACTCGACGGCCCACAGGGTTATCGCGATCTGGTGCAGAAAATCCGCGATATTCATTTAGCCAACGCCGCCGAAATCGAGGCGCGTTACCCCAAATTGCTGCGCCGTGTCGGTGGCTACAACCTCGACATGGTGTCGGGCATGGCGTTCAACATGGCGCATTTGCTGGTGGGCTCGGAAGGCACGCTGGCCTACTCCAAGCGCGTCCATCTGAACTTGTCGGCGCTGCCCAAGCACAAGACACTGGGCGTGTGCCACTTTCCGACGTTCTACAAGTCGATGGAAGCGCCGCTGCATATCGTGAAGTTAAAACCCACTGCGGTGGAGCTGGTGGATCGCACCATGATCGGCCTTGCGCGCAGCAATCCGGCTTTCCGCCCCATCGTGGAGAAATTCATCAACGGCGACCCGGATGCGATTCTGCTGGTGGAATTCGCGGGCGACGACAAGGATGAACAGCTGCGCAAACTGAAGCAACTGGTCGAATTGATGGGCGATCTGGGTTTCCCCGGAAGCGTGATCGAAATCACCGATGCCAATTTGCAGCGAGATGTGTGGGAAGTGCGTAAGGCAGGGCTCAACATCATGATGTCGATGAAAGGCGACGGCAAGCCGGTGTCGTTCATCGAAGACTGTGCGGTGCCGCTGGAGCATCTGGCGGAATACACCGATCGTCTTACCAAGGTGTTCGAGAAGCACGGCACCACCGGCACCTGGTATGCGCACGCGTCGGTGGGCACGCTGCACGTGCGGCCGATTTTGAACATGCGCGAAGACGGCGCCGGAAAAATGCGCGCCATTGCCGAAGAAGCAGCCGAAATGGTCAAGCAGTACAAGGGCTCATACTCGGGCGAACACGGTGACGGCCTGGTGCGTAGCGAATGGATCGCGCCATTCTTTGGCCCGAAACTCACGCAAGCTTTTGAAAATATTAAGGGTATTTTTGATCCGAAAGGACTGCTGAACCCTGGAAAAATCGTACGGCCATCGAAGCAGGATGACCGCTCGCTGTTCCGCTTCAAGCCCGGCTACAAGACGATTCCGATCAGCCCGGCGCTCGACTGGAAAGAATGGGGTGGCTTCGACAAGGCCGTCGAGATGTGCAACAACAACGGCCACTGCCGCAAGTTCGACGCCGGCACCATGTGTCCATCGTTCCGCGTCACGCGCGAGGAGCAGCATCTCACGCGCGGGCGCGCCAACACGCTGCGGCTCGCACTATCGGGTCAGCTGGGGCCGGATGCGTTTACTTCAGACGAGATGGCGAAGGTGATGGAACTGTGCGTGTCATGCAAGGGCTGCAAGCGCGAATGTCCGACGGGCGTGGACATGGCGAAGATGAAGATCGAGTTTCTGCATCACTACAAACAGCGGCATGGGTTCACGTTGAAGGACAAACTGATAGCGAATTTGCCGCACTATGCGCCGTGGGTGTCGAAGCTGGGGCCGCTGGCGAATCTGGCGCAGGCACTGGGAAAAGGGTTTGCGGGGTTTGCTTCGCAACGGTCGTTGCCGAAGTGGAAGGGTAGCGCCCTGAAGACACTCGCCCCGCGGAGCGCGGGAGCCGATAAAAGAGAAGTCGTGCTATTCATCGACACCTTCACAAACTACTTCGAACCCGAAAACGCCCACGCCGCACTGAAGGTATTGGAATCTGCTGGCTACGCCGTGCACCTGCCGCAAGCCAAAGACGGCGCGCGCCCGCTGTGCTGCGGTAGAACATTCCTGGCTACCGGCATGGTAGATAAGGCCCGTGCCGAAGCCGAGCGCGTCATCGCCACATTCACGCCCTACGTCGAACGCGGCGTGCCGGTGGTAGGGCTGGAGCCGTCCTGCCTGCTCGGCATGCGCGACGAGTTCATTTCCATGCTGCCCAATCCGCAGACGGCGGAACTGAACTTGAATGCCTTCCTGTTCGAGGAATTCATCGCGCGCGAACTCGATGCGGGCCGCTTCAAACTCAACCTGAAACCGCTCGCGCATAAAAAGGCGCTGCTCCACGGCCACTGCCACCAGAAAGCCTTCGCCGTGATGCCCGCGGTACTGCGCGTGCTAAAGCTGATACCTGAACTGCAAACCGAACTGATCGAATCCAGTTGCTGCGGCATGGCCGGCAGCTTCGGCTACGACGCCGAGCACTACGATGTGTCGATACAGATGGCCGAGGCGTCGTTGCTGCCAAAGGTGCGCGAAGCGGGCAAGGACACTTTGATCATCGCCGACGGCACCAGTTGCCGGCATCAGATCCACGACGGCGCGCAGCGCGAGGCGATCCACGTGGCGCGGGTGCTGGCGGATGCACTTGCATGAATCCAGCCGCATCTTCGTGGCTGCTTGAAGTAGACAATCTCCACGTTCACTTTCACACCTCGCGCGGCGTGGTGCGCGCAGTTGAAGGTATTTCCTATAAGGTCAGGGCGGGCGAGGTCGTAGCGCTGGTCGGTGAATCCGGCTGCGGCAAGTCGGTGTCGTCACTGGCGATCATGCGGCTGCTGGCACAGTCAGGGCGTGTCACGCACGGGCGCATTCTGTTTGAAGGCCGCGATCTGTTGACGATCAGTGAAGATGCCATGCGCGCCATACGCGGGCGCGATATCGCGATGATTTTTCAGGATCCGATGACGTCGCTGAATCCGGTACTGACCGTCGGCTTCCAGATTTGCGAGCCGCTGTTGCTGCACCTGCAAATGACGCCGGAAGCCGCACGAGCGCGTGCGTACGAACTGCTGAAAATGGTGGGCATCCCTGATGCCGAGTCGCGGCTCGATCAGTATCCGCATCAGTTTTCGGGCGGCATGCGTCAGCGTGTGGTGATTGCGATTGCACTGGCCTGCAATCCCAAACTCATCATTGCCGACGAGCCGACTACCGCGCTGGATGTCACCATTCAGGCGCAGATTTTGCGGCTGATGAAAGACTTGGCGCGCGATTTGAATATTGCGATGGTGGTGATTACGCACAATCTCGGCATCGTGGCACGCTACGCCGACCGCGTGAACGTGATGTACGCCGCGCGCATGGCGGAGCAGGGTTCCGCTGCGGCCGTGTTTGCGCAGCCGTTGCACCCTTACACCGCAGGGCTGTTGCGCTCGGTGCCGCGGCTGGATCAGCCGCGCGGCGTCCGGCTTGAAACGATTGATGGTTCCCCGCCCGATTTGCTCGCGCCGCCGCCTGGCTGCCGCTTTGCGCCGCGCTGCGCGGCACGCCAGCCCGCATGCGAGGATCGCTTGCCTGACATGATCAAGATCTCCGCAGGTCGTCACACGGCGTGCCTGCGGTCACAGGAACTTGAGCGTGATGGGCCTCTGGCATTGGGTTTGCAGGCTGCGGCGCAAGGCAATGCACTGGTAAAAAAGGTGGATCGTTCTACGCCACTGCTTGCTGTGCAGGGCCTGAAAACGTACTTTGATGTATCAACGGGATTCAAGGCCTTTGGCGCAAAGAGGGCCGAAGTGCGCGCGGTGGATGATTTGTCGTTTGAGGTGTTCAAGGGCGAAACCGTCGGGCTGGTCGGTGAATCGGGCTGTGGCAAATCCACTGTGGGGCGCACGTTGTTACGGCTGGAGAAATCCACTGCGGGCTCATTGGTCTTTGCAGGGACGGACGTGACGCGCGTGGGCGGCGACGCTCTAAAGAATTATCGCCGCAAAATACAGGTCATTTTTCAGGATCCGTTCAGCTCGCTCAATCCGCGCATGACCATCGGCGACATCATCTCCGAGCCGCTGTTGGTGTACAAACTTCAGCGCGACAAGAAAGCGGCTAATGCCAAGGTGCGCGAGCTACTGTTTCAGGTGGGCCTTTTCGACTATATGACCAGCCGCTACCCGCACGAACTGTCAGGCGGCCAGCGTCAGCGCGTGGGTATCGCGCGTGCGCTGGCGATGGAACCGGAGTTTATTGTGTGCGACGAGCCGGTTTCCGCGCTCGACGTGTCGATACAGGCGCAAATCATCAATCTGCTCGAAGATTTGCAGAAGAAACTGGGCCTTACCTATCTGTTCATCGCGCACGATCTGGCGGTCGTGCGGCACATTTCGGATCGCGTGATTGTGATGTATCTGGGCCGCGTGATGGAGATCGCGGATCGCGATGCTCTCTACGCCGAGCCACTACATCCCTACACGCAGGCGTTGCTTGCAGCAGTGCCAGTGCCCGATCCCGTGATCGAAGCCCAGCGCGAGCATCGCATGCTGGGCGGCGAAGTGCCGAGCCCGCTGGCGCCGCCCGCAGGCTGTGTATTCCACACGCGCTGCCCGCTGGCGGATGCGGCATGCAAAGCCGAACGGCCAGCGCTGCGCGAAGTGCGCGCCGGGCATTTCGCGGCTTGCATCAAAATTTGAACGTTACCCGATGCGCGGCAAGTGGCACAGATCATCGGCAATAATAATTATCAATAAAAACAAATGGTTACGTATATCTCCTTACTGCAAGATACCCGCGTCTTTCCCCACCTTCATCCACTTGGCCCGCTCGCTGCGCATGTAGGCACCAAGCTCGTCGGCATTGGCCAGGAAAGGATCGATACCGCGTGATTCCAGAAAAGGCTTCATCGCCGGATCGCGCATGGCAGCGGCAATGTCGTTGTAAAGCCGCTCGACCAAGGCGCGCGCGGTGCCACCCGCAGCCACCACCCCGGCCCACGTTGTTGCCTCGTAGCCAGGATAACCCGCCTGCGCCACCGTGGGCACGTCCGGTAGCGCTACCGCACGCCGTCCGCCGGTGACGGCAAGCGCGCGCGCTTTGCCGGACTGAATGTGTGGAATCGACGTTGACACAATCGCCATGAACGATTCAATTTGCCCGGCAAGCAGATCATTGATTGCGCTGCCACCGCCTTTGTACGGCACGTGCGTCACATTGAAATGCGTCATCGAGCGCAGCAGTTCCATCGCCATATGCCCGGCGCCGCCCACGCCCGATGTGGCGTAATTGATCTTGCCGGGCTGCGTCTGCGCGAGCGCGATGTACTCTTTTAACGTGCGCACGGGAACAGCCGGATGCGTGATCAGAATATTCTGATACTCAGCTACTCGCGCCAGCGGCGCGAATTCGCGCATCGGATCGTATTCGGCTTTATGCGTGATCTCGCCGAAAATCAGCGTCGACGGCCCGATGATAGTGATGGTGTAACCGTCACGCGGCGATTGCGCCACCAAACCGCGCGCGATACCGCCGTTGGCGCCGGGGCGGTTATCGACAATGACGTTTTGTCCCATGGATTGCGACATGCGCACGCTCAGCGCACGCGCAATCAAATCGCTGTTGCCGCCCGCGACAAAGCCGACGAGAAAGCGGATCGGGCGCACAGGATAGGCTTGCGCGCGCGCATCCCCCGCCGCAGCAAGCGCTAACACGCACGGAAAAATTATCACTAGAAACAATTACTTATACATACCATCCTCCGGCGGACCAGACACCAATAGTAGCCAATAAAAAAGCCCCGTGCGGGGCTTTTTTATTGTGGCATCAAGCCGCGAGCTTACTTCTCAACCACCCCTTCCTGCTCACGCAGATTCGCATTGAGCGACATGCCGCTTTCGGTATTGGTGATTTTTTTCAGCGCCCCGCCTTTGCCGCCTTCACGCAAGGGCGCCATATCAACATCCACTTTGTCACCGGGCTTGAAGGAATTGCGTTTCCAGGTACCGGCACGCATCAGATTGCCCGGGCTGGTCATTTCCAAAACCCAGGTCGCGGGTTTATCACCTTTTGCTGCACCTTCGACATAAATGGCAACGTGCGGATTGGTCCAGTGCACTTCTTTTACCACGCCCGAAATTGACACGACTTTATCGTGCGCGAACATGGTGGTGGAGTGATGCGCGGATACCGGATAGGCCGCTGCACCCAGGCCCAGCAACGCACTCATGCAAAGCGTTTGTTTCAATGCGGTTTTCATGATGTCTCCTTCGTCAATGAGGATAGCGATTTTGGCGTTTATTTGCGTAATCACTTGGGTGGCGTTCGATTGCCATACGGGTCGTGCGAAACTTTCTCCCACGTGGGATAGCCGTCTTTGTCTGCCGCCGGTTTGAAATAACCCTCAAGGCAGGTGCCCTCGACGATATCCAGCCGACGCAAACGCTGCCGGTAATAAATGCGCGTGGTCACCCACGGCTTGGTCAACACTTTGGGTGCCGTAATCGTCATCTCGTCGGCCCACACATCGGGCTTGGCAAGATACATGCGTTCTTTGATGTGCATGTCACCGCCGTTCGGTATGCCTTGCGCTTCGCTGATGGCGATATAATTTTGAGGGTGCATGGCGATGGTATCGACTTGCAGATTTTCACCGTCCCATTTGCCGATAGATTCGCCATGGAACGTGGGATCAGGATCATCCGTATGGCCGCGCCCGTCGGTGTAAATACGGCGCAGACGCGCGCTGTCTGATTCGCCCAGCATCAACACGCGCCCCGGATAAAACGCAAACTCCATCGCGTTGTGCGTCACCAGCATCCATGCCGGCATCGCTTCCGGCAGGCAGTTCTGGAACAAGGGTGGCGGACGGCCCGCACGCTCTTCGGCGTACTGCCATTCGATCACCTTGGCGGCTTTTTCATTCCAGGGTGGCGGATTAGTTTTCATCTGCCGATCCTGATCGGAACGCACATGGGTCCATACACCGCTCCAATCGGGCAGCTTGGCGATATCAGCCCAATCTTTGGCCGTGGGCGGCGGATTGATTACGGGCTTTGCGGCGGGTTTGGTGCCGGGTGTACCGGGTATACCTTGGGCCATTGATACGCCGGGCAACAACGAGATGCCCAGCAGCGCCATGACTTCACGACGAACATTCCGCATATTGTTTTCCCTGTGCTTGGTTTGTCATCTGCGATTTAAAAGTTTACCACGGCCAAAATTCTTTCCGGAAGTTGCACAAGCGCATTCCTTGTCATACAAAATAATTGTTTAAAAACAATTAGTTAAAACGATATCTCAAGATGCCCACGACAAAAAAGCCCCTTGCGGGGCTTTTTACCAAAAACGAAATCCGCTTACTTAGCCGGTGCTTCCTGCTCCAGATTGGCGCGCTCTTGCGCACGGATGTCAGCGGTCAGTACCTTGCCGCTATCTGCGATGGTCACTTTTTTCAGTGCGCCGCCCTTTTTGCCATCGCGCAGCGGGGCCATGTCAATCACCACTTTATCGCCGGGCTTGACCGCATTGCGTGTCCAGCCACCTGCACGCACCAGATTGCCGGGGCTGGTCATTTCAATCACCCACAATGCAGCCTCGCCACCATCTTTCGAAGCAACGTCAACATAAATACCTACATGCGGATTGGTCCAGTGCACTTCTTTAACGACCCCGTTGATGGTGACGACTTTGGCGTGATCAAACATGGTTGTGGCGTGGTGCGCGGCCACCGGATACGCGCCGAGCGTCAGTAGCGAGGCGAGAACTATTTTTCTAAGCGATAAATTCATTTGGAATCCTTTCGTATGCAAGTGAAATCTGAAATCGGTTACTTCGGCGGTATGCGGTTGCCGCCGACATCATGCGGCTGCGGTTCATACACATGGTATCCGTCTTTGTCGATGCGTGGCGCGAAGTAGCCTTCCTGACACACGCCTTCGACGATATCGAATTTGCGCGCACGCTGGCGGAAATAGTAACGCGTGGTTTCGTAGGGCTTGGTTAGTACATTCGGCGCGGTGATTTTCATGTAGACATGCATGACATCTTTTTCCACCCAAATGCGCTCTAACGTGTGCATATCGCCGTTGTTGGGGATGCCGTGCGCTTCGCTCGGCGCGATGTAGGACTGCGGCAAAACACCGATGGTGTCGATCACCAGCACGTTGCCTTCCCACTTGCCGATTGAGTGGCCGTGGAACGTCGGATCGGGGTCAAGCGGGTGCCCGCGGCCATCCGTATAAATGCGGCGCAGGCGCCCACCATCGGATTCGCCCAGCATGGTGACGCGTCCCGGCGTAAACAAAATCTCCAGCGCGTTGTGGCTGATCATCATCCACGACGGATGCCCTTCAGGCAGGCAGTTTACGAACAGCGGCGTGGGACGGCCCGCTTTCAATTCGGCTTGCTGAAACTGGATGCGCGCCGCAGCCTTGGCGTTCCACGGCGGCGGATTAGTGACGTGTTGCTTGTCCTGATCCGAAATATTCGGATTCCACACGCCGCTCCAGTCGGGCAATTTGCCGATATCCGCCCAGTCTTTCGCGGTTGGCGCAGGATTAATGATCGGCTTTTCCGCCGGCTTGTTTTGCGCAAACGATGTCGCCGAGCAAGCCAACAGCGCCGCAGCCAACACGTTTAGAAAATGCTTCATGCTCAAGTACCCCTTCCCTGTAAATTATTGTTATTAATGAGAATTTACTAAACTGATGGCCTGACGCATCAGCGGCAGCACATTACTCCCGCGCCCGCCGCCTGTCCATGCGCAATCCATCACGTGGTAAATCCGATCCAGCGACCAAATACCACAATGAACACCCATAACAGCAGCGATAGTCCGCCCGCCACTTTGGCAGCTTGAGGTACGGCGCTTCCCGGCGCACCCCAAGTGCCTACGTTCTTATGAGAAAATCTATTAAAAAACAACATGTTACAACCAGCCAACACGAGAAAACCCATCTTCAGCAGGAAATAGGTGTTGTGGCCGTAGATCATCGCCTTGGCGCAGAACATCAGCGCGCCGGTAATCAGTGCAACCACAAACGCCATCCAGGTAATCGGCAGCACTTCAGCAGTCAGGGTGCCGACCGGGCGATCGCGCGAGGCCCATCCCAGCAAACGCAAATCCACTATCGCAATCGAGCCCACCACCAGCACGATCGCCAGCACGTGTATCGATTCCAGCCACGGAAACAGCACTTCGCCTTCGCGAATGGCCGTGGCAAATTCGAAGGCTTCGAGCGACTTGAGCAAACTATCAATGTTCATCGTGTTTGCCCTGTCAGAAATATGCAATCCAGCGACCGGCGAAAATAATCGCCACCCACAACGACACCGAAATCAGCGCCACCAGTGTCGCCAGCCCTGCACGACTGTCCCAATGCGCGGGGCTTTTCTTCAGCGGCGAGGTGGCGAACCAGGTAACGAAAATGGCGCTGATCACCAGCAGCATTTTGATCTGAAAAATATTATTTTTCAGCGCGCGCGCAGGCTCGCCGATGATGAGAAAAATACCGCTGATCAGCAACAGCGGCAGCATCCACCAGATCACCGGACTGAACCGCCCCGATACCCGTGCCAGCGGCTGATCGCGCCCGACCACGCCTGCCAGACGCAGATTAATCATCAGCATCGACGCCATTAGCGCTGCAATCGCAAGGATGTGTACCGTCTGCACTGTCGGCACCACCCACGGCGCATTCTGGATTGCCTGACTCAACGCGGTGCTGTCGATCCACACGCACACGCTATTGAGTGTTTGCTTGATAGTCATGAGGGTAATTCTCCGGGAAGTCTACTTAGCGGGGGCTGTTGGTGCGGGCGTGGACGCGGTGGTGGAGGTTACGCTCGCCGCAGGCTTGGCATCGGGCGCTTCTTCGCCCACACGATAAGCCGCGTGACAGGCGGAACACGCGTTGAAAATGGTTGCGCCGGAGTCAAACAGTACAGCCACGTCCTTTTTCTCTGCGGCCTTGAGCGCCACCACAGCGGCATCGCTCAAGCGTTTGGCGGCGGCAATCCACTTTGCGTCGTCGCGCTTGCGGCCTTGCATCATCAGCAGGTTGCCCGATTCCACCAGCGTCGCGGCGCCTGCCGTGACTTTCAACCAATCTTCATCGGTCTTGGGCGCTTTATGATTCTCGCCTTTTTCAGTGATGATGATGGCGACCGATTCCCACACGGCGTCAGCCGCCGGGTCGACCACCCACTCCATAACCTGCTTTAACGAAAGCGACGTGTTGTAGGGCGGCGGTGCAGCGACGGATGGCGCTGCCGGTGGCGGATTGCACCCCACCAGCAACAAAGCCGCAACAGCGGCTGAAATTACACTGAGCACACGAGGCTCGCGACGCACGTTCGACATGATCCCCCTCCCGGTTACGACAGTACGTTATTTTTTGGCTGATGACGATACGCCACGACCTGCCGCGACAATGACTATACCGCTCGCAGCCACTTTCGGCCAGTCGCGAAACGATCAACCGCCCGCATTGATACCGGCGACCTTGATTACCTTTTGCCATTTCGCAACATCTCGCTTGAGCACATCGACGAAGCGTGTCGATGGCCCGCCGATGAGCACCATACCTTCGCTCGTCACGCGCGCCGTGAAGTCAGGCAACTGAAGTATGTGGTCGATCTCCGTGTTCCAGCGCGCGGCGATGTCTTTGGGCAACGCTTTGGGCCCCAACACAGCCTGCCAGCTCACGGATTCAAAACCCGGCACCGTTTCAGCCACTGCGGGAATATCAGGCATGGCGGCAGAGCGTTTCGCGCTGGTGACTGCAATGCTGCGCAGCCGGTTCGTCTTCACGTGCGTATAAATAATCAGCGGGCTACCGAGGAAGAATTGTATCTGTCCGCCCAGCAGATCGTTTAGTACCGGCCCCTGGCCTTTGTATGGCACATGCGTCATCCGTGTGCCAGCCATCTGGTTAAAGAATTCCGTGGCCAGGTGGACACTGCCCCCCGTACCGGACGAACCGTAGTTGAGCTTGCCAGGATTCGCCTTGTCATACGCGATGAGCTCTTTGACGTTTGCCACGGGAACCGCAGGATGCAGCACCACCAACTGGAGTGATTCGTCGAGCAGCGAAATCGGCGTCACGTCATTGACCGGATGGTAGGACAGTTGATTCATTACCGCGCTGGTGGCGTAACTGCTCGACACGATCATCATCGTGTAACCGTCGGGTGTGGCCCGCACACCCGCCTCGATGCCAATCATGCCACTCGCGCCGGGACGATTGTCTACTACAACGGTTTGCTTGAAGGCCTCGCTCAGCCTGGGCGCGAGCAAGCGCGCAACAGCATCGACCGGGCCGCCTGCCGGAAAAGGCGAGATGAAGCGTATCGGCTTGTTCGGGTAACCCTGTGCGGCAGTCATACCGGCAGTCGCCACGCTGCCTACCCTGAATATTAAAACTACGATCGCCTGCTTGATTTTTATACGCATTTCCGTGGGGGCCGATGAGTAATTGGGCGCGTTGCAAATTCGACATGCCGGGCCAACGTTATCACGCTTCACGTCATTGGCGTAGTATAGGCAAACATCGCCACCACGCACTACTGAAACCCCGGAGGAAAACAGCAATGACACAAATCGGCAACGGCAAGTACGTCTATGAACTGGTACGCAACTGGCCCAAAATGCCCAAGGGTGAATCCCTCGGTGTGGTCAGCAGAGTGGCAACGGATTCGCAAGATCGCGTCTACGTTTTCCAGCGCAAGGATCCGCCGGTAGTGGTGTTCGACCGCGACGGCAATTACCTCGGCGCGTGGGGCATCGGCGCGGTGAAGGAGGCACATGGCCTGAAGATCGTTAACGATATCGCTTACACCACTGACCGCCCCGATTCCGTGTGCGTGTCATTTACGCTCGACGGCAAACCCCTGCTGGTGCTGGGCAAGCGC
>CANKUB010000132.1 GCA_947486575.1 Betaproteobacteria bacterium | reverse complement strand
TGCACCACATGGCTCAAAACGTTTCGGACGTGGCGATACAGAAACTGTGTAATGAATTGAATGAGACAGAAACGGTGTTTCCCCGCACCAATCTTCGCTTAATCCTGAAATTGGGATCAAACTAAAATCCCAGAGATCAGGTCATCTGATGGTCTGCTCTACGCCTTGGCCCACGTTATCACTGAATCCGCTCAGATCGATGGCGTCGGTCTGAGGGCCGAATCCAATTGTTGGCTCGAAAACATAAACTTGATCGGTTGGATTTCCGCCAACAACCGTCCAGCCATTCAGCCCCTGATCACTGACGGTGTAACCGCCACCGTATCCCTCAAAATCACCATTAACCACAAGGTTTGCCGCCATGGCGGCGGGCATCGCGGCGATCAAACTTAAGGCCATAAACATCAATCGAGTAATAGGCATGTCCGTCCCTTTTCAGTAGTAACCTCACGTGTAGTCCAAGTCAGATAAGCAATTGCGGATTAAATGATAATTCGCCAACACGCCTACCTCGTCATCTGAACAGATGATGTCTGCGCACCCACGGCATGACATGCTGATGAATTGAGCATGGTGTGGCTTGAGCAATTGGGAGGTGCGGACTAGAATGATGGTGGCCGGTAACAATCGCTCTGTTGAGGAAAGTCCTGATGCGCAAAGCATTCACGCCGGGGAGCAACGATCTACTCGCAACCATCGAGGCCGTTCATGCCGCTGGCCTCGACGCACAGTTATGGCCGCAGGTGCTGGCTGCGGTTGCGGAAACGGTTGGTGGTCGAGCGGCCACATTCGAGGTCTTCGACAAGCTCGTTGGACTGCATCGGGAGTTTTACTCGTACGGGGTGCCGCCCGTCGCCGAAATAGCCTATTTCGAGCACTTTATCGCCGACAACCCGCCCTGGCTTTTCATGCCCCGCCAGCAAACCGGAGATATCGGCTGCGATTACAGATTCATCGACGAGAAGGGTATGAACAAAGCCCCGTTCTACGCCGAGCTGCTAACGCAAATGGACCTTCGCTACTTCCTGTCGGGCGTGCTGGTCGCCACCGCGGATGACTATGCCTGCATCAGCGTCCAGCGATCCGCCAGACAAGGGCATGTCGAGCAGGATGAAATCCGGCTGATGAAACGGCTTTTGCCTCACGTTCAGCAGGCTTTTGATGTAGCGCAGCGGCTAAAAGGTGTATGCGCGGCAAACAAGTCGTTCGAGCAGGCATTTGACTGGATCGCCGATGGCGTAGCGTTTGTTGCCACAACAGGCGCAGTGATCTATTCGAATGAAGCTTTACGGGCAATGGTGCGGCGTAACGATATTGTGCGGATGCGCAAAAATGCCATTGAGTTTTTCACGGTAGACGCGCGTACCAGATTTGATGCCGCACTCGGGGCTGTCCAGCGCCTGCAGGCTGGGGAACAACCTGTTCCGGCGACAATGGATTTTCCGGTGCGTCGTCGTGCGCCAGATGTGCCGCTCTATATTGTCTCGGTTCATCCGCTTGTCCGCACTTCGCCAGATTGTCAAGCCGCTGTGTGTGACGAGGCCATCGTATTCATACGTGATCCGCTCAAGCGCGGCAATGCGACCAGCTACATGCTACGTGAAGTATTTGGATTGACGGAGACAGAAGCCAGTGTAGCAATGGCGTTAACGGCTGGCGTTGCGCTTCCCCACTAAGCGCGAACACACAGCGTAAGTCTGAACACAGTTTATACGCATTTGCTCCGTATCCGGGAAAAAACCGGTTGCCATAGCGTGCCCGAACTGATCCGAAAATTTGATGATTTTCGCATTCCGCTGGAATCAAAATAGGGCATGCCTTGCCAAGGGGAAGCGGTTTGATTGCGGGCGCGAAACACTGACACCCGCAACCGATCAATCACACCGGCCGCTCACTCAGGTTGTATTCCCGCCTCACGTATGGCCGCGCCCCAGATTCGATATTGATCTTTCACCCAGGTATCCAGCCATTCTGTCGTCGAACCCTGACTCGCAAACGCCTGCTGATCCAGTTGACTCTTGATATCCGGGCGCTTCAAGGCGGCGTTGATTTCTCGATTCAGGCGCGCTACAACGGCTGGCGGCGTGCCTGCAGGCGCAAAGATGCCCGCCCACGGCGTAATCGAAAACTTGGGCAGCCCGGCTTCAACGACAGTCGGCACGTTCGGCAGCAGCGGACTGCGCTGCGCCAGCATGAGCGCCAGCGCACGCAGCCGCCCATCGCGCAAATGTCCAGCCACTGTGCTGTAGGATGTCACCATCACCTGCGTCTGCCCTGAGATCAGATCGACTACCGCTGGCGGCTCGCTTTTGTACGGCACGTGCGTCATTTTCACGCCCGCCTGCGAATTCAACATCGCCATCAGTACAATGCTGCTGGTATTGCCGGTGGCGTAATTGAGTTTGTTCGGGTTGGCGCGCGCATAATCAAAAAGCTCGCGCAGCGATTTGCCGGGTACTGCCGGATTCGCCGCCAGCAAAAATGTGTAGTAGCCAGTCAACGATACCGGCGCGAAATCCTTCAAGGCATCATAAGGCATTTTCTTACGCAGATGCGGCACGGCAGAAAGCGGGCTGTTGGTCGCCATCAGCAATGTGTATCCATCTGCAGGCGCACGCGCGACCATATCACCTGCCAACGCGCCGTCCGCGCCAGGGCGATTGTCAATCACAATAGTCTGGCCCAGCGCCTGCTGCACCGGCAGCGCGATGATGCGCGCGATGACGTCGGTAGTGGAACCCGCCGAAAACGGCACAACAATGCGCACAGGTTTGTTGGGAAATTGTGCGTGCGCGGACAATGCAAGCAGCAGTAGCGCAAGCGCTGCGGCAAAGTTAAGCAGATTCTTCATTAAGCCTCCTTGAATGTGTTGAACTTGATCTTCTGTTTCCATGAACAGAAAACAATGTAACTTATTGTTTTTATTTAACTTTTATTCAATCTTTGCACCAGTGGCTTTGATCAGTTTTTCATACTTGTCGTAATCCGCTTTGAGGCGCACCGCGAACTGATCAGGCGACATGGGCATCGGATCCAGCGTTTGCGAACCCATGATTTTCAAAACTTCGGGATGTTCCATCGCCTTGCGGATTTCGGCATTCAGCCGTTCAACGATGGGCTTGGGCGTTGCGGCGGGCACAAAGGCTGCGATCCACGCGGAGAATTCGTAGCCAGGTATACCCTCCGAAATCGCCGGTATATTCGGAAACTGCTTCAGGCGTGTGGCGGAAGTAACACCCAGCGGACGCAACCGATTGCCCTGTAAAAACGGAATGACTGATCCGATGGTTGCCGTCATCGCTTGCAATTCACCGGAAGCCAATGCCACCACCGCCGGGCCCCCGCCCTTGAACGGCACATGCACGGCTTTGGTGTCACTCATCAGATTGAGCAGCGCCATCGCCATATGCACAAAGCTGCCATTGCCCGATGAACCGTATACCAGCTGACCGGGCTTGGCCTTCGCCAGTGCGACAAAGTCTTTGGTGGTCTTGACTGGTAGTGCGGGATGCACCACCAGCATACCCAACTGCACCGCCAACGGCGTCACGCCGGTAAAGTCACGCAGCGTGTCGTACGGCAATTTCTTGAAAAGATGTGGATTGGTAATATGCGCCGCCGAATGCACCATGATCGTATAGCCATCCGCAGGCCCCTTGGCAACATGATCAGCACCAATGGTGCCCGAAGCACCACCGCGATTGTCGATCACGAATTGCTGCCCCAACTGCTCAGACATGCGCTGAAACACAATGCGTCCGACGACATCGTTCGCGCCGCCCGTAGGCCACGGTATCACCACGCGCACCGGTTTCACGGGATAGTTTTGTGCGAATGACACACCAGCAAGGGTTGCAGTGACTGCAAACGCAGTCAGCTTAAGTAATGATTTCATAGAAACATTTCCTCGTTTAAATTTGACCTTTACCGTCAATCCACCCGCGCGCCCACCGCCTTGATCAGCTTGCCATATTTTTCATAATCCACTTTGATGCGCTGCGCGAATTCTTCGGGTGTGGATGGCTGCGGGTCAAGCACTTGATTGGTCAGACTATTCGCGACGTCGGGATGCTTCAACGCTTTATTCGCTTCTGCGTTGAGCTTGTCGATAATGGCTTTGGGCGTATTCGCAGGCGCATAAACGCCGATCCACGGACTCATTTCATAGCCCGGCACGCCTGCCTCTGCGATGGTCGGTACATCCGGCAATATATTGCTGCGCTTTGCGGACGATACGCCCAGCGCACGCAAACGGCCCGATTTCACGTGCACAATGACTGTCGATATCGTCGCCAGCGACGCCTGGGATTCGCCGCCTACCAGCGCCGTTACCTGCATCGCGCCGCCTTTATATGGCACGTGAACCAAATCAATGCCGGTCATTGAAGTCAGCAATGCCATCGACAAATGCGGCGCGCTGCCGTTACCCGACGACGAGTAATTGATTTGTCCCGGACGTGATTTCGCCAGTGCAATGAACGCTTGAACCGATTTCACTGGCAGTGATGGGTGTATCGCCAATGCGCCCGGTTGCGCTGCCAGCGTGCCCACCGGCGCAAAATCACGTATCACGTCGTACGGTAGCTTCTTGTAAAGATGCTGGTTGCCAAGATGCGTGGTCGAATGCACCATGATGGTGTAACCATCGGGCGCGGCCTTCGCCACGGGCTCGGAACCGATGGCACCGGACGCACCGGGCCGATTATCCACGACAAACTGCTGACCCAGCGATTCCGCCACCTTTTGCATCACAATACGCCCTACCGCGTCGTTCGAGCCGCCCGGCGGCCACGGAATCACCACACGCACGGGTTTCACTGGCCAAGCCTGTCCTGAGACCGTCGCAACGGACTGCGCGACAGCCATGCCCGATACCCACAGGGACGTGCACAACGCAACAACTAGGATTGCGGCTTGGCGAACGGACTTCACGGATTCTCCTCCAGCGCTTTTTCTTGATTGATGCAACGATGGAGGATTATCGCCGCAATCGCAAGCGGCGCAAAGGTACGCAGTGGCACCCCACCTAAGACGCATTTCCGCGACGGCAGCCGCTAACGGCTCGCCGCTGCGGAATCGCTAAATAACCAGACCGCCGCTGACTTCGATCACCGCGCCATTGATATAACTGGCGTCATCCGAGGCCAGAAACGCAAACGTGTTCGCAATATCTTCGGGCAAACCCAGGCGGCCCATCGGCACTTTTTCTTCAAGCGCCTTGATGACTTTTTCTGGAATGGTCGCCAGTATGCTGGTAGCCACAAACCCTGGACACACTGCATTCGACCGTATGCCTTTGCGCCCCAATTCGCGCGCCCAGGTCTTGGCCATGCCAATCACGCCAAATTTGGCAGCGGCGTAATTGGTCTGCCCAAAATTACCGTATAACCCCACGATAGAAGATGCGTTAAGAATTACGCCTGATTTTTGCGCCAGCATGGTATCGACCACCGCTTTGGTCGCGTTAAACACGCCTTTGAGGTTGACCGCGATCACCTTATCGAATTGCTCGTCAGTCATATTCTTCATCTGCGCGTCGGCCACTATACCGGCGTTATTGACCAGACAATCAATGCGCCCAAACTTTGCCAGCGTCGCCTGCACCATGGCCTGCAACGATTGGGTATCGGTAACATTGGCCACCGCTCCCAGCGTTTGCGCGCCTAGGTCTTCGCACTGCTTGACCGTATCTGCAATAAATTCGGCGCTCAAATCGCACACCACAACTTTGGCGCCCTCTCGTGCAAATTTAACCGCTGTCGCCTGCCCGATACCGCGCCCAGCACCCGTAATAATGGCTACCTTGTCCTTCAATCGCATGTGTCTTCCTGTCTATTCTGAGTTCGTAAATGGCTTAGTGCGGCGCACAAGCTAGCCGATTTTACTGCGATGCACAATAACAAAATGCTGCGCAGCATAAATTTATACAAACAACAGAAACACAAAAAGCGTTGGGCGCGACCTGCGCCTCAAGGATACCGAAGAGTATTTTTCAAACCATTGTTTTTATTGAATATTTACTAGTGTTCCCACGGGCACTCGGTCGAATAGCTCAATAATATCCGGCCCGCGCATTAAGATACAGCCATGCGAGACGGGAATGCCCATCGGCACCGATTCCGGTGTGGAATGGATATAAATATAGCGCCGCATGGTATCTACGCGGCCCAGCCGGTTAAAGCCCACTTCGCAGCCCGACAGCCACAAAATGCGCGTCAAAATCCAGTCACGATTGGGGAATTGTTCTTTTAATTCAGGGCTATATATCTCACCGGTAGGACGTCGACCGACAAACACGGTGTTGTGCTCTGCCCCTGCACCAATTTTGGCACGAACAATGTGCCTACCGCGCGGGGTACATTCGCTACCGAATTGCTCGCCTGCACCATTTTTTGCCGTGGCGATGTAATAGGTTAACGTCTCATTTCTAAAATTATCTTTAAAAACAAGAAGTTGCGTATCAATATTAACGTCGATTTGAGACATTTCCATTACGCCGTTGCGCAAAAAACCCCGTCAGTAACTGTGCTGACTCGCCGGCCATTATGCCCCCTTGCACAAGCGTGTGATGGTTCAGCCGTGCCTCAGCAAATAAATTCATCACACTGCCGCAAGCACCTGTTTTAGCATCCGCCGCAGCAAAAACCACCCGCGCAAGTCGTGCGTGAAACATCGCCCCCACACACATGCAGCAAGGCTCCAGCGTCACATAAAGTTCACATCCGGGTAGCCGGTAATTGCCCAAGTGCAGTGCCGCATCCCGCAGCGCCATAATTTCGGCATGTGCCGTAGGATCATGGCGTGAAATGGGTTGATTGTAGCCACGCCCAACTACTACGCCGTCTTTAACGACCACTGCGCCGACTGGCACCTCCCCTGCGGCGGCAGCCTCACCCGCGAGCGTCAGCGCCTGTTGCATCCAACCCGTGTCAGTCATGGCGGCGACTATAACAAACGACCGCGCAAATCTTATGCTTCGCCACTACCGCCGCCGCGAGCGCCGGGGCATCAAGTCCAGGCTTTCCATCAGCAATTCATCAATTTCACCAAAATCACCGCCTACCGCATCGCCCAGGCGATAGTGCTTCAGATTTTGCTTGAGCTTGGCGATGTCCTTGAAATCATGCAGGTCTTTATCGAGCGAACGTATGCCGCTCTGCAATTCACGCACATCGTCATCGTGCGATGCTCGCACTTGCTGCGGTGAAAATTCGCGCACGGAATACACCCCCATGGTCATCGTAAATGGCGCGAGCAACTCTTCCATTTCGTCACGCAAACGCTGCAGTTGCCCGGTCAGCACTGCGTTGTAATGAATGATGCGTTCACGCGCCATGCCTGCGAGCGCTGCCGGATTGATTTGCTCAATCTGCAATTGCAGTTCCAGCAGCGCCAGCAGGTCTCCTTTATCGTAAGCCTGATTTACTTTTTGCATCAACGCGGTTTTACGCTCACGCTCGACCGGATCAGGCTCGCGATCGGGATGCAGCTCTGAGGCAAGCTTGCGATAGACTTCGCGCACAGATTTACTGGCGCCCTGTGCTGCCTGCTCGCGTTGCGCCTCGCGTGCGGCAGCTTTTGCATTTTGAGGATTCTCTTTGCCCGCTTTCGCACGCTTGGCGGCCTTCCCGGCGCGGCGTGCTTCACGCATCTCGTCCGCGGCCTGCACTTTGGCTGCGATGCGCGCAGCGATCTCGTCGGGTGTGCCGGTGAGATCGTCATCGCTGAAATTGACACCGAACGCCTCGCTTGCCATTGCCTGCAGCATCTCTGCGTTTTCCTGCTGCTCTTCCTCGAACGACACGCCACTGTACTTATTGTACAGTTGCACCAATTGTGGCGTCTCACCGGCAGAAAGCAATTCACGCAATGTCGCACATAAAATTTCGGCGAGCTTGCGCCGCTCGGTTTTATTCAGCGCCTTGCCCGACATCACTTCATCAAACAGCGTCACCAGCGCCAGCCGTTTTTCACGCAACGTAGCCAGCGCAGGCTCGATCTGCGTGAGGTAGGTTTGGCGCATCTGCGGAATAAACTCACGCCATACCTCAAGCTCGCGGCGCGTGGCTTCAATCTGCGCAATCAGCTTGTTGAACTGCTTTTGCTCTCGGCTTAACGTGTGGGCGCTGCCCGGCACGGCGGCTGTAACTACGGCCTGCGGTGCCGGGTCGTTTTCAAACAATGATTTTTGCATGACAATATTAAGCGCTGGATGATGAATTCTTAATCACTACTACTCGACTATCAACAGGCTATCCATCTACTTGATCAATAAAGAAATATCTTATAGAAAATTTTAGAATACCGCCTAAAACACCCACACATTTTGGCAATAGGCGGGGAGTCATATTGCTGGAACGCCGCTGCTGATTATATCGGCAGTTGATGAGTTGCAGGAATTCAGACAATCGGCCAACGCCGAATGGTGGAGGGGGTTTCTGGCAATGACTGTTCTGGTTCAGGGTTGTCCGACGCCTGCCCCGAGGCGCAGACGTTTGCATGCTCAACGCTGCTTGCTGGCAGGCGTTGGACAAGCCTTCACATTTGCAAGGCGCTTCTCGTTGATTCAGGGCACCTCAAACAAGGCTACTCAATCGATGCGTAATCCCGTCTCTTTGACGAATTTCGCCCAGCGCGCAACCTCGAATTGAATCACCGCACCAAAAGCCTCCATTGGCAAATAGGCTGTATCGAGACCGAGCGCCGCAAATGACTTGGCGTGCACCGGATCATCGGTGATTTCGCGCAGCATCACGGCTAGTTGACGGCGCACCGAGATTGGCGTGGCAAGCGGCACGGCAATACCACTCCAACTAGTCACATCCACATCCGGCAGACCCAGTTCTGCAAACGAAGGCACGTCGGGAAACGCAGCGATGCGCTTGGGCGCAAGAAGACCCAACGCCTTTATGCGCCCGCCGTGGATGAGCGTGGCGACGTTGGCGGTGACGGAGCAGGCAAACAGTACGTCGCCACGAATGATATCGGTGACTGCAGACGTCATGCCCTTGTAGGGAATGTGCCGCGCCTGCCCCTTGTTCATACGCAGAAAAAGTTCGCCAGCCAAATGCGCGGGCGTGCCGTTTCCTCCGGACGCATACGCATATGCGCTTGGCTTATCGCGTATCAGTTGCAGCAATTCGCGCGCGTTTCTTGCCGGTGAATCGGGGCGCGTGATCAGTATCGTGTATTGGCGGAACAAATGTGCCACTGGCGCAAGATCACGCGCAACATTGACCGGCGGGTTCGGCGTCATCGCCTGGATCACCGTCTGTGAGAGACTGACCAATCCAATAGTGTGGCCGTCGGCATTTGCACGCGCGAGTTCCGCCATGCCGATCAAACCCGATGCACCGGCGCGATTGTCGACAATTACGTTGCGCTTGGTGCGCTCGCTCAAACCTTGTGCGAGTTGTCGTCCGGTGGCGTCCGGCCCGGCGCCCGCGTTAAACGGCACGATCAGACGCAGGTTACGCGTGGGATAGACTTGAGTGCTGTCTTGCGCTTGAGCGGCTGCACATGCGGCGCCAACAAACAGAGCGAGCAATGCCCTCATGGCGCTACGCCTTTGCCGACGCCGCACGCAACACCGAATCATGCGCCAATTCACCGGGCGTAATAGTGACGCCGGCAATCGTGCCGCTGTAGCGAAACACGCCATGTTTTTCAAACAGGCGCCAGTCCACCGGACAACGGCGGTCCAAGCCGATGTCCAGCCCCTCGTGAAAGCCACCCATGAGCGAAGGCGAAAGTGCATGCCAGCCTGCCGCCGTGCCGTCGATTACAAAACGTCCGCGTCCCTTGCGCTGGCCGGTGGCTTCATACTCGAATGCAACTTCATGTTTGCCGGCTATGAGCGAGACAGGCGGCAATTCGGAGAATTCGCCAAAACCGTTGTAAAACAAGCGTAATGCGCCGTCTTCGACATACAGCACCATGCCCGCAATCAACTCTCCGATCGACCACAATACCCCTTGATCCGAGGCGCCCTGTTCGATTTGCGTACTGATGCGATAGCTCCGGTCGGCGATCAATGGCACAACCAAGCCGCGATGGATCGTCTGTCCGCCCGCGCGAAACGTGCGCGGTCCGCTGGGCTGCCCGCGCGTGGCCCCATCGGCGAGCTTTTGCACCATGCTTCGGTTGTCCAGCGGGTAAACGAGATTTTCCCACGCAGCTTTGTCGAAGGCATCGGTCAGTTCACGCAGCTTGTCCGGGTATTGCGCGCGCAGATCGATGCTCTCGGAGAAATCCGTAGTGAGATTGTGCAGCGTCCAGTTGTCCATATCGATGGCCTCGCCGCGCTTTTGCAGCGAACGCACGAGCCAGCCGTCGCAATAGTAGGCCCGGTTGGCCCAGCATTCGTAGTACTGCTCAATGCGTTGCGAAGCGGCGTTGGTATCACGCAGCACCGCAGCGAAACTCTTGCCCTGCGGCTGCCACGCCGGCACGCCGTGCATGGTGTCCAGCGTTTTCAGGCCCGCGAGGTCCAGCAGCGTAGGCTTGATATCGGTAACGTGCACGAACTGTGGGCGAATCGCGCCACGCGCGTTGACGCTGAGGCCCGCGTTCCACGCCATGATGAAGGCCACGCGTCGGCCACCGCCACCGGTATAGGACTTGGAACTCGGAAACGGCGTGTTGCACATCTGGCCCCAGCCTGCCGGGTAGAGTGCCTCACTTTGCGGCCCGCCGAGCAGATCCAATCCTTTACGTTCGTCTTCAATCGGCTGCGCTGGCAAGCCGTTGTAGCGTCGGTTGTTACGAAACGCGCCGATGGGCGTTCCGGCAAATGTGCCGCCGTTGTCTGACGTGAATACGAAAATGGTGTTATCGAGATCGCCGCTTGCCTGCAGCGCGCGCGTGAGCTTGCCGACATTCTGATCGGCGCTGTCGAGCATCGCCGCATAGACCTCCATGTGGCGCGCAAAGAGCTTGCGGTCTTCCGGCAACACATCACGCCACAGGGGAAGGGTCGGGTCGGAGTCGGCCAGACGCGTACCTGGCGGGATCAACCCCATCTGCAATTGGCGCTGCCAGCGCGCCTCGCGCAGCGCCGTCCAGCCCGCTTTGTAACGCCCGCGATACTTCGCAAGATCTGCAGGTCTGGCCTGCAAGGGCGCATGCACAGCATTGTTGGCGACATACAGAAAAAACGGCTTGTCGGGCGCACTAGCTCGATGCTCGCGCACAAACTCGATGGCTTTATCCGTCCACGCGTCAGTAGTGTAAAAATCTTTCGGATATTCGTCGATCGGCAGCAGCGAATTGCCGAGCATCAGCCGCGCCGGGAAAAAGAAATTGGTTTCGCCCTCCATGAAACCGTAGTACCAGTCAAAGCCGCGCTGCGTGGGCCAGCTGTCTTTTGACGAACCCGGCATGCTCAACACGATGGGCGTATTGTGCCACTTGCCAACCATCATCGTGGCATAACCCTGCGCGCGCAGGGTTTCCGCAAGCGTCGGCGCCTCCCGCGGGATTTCGCCACTGTAGCCGGGAAACCCCGCATTGTTGTTGGCAAGCCACCCGGTTGAAACCGAATGCGCATTGCGCCCGGTGAGTAGCGCCGCGCGCGCCGGCGAGCAGATCGGATGCGTAGTGTAGTGATTGAAGCGCACACCGCGCGCGGCGAGCGCATCAATATTCGGCGTTTCGATCTCGCCGCCAAAACAGCCGACATCGGAGTAACCCATGTCATCCATCAGGATAATGACGATATTGGGCGAGCCCCTGGGTGCACGCTCAACCGGCGGCCACCACGGTTCCGATTCGCTTCGAGTGCGGTTGATTTTTCCCTCGAATGGCTGGGCGGCAGCGGTCATGACTATTCCCTTTTTCAGTGCACCCCGGCGATCGGCGTGCCTTCAAGCGTAATGCGGTGCATCAGTCGGCGTTCGCCGTGGTAGTCATTGACGGCAAGATGCCATGTTGAACGGTTGTCCCAGATGGCGATGGAGCCTTTCCGCCACTGAAAGCGAGTGTGGAACTCCGGCCGCGAGCCGTGCGCGTAAAGTTGCTCGAGTAGCGGCTTTGACTCTTCCGCTGTCCAGCCTTCAAAGTGCGTGGTGAAGGTGCGGTTGACATAGAGAATTTTCCGACCACTTTCGGGATGGCGAATGACCACCGGGTGTACGACATCCTGCGTCGCCTGTTCGGCGTTGACCAGGCGGTCGCCCATGTCCCTTTGACGTCGCGCCTGGATGCCGAACACATGCCGGCTCGAATGCACCGCACGCAAGCCTTCGAGCATTTGCTTGAGGCCTGCTGAGAGTGCATCGTACGCCAGCCACATGGACGAAAACAGCGTGTCGCCACCGCGCGGGGGAACCTCACGGGCAAGGAGTATCGATCCCAACGCTGGAAACTGATCATAGCTGTGATCGGTATGCCAGGCACCGCCGATGTTCTTATCCTGTTCGGGCTCTTTCCGTACCTCGGCGATTTGCGCATAGCCGGGTACAAGTTTAAAAAAGCGGTTGATGTTGACCGGCGCCAGGGTCTCGGCGAATGCAATGTGCTGCTCGGGCGTAATCTCCTGATCGCGAAAGAAAATAACGCCATGCTCGGCGAGCGCGTCGCGGATGGCCTTGGCCGTCTGCGGTGGCAGTGGCTCGGCAAGATTGACGCCATGAAGTTCTGCGCCAAGCGCGCCGGAGGTTGGGATTATTTCCAGATGGGCGTTAGACTGAAGTTCCTCCGTCTTCATAGCCACTAAATCCCCGTTTTCATGCCGCTGTAGCTGGAGAAGGCCGTCTGATGCGGTCTTTTTTTGGTGTAAATGTGTAGTCACTAAACATGCTTGTAATTCTAAAATATTATGGCTATGATGCTGC
>CANKUB010000131.1 GCA_947486575.1 Betaproteobacteria bacterium | reverse complement strand
TCTTGACCTATGGGCAGAGATTTGGTTTTCCATTTTCTTTACCCATCGAGCGATTTCTGTTTCTTTGCGCATAGAATTCTGTGGCAGCTTTAGTTCCATCATCCTGATGTTGCGCAGCGCATTTTTCGTGTTCGTCGCTGCTCCCGTGTCTCTCATTTCATCCACTTGTTTTATGTATCGCGCAATTAATTGAACATCAATGATTTGCGGTCTCCCCTTTTGCTTTGCAGTGAACTTGCGTAGTACCTCCTGTTGTTTTTTTACATATCCGTTAGCTAAGACAAATAGCGCGGCACTGATTAACTGACTCAATAGTTGTTTGTTTTGTTCGGGGTCGCCGGACATGCGTTCAATTACGTTGGCAAATAATTTGTAGGCCTCTGCCGAATCGTCCTCGGTTGGCACATGCTCTGAACTTGATTTACTGGCCATCAGGCAGCCCTCCCCAATGGGATTACTTGTGCCCCAGCCTTCAGTGCATCCAACATATCTGCGTACTGCTGCATCATGGCGCGACGTTCGGGGAGATATTCTGCTTGGTTGTAGCTGGCGCGAACTTTGTTCGGCTCAGCGTGCGCAAGCTGCCTCTCGATTACGTCTTTGCGAAATCCCAGTTCGTTGCACATAGTTGAGAACGTCCCGCGTGCGCCATGGGGACTGAATTTGTCGGCATAGCCGAGTTTGGTCACTGCGTTCCTGAGTGTTGCTACTGGCGTAACCTTAGACTTGGTGCCCTGAGTTGGGAATAGTTGTAGCTCGTGGCCTGTGAGTTGTTTAAGTTCCCGTAGCAGTTCGATGGCTTGACGGGGAAGGGGCACGAAATGCGCCACTTTCATTTTCATGCGGTCTGCTGGTATACGCCACTCGCCCCGTTCATGATCGAACTCGTTCCATAGCGCCCCGCACAACTCGCCGGGCCTTACAGCGGTAAGCATCAGTAGTTTGAGTGCGATCTTAGTAGTGACGTGGCCCGTATAATCCTCCAGCCGACGCAGAAAATCGGGTAGGTCTTCTTGCCGTAGTTGTTTCCGGTGTTCGACGACGCGACGCGCAATTTCGCCCTTTATGGGGTCGGCGACGTTATATTCGGCGCGGTGCGTCAGAATGGCCAGCTTGAACACGGAACCGATGATCTGCCTTGCCAGAATAGCGCGAGTAGCGGCTTGCCTTTTTGCGATTCTGCTAACAACATCGTAGACGGCGGGTGTTTTGATGTCTTTAATCGGATGCGCCCCGATAAACTTGTTGATATCTTTTTGAATAATCGTTTTGACGCTATGGGCGTAACCCGCTGACCATTTGCCAGATTTGGTTGCATACCATTCGGCCGCTACCGCCTCGAACGTTGTGGCTGCTTCATGCCTGCGTTGCTGGAGGGCCACCTTTCTGTGGTGTGCAGGATTAATCTCTGCTTTGACCAGCTTTCGCGCTTCCTCGCGCTGTTTTCGGGCTTCGGCGAGACTGACGCTAGGATATTCCCCCAGAGAAAAAAGGCTTTCCTTGCCGTGCAGCCGGAACCGGTAGCGCCAGAGTTTGCTGCCAGAAGGGGTCACTTCGAGGTACAATCCAACCCCGTCCGTGAGCTTGTATGTCTTTGCGTCCTTCTTGGCCCGCGCTATCTGCGTGTTGGTGAGCATGCGTTCTCCCTCCCAGTTAATTCGGTAGTGACGAGTGACGGTAAGCCTTGTGGTTTCTGTGCTTGGCGGTGAAATGCGGGTACGTTCGCCGTAGTGTTTGAAACGTACCCGTGTTTCTACCCTCAAAGTAATGAGATTGCGTGATACAGCTTGATACGAATTGATATATAAAAGTTAATAAAAACAATAAGTTATGTTCCATAATGATACATCGTGAACATAAGTGATACAAGTTTAAGGGCCATGCAACACATCCGCAATTTTTCCATCATCGCGCACATTGACCATGGTAAATCCACCTTGGCCGACCGCATTATTCAATTGTGCGGCGGCTTGTCAGATCGCGAGATGGAGGCGCAGGTGCTTGACTCGATGGATCTTGAGCGTGAGCGCGGCATTACCATCAAGGCGCAAACAGCGGCGCTGCAATATAAGGCGCGTGATGGTCAAACTTATTTGCTGAACTTGATCGATACGCCGGGGCACGTGGATTTTTCGTATGAAGTGTCGCGTTCGCTGGCGGCGTGCGAAGGCGGGTTGCTGGTGGTGGATGCGTCTCAGGGCGTGGAGGCGCAAACCGTGGCCAACTGCTATACCGCGCTGGAGCAGGGCGTGGAAGTAGTGCCAGTGTTGAACAAAATGGATTTGCCGCAAGTCGATCCTGAGCGCGTGATTAGCGAGATCGAAGATATCATCGGTATCCCGGCGCAAGACGCGATCAAGTGCAGCGCTAAATCCGGTGAAGGCGTGATCGACGTGATTGAGGCCATGATCGCCCGTGTGCCGCCGCCCAAAGGGGACCCCGCTAAACCGCTGAAAGCGCTGATCGTTGATTCTTGGTTCGATAACTATGTCGGCGTAATCATGCTGGTGCGCGTGGTGGATGGCGTGCTGCGTCCCAAAGACAAATTTCAGTTCATGTCCACCAAGGTCAGTTACGGCTGCGAAAGTGTAGGCATGTTCACGCCGAAATCGCGTCCGAAAGAGCGGTTGTCGGCTGGTGAGGTGGGCTTTGTCATTGCCGGTATTAAAGAACTTAACGCCGCCAAAGTTGGCGATACACTGACCCTGGTGGATAACCCTGCGGCAGAAGCGTTGCCCGGTTTCAAGGAAATTCAGCCACAAGTGTTTGCAGGCTTGTACCCGGTGGAATCCAGCGAATACGACGCCTTGCGCGATGCGCTGGAAAAATTGCACCTGAACGATTCGTCGCTGCGTTATGAAGCGGAATCTTCTACCGCACTGGGTTTTGGTTTTCGTTGCGGATTCCTAGGCTTACTGCACATGGATATTGTGCAGGAGCGGCTGGAGCGAGAATATGGCATGTCGCTGATTACTACGGCGCCTACCGTCGTGTATCAAGTGCTGATGTCGGATGGAGAAGTAATCGAAATCGAGAACCCTTCGCGTTTGCCAGAGGTCTCCAGAATTGCAGAAATTCGTGAGCCGATCATCACGGCGTCGATTCTCGTGCCGCAAGAATACGTAGGCGTAGTGATCACACTTTGCATGCAAAAACGCGGCGTGCAGCGCAATATGCAATACATGGGGCGACAGGTGATGCTCACCTACGAATTGCCGCTGAACGAAGTGGTGATGGATTTTTTTGATAAATTGAAATCGGTATCGCGCGGCTACGCTTCGCTGGATTATGATTTTCTGGAATATCGCTCGGGCGACATGATTAAACTCGATATTCTGATTAACAGCGAAAAAGTCGATGCGCTGTCGCTGATTGTGCATCGCGAGAATTCGCAGTATCGTGGCCGCGATCTGGTCACCCGCATGCGTGGCTTGATACCGAGGCAGATGTTTGATATTGCCATTCAGGCGGCCATTGGTTCGCATATCATTGCGCGCGAGACGGTGAAGGCGCTGCGCAAGAATGTGCTGGCCAAGTGCTACGGCGGCGATATTTCTCGCAAGCGAAAATTGCTGGAAAAACAAAAGGCTGGCAAAAAGCGCATGAAGCAGGTGGGGAACGTGGAAATCCCGCAAGAGGCGTTTTTGGCGATTCTGCAGGTCGATAAGTAGCATTGAAAGGTTTTGAACGGTGGTGCTGAAATGAATTTTGCCCTGATCATGTTTGTGTTGCTGGTGATTACTGGCGCGGTAACGCTGTTGGAGATGTATATCTTCAGGCCGCGCCGCGAGGCTGCAGCGGCTGCCGCAGTAGCGTCATTGGATGCGCAAGCTGGTGTGGCCGAAGCGCCCGAGGAAAAAGCAAAACTGGCTTCTACACGCACAGATATCAGTGACTCACATTTACGTCAGCCGTGGTGGATCGAATACCCGGTAAGTTTTTTTCCGGTGATACTGATCGTGTTTTTGCTGCGCTCGTTTCTGGTGGAGCCGTTCAAGATCCCGTCCGGCTCGATGTTGCCAACGTTGTTGATTGGCGATTTTATCCTCGTTAATAAATTTACCTACGGCGTGCGCATACCGATCATCAACCAAAAAATCGTCGATCTGAATAATCCGAAACGTGGTGATGTGATGGTGTTTCGTTTCCCGGAGGACACTTCGCTTGATTACATTAAGCGTGTGGTGGGTACACCGGGTGATACCGTTGCGTATATCGACAAAAAATTGACGATAAACGGCGTTGAGGCCAAGATCGCTGCAAACGGTGATTACAGTTATGTCGAAGGCAGCCTTAATTTTATTTCCACCCAGCGTCAATTGGAAACCTTCGATGCAAAAGACCACACCATTCTTGTGCAGCAGGATTTGCCGCCGGTGCATCTGGGTGGCGTAAAGCAATTTCCGTTTCGTGAAAATTGTGTCTACAATGACGCTGGCTTCACCTGCAAAGTGCCGGAGGGGCACTATTTCATGATGGGCGACAATCGTGACAGCAGCAGTGACAGTCGCTACTGGGGATTTGTGCCGGACAAGAATATCGTCGGCAAGGCATTCATGATCTGGTGGAATTTTGATGAATTGAAACGAATCGGATCGTCTATCAATTGAGCCATTCAAGTAAACGGGAGATAGCTATGAGCATAAAGCGGCAATCCGGCGTTTCGATGTCAGGATTTTTATTGTGGTGCGTTATTTTTGCGGTAGGTGCATTGCTGGGCTTTAAACTGGCGCCGCCCTATATGGAAGATCAGACGATCAAAAAGCACTTGAAAGCCATCGCCAATGACTCTGCTTATTCCAGCGGGAACCGTGGGGAAATAGAGACCGCGTTTAGCAAGCGTGCGGATATCGATCGTATCGTGGCTATTTCACCCAAGGATATCGTGGTGGCCAAGGTTGGCGATGGTATTTTTCTCAGCGCCAGCTATACGACGCGTATTCCACTGATCTACAACATCAGCGCGTGTATGGATTTCAATCCGGCGTCCAAGTAGTTAGTCGAATCGTGATGTGCTTGGTTTGACAGCGCCGGTTATTCAATACGATTGAAGTGAGTATGGGGCGCTGTGGTGGCGATGGATGTCATGAATGTTGAAGTAGTGCAGCAGTGTATAGGCTATACCTTCACGGACGGTAACCTGCTACGCCGTGCCCTCACGCATCGCAGCTACAGTGCTACCCACAATGAACGGCTTGAATTTCTGGGCGATAGTGTAGTGAATTGCACGGTGGCGCTGGCGCTCTATCAGAAATTTCCAGAACTGCCTGAAGGAGAGCTTTCGCGTTTGCGCGCAAGTCTGGTGAGTCAGCCCGCGCTGGCGGCGTTGGCTGAAAGTCTGGCGTTGGGCAAACATCTGGCGCTGGGTGAAGGTGAAATAAAAAGCGGTGGCGCGCAGCGTCCATCAATATTGTCCGATGCGCTGGAGGCGGTATTGGGTGCGGTGTTACTCGATGGTGGATTTGAAGCCGCGCGTACGGTGGTGCAGGGGATTTTCAAGGCGTCGTTGTTATCGATCAGTCCTGTGACGGCGGGTAAGGATGCCAAAACGTTGTTGCAGGAGCTGTTGCAGCGCAAGCGTCTCGCGTTGCCGCAGTACGCCGTTGCCGCGATTCGCGGTGAGGCTCACGAACAGGAATTCGAGGTGGAATGCGTGATTGAGCACCTCAACATACGCTGCACGGGCAAAGGCAGCAGCCGCCGCCGCGCCGAGCAGGAAGCAGCGCAAATCGCTTTTCAACGGGCATCAACGGCATGAGCAGCGCTTCAGTAGTTTCTCCAGGGACGCGCAGCGGCTTTGTCGCCATTGTCGGGCGCCCGAATGCCGGGAAATCCACGCTACTCAATGCCTTGATCGGCCAAAAAATCAGTATTACGTCGCGCCGCCCGCAGACCACCCGTCAAAATATCGCGGGCATTCTGACCGGCGCTCATGCCCAGTTGGTATTTCTCGATACGCCGGGCTTTCAGACGCAATTCCGCACGGGCCTCACCAAGGCGATGGATCGTGGCTTCAAGAATGCGCTGAGCGAAGCAAACGTCGTACTGTGGCTGATTGATGTTACTGCACGCGAACACATGGATAACGAAATTTTTGCGCGGCTGCAAGCGAACGCGGATACGCCGGTAGTCATGGCGTTGAACAAGATCGACAAAATAGATAATAAAAATCAGGTACTTGAGTATATGCAGGCGTTGAATGTCGCATATCACCCCAAGGCTATCGTGCCGATATCGGCGCAGAATAAATTGCAGTTGGATACGCTGGTCGATGCGCTGACGCCATTGCTGCCGCAGCAGGAATTTTTGTACGCCGAAGACAATGTCACCACTGCCAGCGTGCGCGCGCTGGCCGCGGAGATGGTTCGTGAAAAGTTATTCCGCTTGCTGGGACAGGAGCTGCCCTATTCCACGGCAGTCGAGATTGAAACGTTTGAAGAGAAGCCTGAGCTAACGCGCATTTGTGCAGTGATCCTGGTGGATAAGGCGGGACAAAAAGCCATCGTCATCGGCAAGGGTGGCGAAAAGCTCAAAGAAATCGGCACCGCGGCGCGCAAGGACATCGAAAAGCTGGTGGGCACCAAGGTTTTTCTGCAATTGTTCGTCAAGGTCAAGCACGCATGGGCGGATGATCGCCGTTTGCTTGATCGCATGGGATTGTCCTGACGTTCAACTCACGCGTTGCGGGACATGGCTTCCACTAAAAGCGCCCGATACAAAGACCAGCCGGGTTATGTGCTGCATAGTTACCCGTATCAGGAAACCAGCCTGATTGTTGAGGTTTACACACGCGAATTCGGCCGCGTGGCGATGGTGGCCAAAGGCGCCAAGCGCCCGCATTCGCCACTGCGCAGTGTGTTGATGCCGTTTCATGCGTTGACACTCGACTGGTCGGGCCGCTCCGATCTGAAAACATTGCGAACGGCTGAATGGCGTGGGGCATTCCGGCTGTTGCGTGGTCGCGCGCTGATGTGTGGCTTTTATCTGAATGAGTTGCTGTTGAAACTCTTGCATCGTGATGATCCGCACGATGCGCTTTTCGACACTTATGAACAAACGTTACAAGCGTTGTTAAACAATGCAGATCACGCTGTGGTGCTGCGCTGTTTTGAAAAGCGGCTGTTGAGTGAACTGGGCTACGCGCTGTTGCTGGATGTTGATGCCCAAACCGGGCAACCTTTGCAGGCGCAACGCCGCTATCAATACCTTATTGATCGAGGCCCGGTGGCGGCGGCAGAACATCAAAACGGGTTAGAATTACTCGGGCAAACCTTGATCGATATGCATAACGACAACTACTCCTCCGCCGTCACGCAGCAGCAGAGCAAAAGCCTGATGCGCGTTTTGATCGGGCACTATCTTGGCAATCAGACGTTGCACAGTCGGCAATTGCTGATTGATTTGCAGGATTTGTAGAACACGCATGACACCTCACTTGACAAGACTCAGTGTTAACCTGAATAAGGTAGCGCTGCTGCGCAATTCGCGCACGCTCGGCATACCGAGCGTGGTGCGCGCAGGCGTGGTTGTGCTGGATGCGGGCGCGCGCGGGCTGACGGTGCATCCACGCCCGGACGAGCGTCACATACGCCCGCATGATGTGTTTGAACTGGCTGAACTGGTGCGCTCAAGGCGCAATATTGAATACAACATTGAAGGCAATCCATTCGAGAATCTACTCGACTACGCGCGCAAAGTGCATCCGCATCAATGCACCCTGGTGCCGGATGATCCAGCGCAGTTTACGTCTGATCACGGGTGGGACTTATTACGTAATGGGGCGCGCGACGCGCAACGACTAAAACCGATCATCGCCGAAATGAAGTCGCTGCGCATCCGCGTAAGTCTGTTTATGGATGCTACACCGCAGCACATGGCGCTGGCCGCAGAGGTGGGTGCGGATTGTGTAGAGCTTTACACCGAGCCCTACGCCAAAGCGTACGGTACACCCGATCAGGCGCGCGTGCTCGCGCAATACGCGGCAGCGGCAGACGCTGCGCGCGACGCAGGCTTGCTGGTGAATGCGGGGCACGATTTAAATCGCGAAAATCTTGCATCGTTTCTGGCTGTGGTGAATCCCGTGGCGGAGGTATCGATAGGCCACGCACTCGTTGCAGATGCGCTGGAGCTGGGCTTGTCCGCGACGGTGCATGAGTATCTGGCAGCAATAGCGTATGGAGCCCAAAACAAGGCGGCAGCAACGTGATCTTCGGCATTGGTGTCGATCTTGTCGAAATTCCGCGAATTGAACGCCTGCTGCAACAATACGGCGAACGCTTTGCGCGCCGCGTGTTGACCGAGCTAGAGTGGCCCGGATTTCAGCGTACCAACAAGCCGGTGTTTTTTATCGCCAACCGCTTTGCCGCGAAAGAAGCGTTTTCCAAAGCGATGGGCACCGGCTTTCGTTATCCCGTTACACTGCAAAATATCAGCGTCGCACAAAACAAGGCAGGCAAGCCGTACTACGTCGTCAGCGACGCACTCGCGGCTATGATGCAAGGGCATGAAATCACCGGTCACCACTTAACCATCAGCGACGAAAAGGCTATGGCATGCGCCGTAGCCATACTGGAAAGGTAAGTAAAAAATGAATAAAAACAATAACTTACACTTAGGGCCTGTGATGCTCGACGTAACGGGCACAACGCTTACAGACGACGACCGCAAGCGCTTGCTGCATCCGCTGACAGGCGGCGTAATTTTGTTTACACGTAACTTTGAATCGCCCGCGCAACTGGCAAAACTCACCGCTGAAATTCATGCGCTGCGCATGCCAGCGCTGTTGATCGCAGTTGATCACGAAGGAGGCCGCGTGCAGCGCTTTCGTGATGGTTTCACTGCGATTCCGCCGATGCGCGAATTGGGTGTGGCGTGGGAAAAAAATGCAACCAAAGCCAAAGCGCTCGCGCAGGATACTGGTTACGTGCTGGCAACCGAACTACGCGCGCACGGCGTTGATCTCACTTTTGCGCCAGTGCTCGATGTCGATTTCAAGCGCAGCAGTGTGATTGGCGACCGCGCGTTTCATGCAGACCCGGAAATCATCGCGCCACTGGCGCAGGCGCTGGTACACGGTTTTCAACTTGGCGGCATGTCATCGGTGGGCAAGCATTTTCCGGGGCATGGTCACGTGCGCGCTGACTCGCATCACGAAGTGCCCGTGGATGACCGGTCGTACGTGGATATCGAACAGTGTGATTTGATTCCCTTCCGCCGCCTGATCGGCGCGGGCCTGGGCGCGGTGATGCCTGCGCATGTGATCTACCCGCAAGTCGATGCACAACCCGCAGGGTTTTCAAGTAAATGGCTGAAACAGATTCTGCGCCAGCAACTTGAGTTTGATGGTGTGATTTTTAGTGATGATTTGTCGATGGAAGGTGCAAAAGGAGCAGGTGGCATCGTCGCACGCGCCAATGCCGCGCTGACGGCGGGTTGCGACATGGTACTGGTGTGCAACGATGCAGGCGCCGCGGATGAATTACTCGCGGGCCTTGAGTATCAAGTGCCCGCAGTGGGTCAAGCGCGCCTGACACGCATGCGCGGACGCGGAGTAATACATGACATGGAGGCGCTCAAAAATGTGCCTGAGTATCAACGCGCGCTGGCGGCGGTGCAGGGTATGGGCAAGCGTGAAGGGGATTTGTTTGCCTAGGCCGCAGCCGTGAGCAACGCTGAATTGCTTGCATGCAGGCAATGTTCGCGCCTTGCGCGTTTTCTTGCGCAGGTGCGCAAAGAAAAGCCTGATTACCACGCGCGCCCGGTGCTGCCGTTTGGTGTCGTGGCGCCCAAGTTGTTGATCGTGGGGCTGGCGCCCGGCATGCATGGCGCGAATCGCACCGGGCGGCCTTTTACCGGCGATTACGCAGGCGTATTGCTTTATAAAACCCTTCATAAACATGGGCTTGCCAATCAGCCTGAAGGCGCTGAGCCCGACGACGGGCTGAAGTTGCAGCATTGCCGTATTACCAACGCGGTGAAATGTTTGCCACCGGAAAACAAGCCGCTGCCTGCCGAGATCAAGCAGTGCAACGGCTATTTGCGCGCCGAGATTGCGGCGTTGCCTAAATCGGCGATGCTGTTTGCTTTGGGCAATATTTCGCATCAAGCTATTTTGCGTGCACTGGATTTAAAGCTCAAAGAATATCCGTTCAAGCATGGCGCTTGCCACGAATTGCCCGATGGCCGCACGTTGTTCGACAGCTACCATTGCAGCCGTTACAACACCAACACGCGGCGGCTCACACCAGAGATGTTTGATACGGTGGTGGCAACCATCGCACAGCGCATCAAATAGCAATGAATGCGGGTGTAGAAAAACCCGATTTGACTGCAACGCTGGCAGATTTGCCGCACCTGCCCGGTGTTTATCGCATGGTCAATACCACCGGTGATGTGTTGTATGTCGGTAAGGCGATAGACCTCAAAAAACGCGTTTCATCCTATTTTCAAAAGCCGGCAGGATTGTCGCCGCGCATTCAGCTTATGGTAGCGCAAGTGGTGAACGTGGAGACCACCGTTACGCGCTCCGAAAGCGAAGCGCTGCTGCTGGAAAACAATCTGATCAAAACGTTGAGTCCCAGATACAACATTTTGTTTCGGGACGATAAATCGTATCCGTATTTGACGATCAGCGGTCATCAGTTTCCGCGCTTGGGGTTTCATCGCGGCACGCTGGATAAACGCCATCAGTACTACGGCCCGTTTCCCGGTGCAGGGGCGGTGCGCGAGAGTATTCAACTGCTACAAAAGGTATTCCGCATCCGCAATTGCGAGGATAGCGTCTTCGCCAACCGTTCGCGCCCGTGCCTGATGCACCAGATACGCCGCTGCACCGCGCCGTGCGTTGGCAACATTACTGAGGCTGAATACACGCAAGATGTTCGCAGTGCAACGTTGTTCCTGTCGGGCAAGGAAGATGAGGTGGTCGAAAATCTCATCTCGCGCATGCACGCTGCCTCTGCGGCACAGCAGTACGAAGATGCTGCGCTGCATCGCGATCAGGTTTCTGCGTTGCGTGCAGTACGCGAAAAACAGTATGTCAGCGATGTGGGCGGGCGCGACGCAGATGTGATCGCTTACGCGCGCGAAGGCCATGTGACGTGCGTGAACCTCGTGATGATTCGTGGCGGCAGGCACTTGGGCGATCACAATCATTTTCCGAAGCACGCCGATGCCGTGGATGACGATCAGGTCATTGAGGCATTTATCAGCCAGCATTACCAGCACCACGGCGTGCCGCCGCTGATACTGGCGCGCTTGTTGAACGACGGACAGGATGCCGAAGCGCTCGCCGGCATGCTGGGCGAACATGCAGGCCACAAAGTGCAAATCGTTACACGGCCGACAGGCCCGCGCCGTATATGGCTGGAAATGGCGGAAAAGAATGCACAAATCGGCGCCACGCACACCGCCAGCCTGCAAGCCAATCAAGAAACGCGTTTGGCCGCCTTGCAACAGGCGCTGGGATTGCCGGGCACGGCACAGCGCTTTGAGTGTTTCGACATCAGTCACACGATGGGCGAGGCGACCGTAGCCTCGTGCGTGGTGTATGACCAATCTGCGATGCAAAAGGGCGATTACCGGCGGTTTAACATCACCACGCCAGTGGCGGGCGACGACTACGGGGCCATGCGCGAGGTGCTGCAACGACGCTACCGGCGGCTCGTTGCAGGCGAGGGAAAGATGCCCGACGTCGTGTTGATTGATGGCGGCAAAGGCCAGCTGGGCATCGCATGCGAAGTGATGGCAGAACTCGGCATCAGTGAAGTCACGCTGGTAGGTGTCGCCAAGGGTGAAGACCGCAAAGCGGGCCTCGAAGCCCTGTGGATACCAGGCCGCAGCGAGCCGTATCTGTTAGGGCCTGAACATGCGGGGTTGCATCTGGTACAGCAAATTCGTGATGAGGCGCATCGCTTTGCCATAACCGGCCACCGCGCGCGGCGTGGTAAGACGCGGTCGCAGTCGCCGCTGGAAAACATTGCCGGTATTGGCGCCAAGCGACGGCAGGCGCTGCTTGCACACTTTGGCGGTCTGCGCGGATTGCAGGCAGCGAGCGCGGATGAACTGGCGCAAATTGACGGCATCAGCCGCGCGCTGGCCGAGAAAATCTATCAGGAACTGCATTGACGGGGTAACATTGCGCACCTCGAAAAAATGTAACCATGCCGCTGAATCTTCCCAATATCTTGACCTGCCTGCGGATCATCCTGATCCCGTTGTTCGTCGGCATTTTTTATTTTGAGAAGAGTTGGGTCTCTGCGGCGAACCAGAATCTGGTGGCGACAGTGATATTTGTCGCGGCAGCCGTTACCGACTGGCTTGATGGCTGGATTGCGCGCAAGTTTAATCAAACCTCCGCTTTCGGTGCATTTCTCGATCCGGTAGCGGACAAGCTGATGGTTGCCGCAGCGCTGATTGTGCTGGTGCAATTGAATCGCGTCGATGCGGTGATTGCGCTGATTATCATCGGTCGCGAAATCGCCATTTCTGCGCTGCGCGAATGGATGGCGCAGATTGGGCAATCGAAAAGTATTGCGGTGTCGTTTCTGGGCAAGGTCAAGACCGCGATGCAAATGGTAGCGATTCCGATGCTGCTTTATCACGATGTGCTGTGGGGTTTGAATGCTCAGACGCTGGGTACCTGGCTGATTTACGTCGCCGCAGTGCTGACTTTGATTTCGATGGCCTACTATTTGAAGGCTGCGCTGCCCGAAATGTGGAAGCGCGGATAACGCTCCTGCCGGGATATGCCGAATGCTAGGGCGGCTGTGGTGTGAAATGGCGTGCGATACAAACTAGTGGTGGACCGGAAACCCCGTTTTTTGAGAAAAGTATTCCGCTTGAATATAAGCGCGACCTCTGAATTTCGTGTTTTTAGCTTCAGCAGCAGCAGTTTCTACGTTTGCTGTGCTGACAGCCCGCGTTTCGTCAATTT
>CANKUB010000130.1 GCA_947486575.1 Betaproteobacteria bacterium | reverse complement strand
TCATGCGACAAATGTGAGTGCAAATGATCATACGTAAGAATGAGCCAGCCACCAATCCAGGCTACAACGAAAGTGGCGAGAAAAATGATTATCGACCATAAATTAATTACAAGTGGCGCAGTTGCAGTTACTCGATTGCGGGGAGTGTACGGGCGGAAACATTGGATCGAATGCGAGCCTAGGGCAGACTGTTGTTGGCTAGTCTGGCAAGCAATGAGTGCAATTTCGGGAGTCGTGGCATTGAATACAACGACGCCATTTGCAAAGGAGCCAGATGGAACGGGAAGTGGCCCGGTAGTAAGCTGGAATCGTTGCATTTCATCCAAAATATTTAAGCATTGAACGAGCTTGATACGACACTGTTTACATCCTGATAGGGCAACGCGCGAGATATTGCCGCTAATAGTTTCGCAGCTCTCTAATGTTGGACGTCCGTGCAGTAGGAAGCTTAATGTAAGTCCGCCGGGATGAATGGGCACTTCAACCTCAACAATGGCGAAGTATTGTCTAGGCTGTTGAGTAACGGTAAGTGTGCAGATGGCCAGCAATAGCACAAATATCACAAGCAATGGGACATGTTTTATCATGGAAACAGAAACCTGAAGCTTGGTGTTGGCGATATGGCTATATGGCTATATATCTAGGGCGAGAATGCTGATAAAGCAATGTACTGCGGTTGGTGTGAAATTGGTATCTCTAGCGGTATGATTTGATGTGCCAAGCGCTCGTCGCTTATGGCATGACTATTCACGGACAATTTACGCATTCCGCAAAATTGCCATCACCACAAAATTGCCGTCATTTTTTTGAGACATCTAGCAATTGATCGAATCAAAGCACAATTTCATTGTTTTAGGGCTGGAAGTTCGCCCCAATTCCTTTTACTATCCGAATTGAGTAGCGAATCGCAATCCTTTTCGCAAATTCCTAAATACAAAATATCGCATTTCGTCTCTTGTCTCTAACAGTAATCTTTACGCATTTGCTATTTGCCTTAGTGTTATTTGGCATATCAGTGATTTTTACGCGAGTAATGATACAGCGAGTGAGAATCATGGATGTTCCGAATTTGCGTTCTGCGCATATTATTGCGACGCCGAAATCGGGAGGGATTTCAATCGTAGCCACGTTCTTGATCGGTGTGGTGACCATTTTTTTGATTGCAGACAAAGTAATTGTCCGGCAAGCTTATTTTTATGGATTTGTTTTATCGAGCCTTCTCATCGCCAGTATTTCATTATACGATGATCTTACAAATAAGCCTTTTGCTGTAAAACTGACAACACAATTTGTTGCTGTCATAGTTGTGCTTTGGTCAGGATTGGTTATCGATCAAATCTCGGTTCCTTTGCTTGGGAATGTGTGGTTGGGCTGGATAAGTTATCCCATATCATTTTTGTGGATATTGGGTTTAACAAATGCTTTCAATTTTATGGATGGGATTGACGGACTGGCTGCTGGCGTGGCGGTTATCGCAAGCGTTTTCTTTTGTGTGATCACTTTTAATGAAGGCAGTACGTTTGTTTACATTACAACATACACGATATTTTCAGGGGCACTAGGTTTCTTATGCTACAACTGGGCGCCCGCCAGAATCTTCATGGGCGATGTTGGCAGTGCTTTTCTTGGTTTTGCTTTTGCAGTATTGGCTATTATCGCTGCCCGGTACGATAGCTCGCACACGCCTTTTCTGATTATGCCGTTGCTGTTATTCAATTTTATCTACGATACTTTTTTTACTTTTATCAGAAGGTTGTTACGCGGTGAACGGGTTGTTGATGCTCACAGAACTCACTTGTATCAACTGTGTAACCGCCTCGGATACAGTCACCGTGAGGTATCTCTGTTCCATTATGGCATGTGTATAGTGCAGGGGTTGGGCGCGGTTTGGATGGTCAATACTCCCAGTATTGAAAGGCTGTATGTGTTTGCGCCATTTTTTCTTTTTCAAATCGCTTATTCCTTCATCGTGATTCGACGGGCCAGAAAGTTGGAGCTTCTGTGATTATTTTGGGCCTTTGATCGCATGGGGCACTGTAAATTTGGCGTGAGCGCCAATAATTTTCGCGCATGCTTGAGGTCGTTGCCGCGAAGCGCCAAGCGCAGCATGGTGGTTGCAGTTGATGTACTGTCGATAGTAGCGGCAGTGACAGCAGTACTGCTGATTCAGCGTGAGGGAACCGAGGCGCTGTCAGTCAATAGCAGTGCGATTTTTGCGTGCGCTTTGTTGAGTTCCATCCCTGTTTTTTTTGCGCTCGGATTCTACAAAAATGTAATCCGGTATATGGGATTTGGTGCCCTGCTGGTTGTCGCAAGCGGTGTCACAGTAGCGGCTGTCTTCTTGTGGTTGCTACTTATTCCGGTGGGCATTAAAGGTTTTTCGCCGGTTGATCTGGTGTTGTATTGGCTTTTGGCACTGTTGTTTATTGGAGGTCGCCGCACACTGGCCCGAGAATTTTTGCGCGAGAAGAGGGCCGATACTGAACAGTTTGAGCGTACTATCATCTATGGCGCAGGAGATGCTGGCGGGCAGCTCGCTGTTTCATTGAAAGGTAAATCGCGGACAAAAATTGTAGCGTTTGTGGACGACAACGAAGACTTGTCAGGCAGCGTGTTGTATGGCATTAAAATTTATTCGGTTAGTCAGCTATCGGTACTTTTACAAAAATTGGATGTAACGCAGATTCTTCTTGCGCTTCCGCTTGTTTCTAAAGTGCGTTTGAAGGAAATCTTTCAAAATATCGAACATCTCAAGGTTCGCATTCGCACAATACCCCGCTTTGAGGCGCTAATTGAAGGGCGAGCAAAAATCAGTGATATAGAAGACGTTTACATTGAGGATTTGCTTGGGCGCGAGTCTGTCGCATCTGTTCCGAACCTTTTGGCAAAATGTATTGCGGGGCAAGTAGTGCTCGTAACGGGGGCGGGCGGGTCAATCGGATCAGAGCTTTGTCGGCAAATTTTGCTGCTTGGGCCTACGAAACTAATACTCATTGATCATTCGGAGTACGCACTTTACGCTATTCATGAGGAGCTATTGGCGGCGAATCAGCAACTGAAAGTAGAAATCGTTCCGAAGCTAGCTTCGGTGGTACCCGACGCCCTGTTTCGCCGCGTATTAGCGGAGCATCACGTAAACACGATATACCATGCGGCGGCGTATAAGCATGTTCCGCTCGTTGAATCGAATCCCTGCGAAGCTATCCGCAATAACGTCATTGGAACATTGCGTGTCGCTGAGGCAGCCGTCATTGAGAGGGTTGAAAACGTTGTACTGATTTCAACTGACAAGGCTGTTCGTCCGGTCAGTATTATGGGTGCTAGCAAACGCGTGGCGGAACTAGTGATGCAGGGTATAAATGGTGAAGCGACAAAGATGTGTATGGTGCGTTTTGGCAATGTTCTTGAGTCGTCGGGTTCAGTGGTTCCCTTGTTCCGCAAGCAAATACAAGCTGGTGGCCCAATTACCGTAACGCATCCTGAAATTATTCGCTATTTCATGACGATTCCTGAGGCTGCCCAACTGGTATTGCAAGCGGGGTCGATGGCGATGGGCGGCGATGTGTTTGTGCTTGACATGGGTAGTCCTGTAAAGATACTGGATTTGGCCAGGCGGATGATCCATTTGAGCGGGCTAACTATTCGCGATGCAGAAAATCCCAGTGGAAACATCGAAATTAAGTTCACAGGGCTAAGACCTGGTGAGAAGCTTTATGAGGAGTTGCTGATTGGAAACAGTCCGATGCGAACCGATCATCCATTGATTATGCGGGCTGTTGAGGAATCCATTGCCTGGGAGAAATTGCAGCCATTGTTGCGAGATATTGAAGTGGCGTGCGATAACTCTAATGAAATGCAAGCAATTTCAATTCTCCGCTTGATCGTGCCTCTTTTGCCTTCTACGGAAACCGTGAATTCCTGATTCGCTACTACGGTACAATATCCCACCCACTACTATAAATTGGGGAGGTAACTATGTCCGACGATCTAAGCGCAAAATACGGTACCGAATCCTTTGATACCGGTGTCAAAATTCAGGGTAAGGCTTTCGAGAAGCGTCTCGCGCAACGCGACGCAATTGACCAGCATTTCACCCGTGCATGGCTCGACTACCAGATAAAGGGCTTGTCGCGCCGCCCCGCGCTCGATACACGCACGCGGTTTCTGGTGTTGATCGGTCAATATACTATGGCGAAGGCGCAGGCGCTAATCGAAGACACTGTGCGCGCGGCGCTGACAGCCAAAGTGCCAGTTTGCGAAATCGCCGAAATCATTTTGCAATGCCAGGTGTACGGCGGGCTGGTCACCGTTGATCCGGCGATACGGACATTCCATAAAATTGCCGAAGAACTCAATCTGTTGCCCGAACTGAAAACCGCGCAGTTGCCACTCGACGGTACCGACAGCAAACGCAACCGTGCCGAGGAAGAAAAAACCTGGCACAAGGATGATATGGCTGATCCGCGCACACAGCCACTGATCGATAAACACGGCTGGCTTGCGGTGGGACAAGGGCTGACAATGCGACCGCGCCACCATATCAATATTCTCGACTGGATTGATAAAATGGACAGCGAGTTTGCCGGCTTGTGGGTGAGGTTTTGCTATGGCGACATGTACACACGTGGCGTGGTCGATAACAAGACGCGGCTGTTGTGCATGGTCGGTGATTGTCTTGCGGTAGGCGAAGCGACAAACTCCAAGGGGCACATGCGCGGCGCGATGCGTCAGGGCGCCAGTCCACGCGAAGTGATGGAAGTTATTTTTCAGACCAGCGCCAATTTTGGTATGCCGCCCGCGTGGCACGCGCTGGAAAATTTTATCGAAATCATGGCAGAAGACGGGCGCCTGGGCGAGATTGGTAATCCGCCCATGCGGGTTGAAAGTTATTCAAAATAAATTTTTAAAAACAAATACTTGCATATTTTATGAAACCTGTAAGAACTGCGCTGTTCGCACCTGGCTCCAATGATCGCGTGATGACAAAGGCACTCGAAAGCGGTGCTGACGCCGTGATATTTGATCTTGAGGATTCGGTAGCCATTGCTGCCAAGCCCGATGCACGCAAGCTGGTGGCGGCGCAGATCGATGCGGTGGCAGCAACGAATGGCAGCGGTAAATTGGTGCGGGGTGTTTTTGTGCGCACCAATAGTCCGGCGACAGGCATGCTGGAAGAAGACCTGGCAGCCGTGGTGCGGCCAGGACTCGATGCGATTTTTCTGCCCAAGGGTGAGACCGTTGAGGAAGTCAAACACTGTGCTGCGCTACTCGATAAATTTGAGGTGGCTCAGGGCATTAAATCTGGCAGCGTTGAAATCTGTTTGATGATCGAAAGCGCGCTCGGCGTTTACAACTGCTACAACCTGATTAAAGCGTCACCACGTGTTACTGCGACCTGCATCGGAAGCGCGCGCGATGGTGATTTGCAAACTGATCTCGGCTGCGCGTGGTCGATTGAAGGTACAGAACTGCTGTATGCGAAATCGAAGGTGCTGTGCGACTCGCGCGCGGCCGGTGCGTATCCGCTGGACGGCGTGTACGCCGACATTGGTGACGAGGCGGGGCTGATTAAAGATTCAACGTTGTCCGCGCGGCTGGGGTTCCTGGGGCGTACACCGATCCATCCGAAGCAGATTGCGCCGATACGCAAAGCGTATGCAGTGCCCGAAGCGGAAGTTATCTGGTACACGCGTGTTGTGGCTGAATTCGAGGCTGCCGAGAAAGCTGGGGTGGGGGCGATTGCCATTGAGGGTAAGCTAGTCGATTACGCCATGTTTCAGCGGGCGAAGCGAGTGCTGGAATTGGCAAAACTAAACTGAGTCGAAGGGCTGACAATGGATTATTCGTTCACCCCGGAGCAGGAGCAAATTCGCGAGCATCTGCGAATGCTGTTAAGCGTCGAGTGCTCGCTGGAATACGCGGCCAAGTGTGATGAAGATGCACATCCGCCACGCGAGGCGTATGACGCTTTGGCAAAAAATGGCTGGTTTGGTTTGATCGTCCCACCGCAGTACGGGGGTAGCGCCCAAAACAGCGGTGGCAATGCAATTGATCTCGCGATATTGCTCGAAGAATGCGGTTACGCATTTGAGGAACTCGCGATGTGGGTGTTCCGCACGCTCACCTATGGTGGCTACGCGGTCATGCGCGACGGCACGCCGGAGCAGAAGCAATCGATACTGCCGCGCGTCGCCAAAGGTGAAATTGCGGTTTGCTTTGGCATTACTGAGCCGCATTCGGGTTCGGATGCAGCGGCATTGACAACGCGCGCGACGGCGTGTGAAGGTGGTTACGCAATTAGCGGCCAGAAAGTTTTTACGTCCGGCATGGATGTCAGCGAGCTTTGCCTGCTGGTGGCACGCACCTCAAATGGCGAAAAAAAGCACGAGGGCATTACCAATTTTCTCATCGATACCAAATTACCCGGCATCGAAATCAAGAAAATAAAAACGCTGGGCCAGCGTGCGATTGGTACCACACAGGTGTTTTACAACGATGTGCATGTGCCTGCGAGCGCAGTGCTGGGCAAGGTGGGGCAAGGCTGGCGTTCGGTGGACGCCTACATCTGGTATGAACGGCTTTGTTTGTCGGCAGCACGAACGGGTGCGGCGACCGCAGCGTTTGAATACGCCTTGAATTACGCCAAGACGCGCAAGCAGTTTGGCAAAACCATCGGTGAGTTTCAGGCCATCTCACACAAACTGGCCGACATGAAGATGATGCTCGATATTTCGCGCACGATGGTGTACCGCTTTGCGTGGCTGATGGATCAGGGCAAGGCCACACGCCATGATGCCGCCGTGGTCAAGCTGCACACAGGCGAAACCTACAAGGCTGTCTCCGACATGGGCCTGCAGATCCTCGGCGGTTATGGTTATTGCATGGAATATCCCATGCAGCGGTTTTTCCGCGATTCGCGGCTGGCGACCATCGGCGCAGGCACGTCGGAGATTCAGCGCAATATCATTGCCAGGGGATTGGGCCTGTAGATGCCGCTTCCGCTGGAAGGCGTTCGCATCCTCGAACTTGGTCAGATCATCGCCGGGACGTATGGCAGCCAAGTGCTGACAGACCTCGGTGCTGAAGTAATCAAGATCGAGACGCCGGAAGGTGATTTGGGGCGTATTCCCTCGGTGGCACCGTACAAGGGCATCAGCACACTGTTCCTCACCTTCAATCGCAATAAAAAAAGCATCGTCATAAATCTCAAGACCGACGCAGGTCGTACAATTTTTTACGATTTGGTGAAAGTGTCGGATGTGGTGATCGATAACTTTCGCGCCGGCGTGCTGGAGCGTTTGCAAATTGATTACCCGATATTGACTGCGATCAACCCGCGCATCATTCAATGCTCGGTGACGGGTTTTGGTGGTGACGGCGCTTACAAGGATTTCCCGGCACTCGATCTGGTTATTCAATCGATCAGCGGTTATCTGTCGATAACAGGCGAGCCAGGCCGATCACCCGCGCGCGTGGGCATACCGCTGGCGGACATGAGCGGCGGCATTTTTTCGTGTGAGGCGGTGCTGGCGGCGCTGTATCAGCGTGAGCGCACAGGCAAGGGCTGCCGCGTGGAAACATCGATGTTCGATGGTATGCTGAATTTGCTGAGTTACATGGCTACGCATTACCTGACCGCCGGTGAAGTGCCCACGCCGCAGGGCACCGCGCATGAATTCACCGTGCCGTGGCAGGCTTTCGCCGCTAAAGACGGCTATCTCGTTATCGCAACGCGGCAGGAAAATTTCTGGAAAAAACTGTGTGTGGTACTCGATCATCCGGAGCTGGCCGATGATCCGCGCTTTGCCACCAATCCCCAAAGGCTGGCGCATCGCGACATTATTGTGCCGATTCTGGAAAACATATTGGGCCAGCGCACGGTGAAAACGTGGCTCGAAAAACTCTATGCGGCTGAAGTGCCTGCCGCGCCGGTCAATGATTTAGCGGGGGCGTTTGCCGAGCCACCGGTGGCCGAGCGCGAAATGATCGTTGAGTATGATCATCCACAAGTTGGGCGCGTGCGCATGCCGGGCAACCCGATCAAATTTGAGGGCGCGGGCAAAACTATTTCAAATCCCGCGCCGCTGCTGGGTGAACATACCGATACGGTATTGCGTGAATTACTATTTTTATCTGCGCAGCGCATCACTGAGCTACGTCAGCAGGGCGTTGTTAAATAATCTTTTAAATACAAATTGTTACAGGTGGATCCATGAGAGGCATGTACTGGGAGGAATGGGATATCGGCGCCGAATTTGAAAGCCCGGCGCGCACCGTCACCGAAGCAGACATCGTGATGTTTGCGGGCTTATCCGGTGATTACAACCCGCTGCATATCAACGAGGAGTATTGCAAGACCACGCAATTCGGCACACGCATCGCGCACGGGCCGCTGGTGTACGCGATTGCAGCGGGTTTGATTTTCCAGCTCCACCTTTACGACGATACGCTGATTGCGTTTCTTGGCTTTGACAGCCTCAAATTCACCAACCCGGTGAAGGCAGGCGATACCATTCACGCGAAACTCAAGGTGCTTGAAAAACGTGAAAGCTCGCGCGCCGACCGTGGCATCATGAGACGCCAGCTACAGGTGTTCAACCAGCGCGGCGAAATGGTGCAGGATGCCGTGCAGGCTTTCTTGTTAAAGCGTAAACCGGCGTAACGATTCGCGTAACGATTCATTGAGCGACGTGCGTTGTGCTTTACTCCGGTTGCGCGCCGGAATCTCTCACGACCTTTGCCCATTTCACCGTTTCGGTTTTCACGAACGCTGCCAGTTCAGCGGTGGTGGATGAGCCGACATCAAGTCCTTGCAGGGTCAGCCGTTCTTTCAACTCAGTACTATTCAGCGCTTTTACGGTTTCGGCATTGAGCCGCGTGAGTATGGCGACGGGCGTTTTCGCAGGGGCAAACAGCGCGTACCAGATGGTGACCTCATAGCCGGGTACGCCCGATTCAGCGATCGTCGGCACATCCGGCAATTGCGGATTGCGTCTGGCGGTAGTCACGCCCAACGCACGCACGCGTCCGGATTTGATGTGTGGCAGCAATCCTGCCAGGCTCGAACACAGCGAATGCAGTTGCCCGCCCAGCACATCGGCGACAGCCGCGCCAGCACCCTTGTAGGGCACATGTAACATTGAAATGCCGGTCATGCTGCCGATCAACGCCATTGACAGGTGCGTTGCGCTGCCGATGCCGGACGAGCCATAGCTGATCTTGCCCGGATTGGCTTTGGCGTAAGCGAGAAATTCTTTCACGCTCCGGGCGGGCATGCTGGAGTGAACCACCAGCACATTGGGCACCGTGCCGATCAGCGATATAGCGGCGAAGTCGCGGATGTGATCGTAGGGTAATTTGTAAGCGGTCTATTGACCCCGTCCTACCCATGAGGGTGTAGGCAGTTTATACCCATGCATTTGTTCAGGAGAATGCAATGGGTATCAAGCAAAGCAAGTGGCAAGATCATTTGAAGACGGCGCAGGCATCGGGATTGAGCTTGGTAGATTACGCCGCACAGCAAGGCATCAACGTACGTCGTTTGTATGAAGCGCGGCATGCGCGGGCAAGAGCGAAAGCGGCGCAGGCGCGCAAAACATCGGCCTTCGCGCGCATCAAGCTGAAGTCTGGATTGGTGGTTAACGTCGAAGCCGACGCGCACCGTTCGCGCGCTGTCGCCACGTTGGCAATGCAGGCACGGCTCGGCAATGGTGTGATTCTGATCTGGACGCACGATGCAAGTACTGGTCCGGTGCTGGCCGACCTGATGCAGACTTTGGCAGCGCTGCCATGTTCCGTCTGAGTGCGAATCTGGCGGTGTATCTGCATCGCGACGCGATCGACTTTCGCAAGAGCATCAACGGCCTAGCCGCGATCGTCGAACACGAACTGGGGCGTGATCCGTTCGCAGCCGCGGTCTACGTCTTTGGCAACCGCCGGCACGACCGCGTCAAACTATTGGGCTGGAGCCGCAATGGATTCTGGCTGCTGCACAAACGACTCGAAAGCGAACGCTTCGTGTGGCCGCGCGGGAACGCACAAGTGATTGAGCTCACCGTGCAGCAGTTGCACTGGCTGCTGGAAGGCATCGATTTGACGGCTATGCGCGGCCACGAAATAATTCGCTATAAACGCACGGCATGAGGGAACTACAATTTAATTTCTGCGATCAAAGCAGACAATGAAAATGCAGCCCACCATCGAAGAATTTAACGCGTTGCAGCAAGCGCTTGAAGCGCTGCAATCTCAACGCGATTCGTTGGCGGGTGAGAACCGCATCCTGCGCGTTGAACGCGACCTGCTCAAAGAGCGGCTTGCCAAGATGATGCACAAGATGTTCGCCGCCAAGAGTGAATCGCGCGGGACCGAACAGAAGGACATGTTCTTCAACGAAGCCGAGGCTCAGGCCGCAGCTACGCAGGCGGCGCCCGCGCATGAAGAAAGCGCAGCCGATCAAGGCGCCGATTTAGGCACTACCGATGTGGCCGGCCACAAGCGCAAGCGCGGTCGCAAGCCGCTGGACCCGGCGCTGCCGCGCCAAGTCGAGCGCCACGAACTGCCGGAATCCGAACGCATCTGCCCGCATGACGGCGCCACGCTCACGGAAATTGGCGTTGAGGTCAGCGAGCAGATCGAGGTCATTCCCCAGCAAGTGCGGGTGATTCGCCACGAGCGTGTCAAATACGCCTGCCCCTGCTGCGACGGCGCTCTACGTCTGGCCCCCAAGCCCGCGCAGATCATCCCCAAGGGTTTGTTTACCGCCAGCGCCTTAGCCTGGGTGATCACTGCCAAATATGAAGATGGCTTGCCGCTGTATCGTCAGGCGGCGCTGCTTGGGCGCTTCGGCGGCACTGACCTGTCGCGCAACACCATGGCGGCCAGCGTGGTACGGGTGGGCCAGGCGGTGCAGCCGATCATCAATCTGTTGCGCGACCATTTGCTGGATGCGCCCATCACCTTCGGTGACGAGACCCGGGTGCAGGTGCTCAAGGAGCCGGGGCGGGCCGCACAGGCGCAGAGCTTCATGTGGGCACAGATGACCGACGGTTCGGGCCCGGCAGGCACTGGGCCGCCGATCCGGTTGTTTGGCTATTCGCCCTCGCGCGGCGCGCGCGCTGCGCAGGGGTTGTACGCGGGCATGCGCGTGGGTAGCGTGCTGATGAGTGACGGCTATGAGGTCTACAACCAGATCGCGCAGATGCACCAACTGGTTCATCTGGGATGCTGGGCGCATTGCCGGAGGTATTTCATCGAGGCAGTTGATGCCTTGCCCAAAGGCGCGCGTACGCCCGAGCAGCCGGCGGTACAGTTCATCGAGCTGATCGGACAACTGTATGCGGTGGAGTCGCGTGCGCAGGAGCGCAAGATGAGCCCACAGGTGCGCTGGGCAGAGCGCCAACGCTATAGTGTGGCGGTGCTCGAGCGCATCCAGGCATTGCTGCTGACGCATCTGCATGCGGTAGTGCCGGGCAGCCTTCTGGGCAAGGCTTTGCACTACATGAGCGCGCAGTGGCCGAAGCTCTCGCGCTTCGTGAATGACGGCACCTATCCGATCGATCACAATCCGTGCGAAAACGCGATTCGCCCGTTTGTGGTCGGGCGGCGCAACTGGCTGTTCGCCGATACCGTCGCCGGAGCCAATGCGAGCGCGAATCTGTACTCGCTTTTGCAGACCTGCAAGGCGAACAGAATTGAGCCCTACCGGTATCTCGCGGCATTGTTCACGGCGCTACCGTTGGCGAAGACGGCTGACGATTACGAGATGTTGCTGCCTTGGCAGATTACCTTGCCGGCACCTTGAGCATGTAGTCGCGGGTTTGCTGCGTCGCTCACAATCGGGCGGCTGATGCAAGGGACGGGGTCAAAAGATCGCTTACGGTAATTTCCTGTAGAGCACCGGGTTCACCGCGTTGGTCGTGATCGAACCGACCAGCAGGGTATAGCCATCGGGCGTGGCCTTGGCTACAAGATCGGTGCCGACTACGCCGCCACCGCCGCCGCGATTGTCGACCACGATCTGCTAGCCGAGTCCTTCGCTGAGCTTGGCGGCGACCAGACGGCCAACGGTATCCGTGCCGCCGCCGGGCGCTAGCGGTACTACAGCGCGTATCGGCCGGTTGGGATAGTTGCTGGTAGTGTTGCTTGGCGTCGGTTGCGCGCAGGCTGTCGAAAATTGAAGCAGAAGTGCGCCAACCGCGAGTGCTGCTGTGCATTGCATGGGAGGCCTCCAGGAGAGGAAGCAGGCTACCGCGTCATCGCGGCACTGACAAGCGGCTGCGCTGCTTGCCCTGTGAACAGGTAAAATTCAAAAGGAAAACCATCAACCCAAGGTAACCCTCATGGCAATCGATGAAGAGCAAATCCGCAGACTCAAGGCTAAATACGGTGCGCAAGGTATCGACAATGCGCTACGCATGCACCCCAACGATTTTTCGGATGTGATGTCGTGGCGCGACGAAATGGACGCCGAATATACGCGGCTGAATCTCGATTACACCTATGGCGGATTGAGCAAACGGGGCGTACTCTCCGAGCGCACACGGTTGCTGGTGATCGTTGCGCAGTGCGCCGCCATGGCCGAAATGGAATATCTCGAAAGCAGCATGCGCGCCGCGCTCAATGCGGATGTAACGCCGCGTGAAGTGCTCGAAATTTTGTTGCAAACCACCGTCTACGTAGGCATGCCGAAAATCAATCGCGCGGGGCGGCTGTTTCACCGCATCATTACCGAGCTTGGCCGCATGGATGAAATCACTCAAACGCAGCCGCCGATTGAAGGTCGCAACCACGAGCGCTCGCTGGAAGCGGAGCGTGCCACCTGGCCCGCGACGGAAGAGCGCTTGCCGCGCCGCGAGGAAATGCTGAAAAAATACGGCTGGCACGGCATCAGCGCCGGACTGCGCTTGCAGCCCACGCATCACCCCGAAGCCATCTTGCG
>CANKUB010000129.1 GCA_947486575.1 Betaproteobacteria bacterium | reverse complement strand
AACCAATGACCTCAAAACCGTTGGTTAACCGCACTTTGGCGACCTTACGCAACGCCGAGTTCGGCTTTTTTGGGGTAGTGGTGTACACACGCGTGCACACGCCACGACGCTGCGGCGATCCAGCCAACGCAGGCACCTTGCTTTTGATGACCGGTGCTTGACGACCCTTACGTACCAGCTGGTTAATTGTAGGCATAACCTTTTGTTTCCATTAACTAATTTACATCCACTCTCGCGTCGCACTGCTGAAAAAACGACTACTGGCGAACGGCGTTAAATGGATACTCAATTGAGTATTTTTGGCTATTCAAAAAAAGCGGGGACGGCGTTTTATAACACCGTCCCAGCCTAGAGTTCCTGCTTCGCGCTGCGCTCCACAACCCAAATCCCTGTTACTAGTGGGATTTAATAGTGCCTTAAAGTTGCAGGCCGTTCACGACCAATAAAGACTATCGATTTTATGGGGTTAATACACCCCTGTCAAGGTACTTGGCGGTTAAGTTGCTTATATTTTCGCTGTTAAGTAGCGCGCATCGCGTAGGCCACTAGTGCTACCGCGGCAACTACGCAACTTGCTCCTGGTCTTCGTCTTCCTGCGCCGGTGCTGCGGAAGCAATGGCTGCATCTGCTGCCGCCTGCTCTGCGGCCAAGGCCTGAGCACGGCGCACTCTGTGATAAGCCAAACCCGTGCCCGCCGGAATCAGGCGTCCAACAATAACGTTTTCTTTCAAGCCGCGCAGTTCGTCGCGCTTGCCCATGATGGCCGCTTCGGTCAGCACGCGCGTGGTTTCCTGGAACGAGGCCGCTGAAATAAACGAATCGGTCGATAGCGACGCTTTGGTAATACCCAACAGCATGAAATCGTACTGCGCCGGTGTCTTGCCTTCGCGTTCGCACTTCTCATTTTCTTCCAGCACTTCGGCACGTTCAACCTGCTCGCCCGTGATAAATCGTGATTCGCCCTGATCAACAATCATCACGCGACGCAGCATCTGGCGCACAATTACCTCAATGTGCTTGTCGTTGATCTTCACGCCTTGCAAGCGATACACGTCCTGCACTTCGTTACAGATATAACGCGCCAGCGCTTCCACGCCGAGCAAACGCAGGATGTCATGCGGATCGGCCGGGCCGTCCACAATAACCTCGCCACGATTCACCACCTGGCCATCGTGCGCCATCACGTGCTTGTCTTTGGTAATCAGAAACTCGTGCGCAATGCCTTCGAGATCGGTGATCACCAAGCGCTGCTTGCCCTTGGTGTCTTTACCAAACGACACGGTGCCGGTAACTTCGGCCAGCAGGCCCGCATCCTTCGGTGAACGCGCTTCGAACAATTCAGCCACGCGCGGCAGGCCGCCGGTGATGTCGCGTGTTTTGGAGGTCTCTTGCGGAATACGCGCCAGCACCTCGCCCACACCCACTTCCTGCCCGGAACGCACCGTAATAATCGAGCCCAACTGGAAGGTAATCGCAACGGCGGTTTCCGACCCTGCCATTTTAATTTCGTTATCGGATTCATCCAGTAGCTTGACCTGCGGACGCAGCCCCTTGGATTGCGAACTGGCCTTGCGCTTGGGGTCAACCACCACCAGTGTCGAAAGCCCGGTAACCTCGTCAACCTGACGTGCAACGGTAGAGCCTTCTTCAACGTTCTCAAATCGCACGCGGCCTGCGTATTCCGTAATGATGGGGCGCGTATGCGGATCCCAAGTCGCGAGCACGCGGCCTGCTTTGAGCGTATCGCCTTCACGCACCATCAGCACGGCGCCGTAGGGCACCTTATGGCGTTCACGCTCACGGTTACTGTCGTCGTGGATCACCACTTCACCGTTACGCGAAATCACCACCAGCTCATTGCGCGAGTTGGTCACGTAGCGGATACCCGACGCAAAATGCAGCACGCCGGCCGATTTGCTTTCGATCTGACTCACCACGGCTTGTCGTGACGCTGCGCCGCCGATGTGGAAGGTACGCATGGTCAACTGTGTCCCCGGCTCACCGATGGATTGCGCGGCGATCACGCCGACCGCCTCGCCCACGTTCACCACGGAACCGCGTCCGAGGTCGCGGCCATAGCACATGACACACAGACCATGACGCGTTTCGCACGTCAACGGTGTGCGCACTTTCACTTCGTCGATGCCAGCTGCTTCAATCGCATCCACCGCATCTTCGTCGAGCAGAGTGCCCGCAACATACGCAGTCTCGCCTGATTCGGTATTGACAATATCCGCAGCAGCCACGCGCCCGAGAATACGTTCGCGCAACGATTCAACAACCTCGCCCCCCTCAACCAGCGCCTTCATCACCACGCCCAGTTCAGTGCCACAATCGTCGTTGGTCACGACCAGATCTTGCGTCACGTCCACCAGACGACGTGTGAGATAACCGGAGTTCGCGGTTTTCAAAGCAGTATCAGCCAAGCCTTTGCGCGCGCCGTGGGTTGAAATGAAGTATTGCAGCACGTTCAAGCCTTCACGGAAATTCGCCGTGATCGGCGTCTCGATAATCGAGCCGTCCGGTTTGGCCATCAAACCACGCATACCAGCCAACTGGCGAATCTGCGCTGCAGAACCGCGCGCGCCGGAGTCGGCCATCATGTAAATCGAGTTCAGTGACTCCTGCATCACCGGCGCGCCTTTTTTGTCCACGCGTGGCACCCAGGTATTCGTGCGGCCATTCCAATCCTGTACTTGCTCGACTGACAATTGCTCCATCATGGCCTTGGCCACCTGATCGCCGGCACGGCCCCAGATATCCACCACCTTGTTGTAGCGCTCGCCTTGTGTGACCAGGCCGGAGGTGTATTGCTTTTCGATTTCCTGAACTTCTTTTTCTGCCTCGTCGATGATCTTGTCTTTTTCCGGCGGCACCAGCATGTCATTGACAGCAATCGACAGCCCGGCGCGGGTCGCCATGGTGAAGCCGTTATACATCAATTTATCCGCAAAAATCACCGTCTCACGCAAGCCGCAACGACGGAAGCTCGCGTTAATGAGTCGTGAAATTTCCTTTTTTTTCAGTGACTTGTTGATGAACTCGAACGGCAGACCCACGGGCAGAATTTCCGACAACATAGCGCGCCCGATTGTGGTTTCCACGCGGGTAATTTTCTCGACTTTTTCGCCGTGTTCATTCAGCGAGTATTCCTTGATGCGCACTTTGACCATGGCGCCAATTTCGGCGTGCCCGGTGTGATAGGCACGCAGCGCTTCTGCCACGTTCACGAACATCGAGCCTTCGCCACGCGCGCCCACCTTTTGCCGCGTGGTGTAATACAAACCGAGAACAATGTCCTGCGACGGCACAATAATCGGCTCGCCGTTGGCGGGTGACAAAATGTTGTTGGACGACAACATCAACGTGCGCGCTTCCATCTGCGCTTCCAGCGAAAGCGGCACGTGCACGGCCATCTGGTCGCCGTCAAAGTCGGCGTTGAATGCAGCGCACACTAGCGGATGCAGTTGAATCGCCTTGCCTTCGATCAACACCGGCTCAAACGCCTGAATGCCCAAGCGGTGCAATGTCGGCGCGCGGTTCAACATGATGGGGTGTTCGCGAATAACCTCTTCGAGAATATCCCATACGATAGGCTCTTCAGACTCGACCATGCGCTTGGCGGCCTTGATCGTGGTTGCCAGCCCCATGACTTCGAGGCGGTTGAAAATAAACGGCTTGAACAATTCGAGTGCCATTTTCTTCGGCAGCCCGCACTGATGCAATCTCAATTGCGGCCCCACCACGATCACCGAGCGGCCTGAGTAGTCTACACGCTTGCCCAGCAGGTTTTGACGGAAACGTCCGCCCTTACCTTTAATCATGTCAGCGAGGGACTTCAGCGGACGCTTGTTAGCGCCCGTCATCGCCTTGCCGCGACGACCATTGTCGAGCAGCGAATCGACTGCCTCTTGCAGCATGCGCTTTTCGTTGCGCACGATGATTTCCGGCGCTTTCAATTCAAGCAGACGCTTCAAACGATTGTTGCGGTTAATCACGCGGCGATACAGATCGTTCAAATCTGATGTCGCAAAGCGGCCACCATCCAGCGGCACCAGCGGACGCAATTCCGGCGGCAGCACCGGCAGCACTTCCATCACCATCCAGTCGGGCTTAATGCCAGACTTGTTGAACGCATCCAGCACTTTCAGGCGCTTGGCGATTTTTTTGATTTTGGTATCGGAACTGGTTGCAGCCAAATCGGTACGCAGCGTCTCGATTTCACGCTTGAGTTCAAGGCTGCGCAACAAATCGCGCACGCCTTCCGCGCCCATCAACGCGGTGAAGTCGTCACCGTGCTCTTCAACCTTGGCGAGATAATCATCTTCGGTCAGCAACTGGCAACGCTTCAGCGTCGTCATGCCGGGGTCAGTCACTACGTAGGCTTCAAAATACAGTACGCGCTCGATATCACGCAGCGTCATGTCGAGCACCATGCCCAGACGTGACGGCAGCGATTTCAAGAACCAGATGTGCGCAACCGGGCTGGCCAACTCAATGTGGCCCATACGCTCTCGACGCACTTTGGACAGCGTGACTTCAACGCCGCATTTTTCGCAGATCACGCCGCGATGTTTCAGGCGCTTGTATTTGCCGCACAGGCATTCGTAATCCTTCACCGGCCCGAAAATTTTTGCGCAAAACAAGCCATCGCGTTCCGGCTTGAAGGTGCGGTAGTTGATGGTCTCCGGCTTTTTAACTTCGCCGTAGGACCATGAACGGATTTTCTCCGGCGACGCCAAGCCAATCTTGATTGCGTCGAACTCTTCTTCCTGCGTGACCTGTTTGAACAAATCCAGTAATGCTTTCATCCGTGACTCCTGTCGAGTTCAGATTATCCCGCTAAAACGAACACTTACATTCTTAAGTTCCAGACGTCCGGCCTTAATACCGCTTGTGATCCAAGTCGATATCGATCGCCAGCGAGCGGATTTCCTTCACCAGCACGTTGAACGATTCGGGCATGCCCGCCTCGATCTTGTGCTCGCCCTTGACGATGGATTCGTACACTTTGCGGCGGCCTTCGGTGTCGTCCGACTTAACCGTGAGCATTTCCTGAAGTACGTATGCTGCACCGTATGCCTCCAGCGCCCACACTTCCATCTCGCCGAAACGCTGACCACCAAACTGTGCCTTGCCGCCCAACGGTTGCTGCGTAACCAGACTGTACGGGCCTGTGGAGCGCGCGTGCATCTTGTCATCAACCAAGTGATGCAGCTTTAACATGTGCATGTAACCCACCGTGACTGAGCGCTCAAACGCTTCGCCGGAACGTCCGTCATACAGCGTGACTTGCGTTTTGCTCGGTGTGAAACCCACGTGCTTGGTATTGGCATCATCAGTCGGATACGCAAGATCCAGCATCTGACGGATCTCGGCTTCGGTTGCGCCGTCAAATACCGGTGTTGCAAACGGCACACCAGCCGTCAGATTACCCGCAAGTTCGGTGACTTCACCGTCCGTCAGACTGTCGAGATCTTCAACTTTGCCGCTGGTGTTGTAGACCTTGCCCAGCAGCGCGCGGATATCCGCTACCGCGGCTTGTTGGCGCAACATGTTGTTGATGCGATGCCCCAGACCCTTGGCCGCCCAGCCCAAGTGAGTTTCGAGAATCTGCCCGACGTTCATGCGCGACGGCACGCCCAGCGGATTCAACACGATGTCCACCGTAGTGCCATCGGCCATGTATGGCATGTCTTCAACTGGCGTGATTTTTGAAACCACGCCTTTGTTGCCGTGACGACCGGCCATCTTATCGCCCGGCTGAAGGCGGCGCTTGACGGCCAGATACACCTTGACCATTTTTTGCACGCCCGGCGGCAATTCATCACCGCTGGTGAGCTTTTTCTTTTTCTCTTCAAACGCTTTGTCGAACAGCACGGTCGTTTGCTTGATGCTTTCCTGCAACTGTTCGACTTGCTGCGCGGCCTCTTCGTTGGTCAGCCGCACGTCGAACCAATGATGCCGATCAACATCCTGCAAATACGCCTTGGTAACCTTGGAACCTTTGGCAAGTTTTTTCGGCCCGCCATTCGCGGTTTTGCCGATGAGCAAACGTTCCAGACGCTCGAACGCATCGTTCTCGACGATACGGAACTGGTCGGCCAAGTCTTGCTTGTAGCGTTTCAGTTCGTCATCGATGATTTGCTGCGCACGCTTGTCACGCTCGATGCCTTCGCGCGTAAATACTTGCACGTCGATCACCGTGCCAGCCATGCCGGATGACACGCGCAAACTGGTGTCTTTTACGTCCGACGCTTTTTCACCGAAAATCGCGCGCAGGAGCTTTTCTTCCGGCGTGAGTTGCGTTTCGCCTTTAGGCGTTACTTTGCCCACCAGCACGTCGCCGGCTTCGACTTCTGCGCCTATGTAAATAATGCCCGACTCATCCAAGCTGCCGAGTTGCCCTTCGGACAGATTGGAAATGTCGCGCGTGATTTCTTCCGGCCCGAGCTTGGTGTCACGTGCTACGACCGACAACTCTTCAATATGAATCGAAGTAAAGCGATCATCAGCGACTACGCGCTCCGAGATCAAGATTGAATCTTCGAAGTTGTAACCATTCCACGGCATAAACGCGACCAGCATGTTTTGCCCAAGCGCTAATTCGCCCTTGTCGGTTGAAGCTCCGTCAGCCACCACGTCACCCTTGGCGATTTTGTCCCCTACATGCACCAGTGGACGCTGGTTAATATTGGTGTTCTGGTTGGAACGCTGATACTTGACCAGGTTGTAAATATCCACGCCGACTTCGCCAGCAGACGTTTCATCGTCATTAACGCGCACCACAATACGCGCGGCATCGACGTAATCCACCAGACCGCCACGGCGCGCCTGCACCGCCGTGCCAGAGTCAACCGCCACGGTGCGCTCAAGGCCAGTGCCCACCAGCGGCTTTTCAGCGCGCAGGCAAGGCACCGCTTGACGCTGCATGTTGGAGCCCATCAAGGCGCGGTTCGCATCGTCGTGTTCCAGGAATGGAATCAGCGAGGCGGCGACCGACACCGCTTGCGCAGGTGCCACGTCCATGTATTCAATGCGATCAGGCGTAGCCAGCGTGAATTCGTTGCGGTTACGCGAAGACACCAACTCATCGGTAAAGCGGCCATCCTTGCTCAGCTCGGCATTCGCCTGAGCGATCATGTAGCGGCCTTCTTCGATGGCCGACAAATAATCGATCTGGGTGGTGACCTTGCCATCGATTACTTTACGATACGGCGTTTCGAGAAAGCCGTAATCGTTGGTGCGCGCATACAGTGCCAGCGAGTTGATCAGGCCAATGTTCGGACCTTCGGGTGTTTCAATCGGGCACACACGGCCATAGTGCGTCGGATGCACGTCGCGCACTTCAAAGCCCGCGCGTTCACGGGTCAAACCGCCCGGTCCCAACGCCGATACGCGGCGCTTGTGGGTGATTTCCGACAGCGGATTGGTTTGATCCATAAACTGCGACAACTGGCTGGAGCCGAAAAACTCGCGCACCGCCGCCGATACCGGCTTGGCGTTGATCAAATCATGCGGCATCAAGTTGTCCGATTCCGCTTGCGACAGACGCTCTTTCACGGCGCGTTCAACACGCACGAGACCGGCGCGGAACTGGTTTTCAGCCAGTTCACCCACCGAACGCACCCGGCGATTACCGAGGTGATCGATGTCGTCGATTTCTCCTTTGCCGTTACGCAACTCGACCAGAATTTTGATCGCGGCCACGATGTCTTCAGGTGAAAGCGTAGAGGCGCCGGTCAACTCGGTACGCCCCATGCGACGGTTGAATTTCATGCGGCCCACTACGGACAAATCGTAGCGGTCTTCCGAGAAAAACAAGCTATTAAACAGAGACTTAACTGCTTCTTCCGTGGGCGGTTCGCCAGGGCGCATCATACGATAAATCGCCACTTGTGCCGCCACCTGATCGGTCGTTTCATCGATACGCAGCGTGGTCGAAATGTACGGCCCCTGATCGAGATCATTGGTGTAAATCGTGTGCACACTCTTGATATCGGCTTCGCGCAACTTGGCCAGCACTTCGTCCGTAATTTCTTCGTTGGCATTGGCAATAACTTCGCCGCTGCTGGTATCGATAACGTTGGTCGCGAGCGCACGGCCAATGAAGAAATCTTCCGGCACTATCATTTGCTTCAAGCCGGATGCCTCCAGCTCGCGAACGTGACGTACGGTAATGCGCTTGTCTTTGCCGACAATGACCTTGCCACCCTTGGTGGTAATGTCAAAGCGCGCGGTTTCGCCACGCATACGTTCGGGCACCAGTTCGAACTCGATGGTGTCTTTGGTCAGGTGGAAAGCATCAAACGCGAAGAAATCCTTGAGGATTTGCTCGTTGTTGTAGCCCAGCGCTTTCAGCAGTATCGTCACCGGCATTTTGCGGCGGCGGTCAACGCGGAAATACAGGTAGTCTTTGGCGTCGTATTCAAAGTCGAGCCACGAGCCGCGATACGGAATCACGCGCGCTGAGAACAGCAGCTTGCCCGACGAGTGCGTTTTGCCGCGGTCATGCTCAAAAAACACGCCAGGCGAACGGTGCAACTGCGACACGATCACGCGCTCGGTACCATTGATGACAAACGAGCCGGTGGTCGTCATGAGCGGAATTTCACCCATGTAAACTTCCTGTTCCTTGACTTCTTTGATGGCCGGTTTGGGCGCATCTTTGTCCATGATGATGAGCTTGACCTTGGCGCGCAAAGGCGCTGCGAAGGTGAGGCCGCGCTGCTGACATTCTTTAACGTCAAACGGCGGCATGCCGAGCACGTAGCTCACATATTCGAGACGCGCATTCTTGGAATGACTCTCTATCGGGAATATCGATTTAAACGCCGCTTGCAACCCTTCGGGCTTGCGTGCTTCAGGCGCGGTGAATTCCTGCAAAAAAGCTGCGAAAGACGCAATCTGGGTCGCCAGCAAATACGGTACGGGCAACACGTTATCGCGCTTGGCGAAACTCTTGCGGATACGTTTTTTCTCGGTAAAGGAGTAGGCCATGATCAATAGACTCCGGGAGAGAGAGTTAACAAACTAAACCAGCTAAACTTAATGTGGCGCTAAATGCGGCAAAACATCGCAACAAAACCATCTGACACCCAAAACAACAAATAGTTGACGCGGCCAGCGGTTGCCCGCCAGCCGCATCAAACTGCAACGCTTACTTCAGTTCGGCTTTCGCGCCTGCTGCGAGCAAATCCTTGAGGATTTTCTCGGCGTCGGCCTTGGGTATGCCTTCTTTCACGGGCTTCGGTGCGCCATCCACCAGGTCTTTGGCTTCTTTCAAGCCCAAGCCGGTTGCTGCACGCACTACCTTAATGGCTTCAACCTTCTTCTCGCCTGCGGCCAGCAGAATCACCGAGAACTCGGTCTTCTCTTCAGCAGCGGCGGCGGGGCCGGCAGCAGCCGGGCCAGCTACAGCAACTGCGGCAGCGGCGGAAACACCAAACTTCTCTTCCATGCGCTTGATGCACTCGGACAATTCCAGCACGGTCATGCCAGATACTTTTTCAATCACTTCATCAATTACTGCGCTCATGTCGTTCTCCTGAATAAATTACGTAAGTATTTGTTTTAAAACAGATTTATTAAGCCGGTTGTTCAACTGATTGTTCAGCCGACGGTTCAGCCGACGGTTCAGCTGACGGCACGGCTGACTGAGAAGCTTTCTGATCATGTACCGCAGCCATCGCGCGTACAAATTTGCTCGGCACTTCGTTCAGTGTGCGCACAAACTTGACCACCGGCGCCTGCATGGTACCGACAAGTTTCGCCAACAATTCCTCGCGGCTGGGCATGGATGCTAGCGCAGCAACTTGCTGCGGCGACATCATTACGCCCGGCATCGCACCGGCTTTGATAACGAGTTTGTCGTTGGCCTTGGCGAACTCATGCAACACTTTCGCCGCCGAGACGGGATCAGCCGAAATACCGTAGGCAAGCGGCCCGCTCATTTTGTCAGCGAGATCTTGGTACGGCGTATCAGCCACCGCGCGACGTGCCAGCGTGTTTTTCAACACACGAAAATAAACGCCCGCTTCGCGCGCTTTTTTGCGCAACGCGGTCATCTCTCCGACGGGCAGACTGCGATACTCAGCCAGCACTATCGCCTGCGCCGACGCCACTTGGGCGCCGATTTCGGCTACGGCTGCTTTTTTCTGCTCCAGATTAGAACTCAAGGTCGTTTTCCTTTCGCTTTCGTTCTTACATCGGTAATGAAACCATCCATCACCACCCACGGCGACCTGTGATCCAGGAGTCAGGCATGCCGTTGCCAGCATATTTGACCTGTTTCGGGCACACCGTCTGCGTTGGATTTCAGCGTCTGGTCAGGCGCTACCATCACCCCTGACCTTGTTCCGAAAATTAAACTCCAGAAAAGCAAGTTCCTACGGTCTTTGACAACCCACCGGCGGTGCTCTGCCAGTGGCCCAAAGTTACTGCCCCGCGCGCATCCGAAGATACACACGGGGTCTTGATTACGCTTAGCCTTGTTGCTGCGTGAAGCTGGCCTGATCGACGCGCACGCCAGCACCCATCGTGCTCGACACGGAAATCTTCTTGAGAAAGATACCCTTGGCGGTTGCAGGACGCGAACGGTTCACCGCATCGACCAGCGCCTTGACGTTTTCTTCCAGCGCTTCGACCGTGAACGAGGCTCGGCCTATCGTGCACTGCACGATGCCCGCTTTGTCGGTGCGATACTGCACTTGACCGGCCTTGGCGTTTTTCACCGCACCCGCGACATCCATCGTCACCGTGCCGACTTTCGGATTCGGCATCAGCCCGCGCGGGCCGAGAATCTGACCTAACGCACCCACCACACGCATCGCGTCGGGGGTAGCGATCACCACGTCAAAATCCATTTTGCCCGCTTTAATTTCAGCAGCCAAATCATCAAAGCCAACGATATCTGCACCTGCCTCTTTGGCCTTGACGGCGTTGTCGCCTTGCGCAAACACGGCTACGCGCTTGTCTTTACCGGTGCCTTTGGGCAACACAATTGCGCCGCGAACGGTTTGATCGGATTTCTTGGCATCAATGCCGAGATTGATCGACACATCAATCGATTCATTGAATTTGGCCGTCGCGTTTTCTTTGACGACGGTCAGCGCGTCGGTAATCGTGTAAAACTTTTCACGATCAACTTTGGCGCGCAGTGCTTTGTAGCGCTTGGTATCTTTGGCCATGATTTAGCCCTCCACTACGTCGACGCCCATGCTGCGGGCGCTGCCGGCGATCGTGCGCACCGCTGCTTCGAGATCGGCGGCGGTGAGATCGGGCATTTTTGTTTTAGCGATTTCTTCGGCTTGCGTGCGGGTGATTTTGCCGACTTTATCGGAGTGCGGCGTCTTGCTGCCGGATTCAATTTTTGCCGCTTTTTTGATGAGAATCGACGCAGGCGTCGTCTTCATCACAAAGGTAAAGCTCTTGTCGGCATACGCGGTAATCACGCACGGCACCGGCAGGCCCGGTTCCAGTTTCTGCGTGGCGGCATTAAATGCCTTGCAGAATTCCATGATGTTCAAGCCACGCTGACCGAGCGCGGGACCGATGGGTGGCGAGGGATTCGCCTTCCCCGCCGGCACTTGCAATTTGATAAAGCCTACGACCTTCTTCGCCATTTTATTCTCCTGTTGGGTGCAAACGGCCACTCATGCGTAACATGGCGGCCTCCCCTTAAAATTACAATAAAAACAAATGCTTACAATAACTCTATACTACGCGTGGCCGTTACAGCGACCTACGCTTTCTCAACCTGACTGAATTCCAGTTCCACCGGCGTCGAGCGCCCGAAAATCGTGACCGACACGCGCAATTTGCTTTTGTCGTAATTGACGTCTTCGACGTTGCCATGAAAATCGGCAAACGGGCCTTCTTTCACGCGCACTGCTTCACCCACTTCAAACAGCACTTTGGGACGCGGCTTTTCAACGCCATCCTGAATTTGTTGCAGGATGTTCTGCACTTCTTTTTCCGAGATAGGCGTGGGCTTGGTGGCTGTGCCGCCGACGAAACCGGTGACCTTGGGGGTGTTTTTCACCAAGTGCCAGGACTGCTCGTCCATCTCCATTTCGACCAGCACGTAACCCGGGAAAAATTTGCGTTCGCTGGTATTTTTCTGCCCGGACTTCATCTCTACGACTTCTTCGACGGGCACCAGAATCTGACCAAATTTGTCCTGCATGCTTTGACGCGCAATCCGATCCGCAAGTGCGCGCTGAACACTTTTTTCAAAGCCGGAATAGGCGTGAACCACATACCATTTCTTGCTCATACTTCTCCCCGCCCGATCAGCTTTTTCATCGTCCACAAGAGGCTTCCATCTACCAGCCAGAGGAACAGCGCCATAATCGCCACAAAAGCAAAAACAATAGCGGTTGTTTGCAACGTTTCCTTGCGCGTAGGCCACACCACTTTGCGCACTTCGTCTACGGAATCCTGCGTATAGGTCTTGAATTGCCGACCCATCTCAGTGGTCAGAAACAACAGCGTTGCAGCCGCCATGCCACCCAGCACTGCACCGACACGCAGAATCATTGCCTTCTCTGACAAATAATAGAAGGCAGCGATCCCCGCAGCGACCAGCAATGCAGCAAAAACAATTTTGATCTTGTCAACCATCACATTAGACCGCTAACCCGCAGCCCGGCCTTTCGTCAATCAGGCCCTTTCGGGCCCATCGTTCTTCACGCTCCGGGAAACCATCCCGTGTGTCATTCCATCCACTTCAATTTACTGCTAAAACTGCAAAGCTGGCAGGCCAGGAGGGCCTCGAACCCCCAACCCTCGGTTTTGGAGACCGATACTCTGCCAATTGAGCTACTGGCCTGTAACTTCCTGAAGCATTACTCGTAATTACTCGATAACTTTAGCAACGACACCTGCGCCGACGGTTCTGCCACCTTCACGAATCGCGAAGCGCAGACCTTCTTCCATCGCAATCGGCTGGATCAGCGTCACGGTGATCGAGATGTTGTCACCCGGCATGACCATT
>CANKUB010000128.1 GCA_947486575.1 Betaproteobacteria bacterium | reverse complement strand
GCAAGATTATCTGGGAGGACGGGCAACGGCTTTCGATTACCGAGTCTGTACAACGCATTCATGCCGACCACCCAGACTTTCCACCTGAGTTGATCGAGGAGCATCTGATCGGATGGCTGCAGATGGAATATGCACCGCCCGACTATTCTGAAAAACAACTGGACGAGCTAGACCGGCTCACCGAGAAGTGGGTCGATGATCACCAGCGGCAGGCCGAGGCCGCCGGAAAACGCGGGAGAACTCCGCACTCTTGAGTAAATCAATGTGTCAAGAATTTACAAGCCGGTAAGGCATGCAGCGCATTACGGGGCACCCGCGCCCTGTTAAGTGGGGTGCGTGGCTATGTGCGTACTAAAACGACTCATCCGCCCGCAAATACCGCCATTGTCCTTCGGGTAATTTACCCAGCATCACGCTGCCAATGCGCACACGCTTCAAGCCGGTGACTTTCAAGCCCACCAGTTCGCACATGCGTCTAATCTGGCGCTTTTTGCCTTCACGCAACGCAAAGCGCAGTTGATCCTCGTTCTGCCAGCTTACTTTGGCGGGCTTCAACGGCTTGTCGTCAAGGCTTAAACCGAAGTTAAGTTTGGCGAGGTTCTCCGCTGACAATGTGCCTTCAACGCGCACGAGGTATTCCTTTTCAATTTTTGAATCCTGCCCGATCAACTGCTTGGCAATGCGGCCATCCTGCGTGAACACAATCAAGCCCACGGAATCAATATCCAGCCGCCCCGCCGGTGCCAGCCCGCGTAAGTGGGTGGCGCTGAATCGCAGCGGCAATTTATCCCCTTCGAAGCGTGTGTCCGGTTTTATCAACTCCATAGCTGGCCGATAACCCAGCTCAGGCAGGTTCGATACAAACCCGATGGGCTTATTCAGCAGTATCGTTACGCTAGCTTCTTGCTTTGATTGCGCCTGGCGAGTGAGGGTAATTTTTTGTGTGGGAAACGCCCGCGTACCCAGCTCGGTCACCGGCACGCCATCCACCAGCACCCAGCCTTGCTCGATGTAACTATCGGCTTCGCGGCGTGAGCAAATGCCTTGCACGGACATCAATTTCGACACACGCACTTTTTGAACTTCGGGTTCGCTGCTCATTTGTTTGCACCATCTCTCACTATGCTTAAGGCCACTGCCTCGGCCACTTCAATGCCGTCCACCGCTGCTGACAAAATACCGCCTGCGTAACCGGCACCCTCACCGGCCGGGTACAGCCCGCGCGTGTTGATACTCTCATAAACCGCATTGCGCTTGATGCGTATCGGCGACGACGTACGCGTTTCCACGCCAGTGAGAACGGCATCGTCCATGGCAAAACCCCTGATCTGCCTGTCAAATGCGGGCAGCGCTTCGCGTATGGCTTCAACCGCGTAATCAGGAATGCAGGTTGAAAGATCCGTCATGGTCACACCCGGCTTGTAAGAGGGCGTTACTTCGCCCAATACAGTTGACGCACGGCCTGCCAGAAAATCACCCACGCGTTGCGCTGGGGCATTGTAGTTGCGTCCACCCGCCTCGTATGCCGCAGATTCCCAATGCCGCTGAAAATCAATGCCTGCCAGCTCGCTGCCTGGATAGCCTTCAGGCGTCTGCGGAAATTTTTTCGGCCCTATGAAAAAATCTTCCGGCGTTATACCCACCACGATGCCGGCATTGGCGTTGCGCTCGTTGCGTGAGTACTGGCTCATGCCGTTGGTCACCACGCGGCCCTCCTCGGACGTTGCCGCCACCACGGTTCCACCGGGGCACATGCAAAAGCTGTAAACCGAGCGACCGTTCTTGCAGTGGTGAACCAGTTTGTAATCCGCTGCGCCAAGGATTTTATGGCCTGCGTAGTTGCCGTAACGCGCGCGGTCAATCAGCGATTGCGGGTGCTCAATGCGAAAGCCAATCGAAAAGGGTTTGGCTTCGACATACACACCGCGTTGATGGAGCATATGAAACGTATCACGCGCGCTGTGGCCCACCGCGAGCACCACGTGATCGCTCGCAACCTGCTCGCCCCCCTCAAGCACGACGCCGCTCACCTGTCCGTTTTCAATGACGATATCGGTAACCTTGCTCTGAAAGCGAAATTCGCCACCCAACGCTTCGATACTGGCACGCATGGTTTCCACCATGCCTACCAACCGGAAGGTGCCGATGTGCGGTTTGCTGACGTACAGAATTTCTTCGGGCGCACCTGCCTTGACGAATTCGGTCAGCACCTTGCGCCCGAGATAACGCGGATCCTTGATCTGGCTATACAGCTTGCCATCCGAGAACGTGCCCGCACCGCCCTCACCAAACTGCACATTCGATTCCGCATTCAACACCGATTTTCGCCAGAGCCCCCACGTATCCTGCGTGCGCTCGCGCACGACTTTGCCGCGCTCAAGAATGATCGGCCTGAAGCCCATTTGCGCCAGCAGCAACCCCGCAAATAGACCACAAGGGCCGGTGCCAATGACGACCGGGCGTTGCGAAATGCTATCCGGTGCGTGGGTTACAAAGCGGTAGCTCGTATCGGGGGCGATTTGTAACTTATTGTTTTTATTTATCTTTTTATAACTTGATTGCACTCCCGCTTCTTCAGCTACCTGCACATCCAGCGTGTAGATCAGATGGATGGCAGAGCGTTTTCGTGCATCCACTGCACGGCGAAAAATCGTGTAGTGCAATAGTGCATCAGGCGCAATGTCCAGCCGCGCAATAATCGCAGCACGCAAAGCATCGGCCGTATGGTCGAGCGGTAGTTTGACTTCAGTCAGACGCAGCATATTTCAAATATCAATCCAGCTTGGCGCCCGAAGCCTTAACCACCTTGGCCCACTTGGCGATTTCGTCGCGGACGTATAGCGTGAATGCCTCAGGACTCTTTGCGGAAGGCTCGGCGCCCAGTGCACCCAGCCGTTCCCTGAGATCCGGCGCATTGATGCCGCGACTGGTTTCGGTATTTAGTTTAGTAATGATATCGCGCGGTAATCCGGTGGGGCCAAAAACACCGTACCACGAATTCACATCAAAGCCGGGCAGCCCCGCCTCGATACCGGTTGGTAGTGTCGGCAGCAACGGCGAACGCGCCGTGCCCGTCACCGCAATCGCCCGCAACTTGCCCGCCTTGACATGCGGCATGGCAATCGGAAAACCCATTGACGCCAGTTGCAATTGTCCGGCCAGCAAGTCGGCCACTACCTGCCCGGCACCGCGATAGGGAATGTGCGTCATGTTCACGCCCGCCAGTGTTTTGAACAACTCCAGCGCCAGATGGTTTGGCGAGCCATTGCCTGCCGAACCAAAATTAAGCTGGCCCGGCCGCGCCTTGGCCAGCGCAATCAACGCCTTCACATTGCGCGCAGGCAGCGATGGATGCAACACGATCATGCTCGGAAACGAAGCCACCTCAGCAATTGCCGTCAAATCCCTGGTGAGGTCATAACCGAGCTTCGGATACAGACTCACGGCTATGGCGTGCGGCACACCGCCCATCAGCAGCGTGTATCCATCCGGCACGGCCTTCGCCACTTGCTCCGCACCGATGTTGCCGCCAGCACCCGTGCGGTTTTCAACCACCACCGGCTGGCCCAACCGCTCGTTCAGTTTTTGCCCGGCTATACGCGCCAGCACATCGGTAGCGCCGCCCGGCGCGAAGGGCGCAATCAGGCGAATAGGCTTGGATGGGTAATCCTGAGCAATGGCAGACGTCGCGCCAACCAGCAACGCCACCAACAAAATCAGTCGAGAACTGCACATACCGAAACCTCAAATTACAAACGGCGACACTTTACCGCATTCGCGCTGCGGTAGAATGATTACATTCATTACAAACCACTTTCGACGAAGGAATCGCCATGGATCAAGCCCCCGTCAAACTCGCCCACAACGTCACCCGCCTGGGCCACCTTGATCTGCAAGGCGCGGGGCAGGTACTGGTAGAAGGCAACTATTGCTACGTTGGCCATATCACCAACAAGGAAGGTCTCGGCACCAGCATCATTGACGTGGCCGACACGAAGAATCCAAAGGTGGTGTGCCAGGTGCCGGTAGGCGACACCACATCGCACAGCCACAAGGCGCGCGCAGTCGGCGACCTTATGATCACCAACATGGAACAGAACATGACCGCCATCGGCCGCAAAGCCGATGAACTGCCCAAACTGCGCACCGTGCTGAAAGCCGAATTGGGCCGCGATGCCACCGATGCCGAGTTGGCAGCGCGGCTGGGCGTAAGCGCGGCGGATATACCCGAAGTGGATGCGCTGGCGAAACGTCCGTACGCCGAGGGCGGCTTCAAGGTGTGGGACATCAAGGATCGTGCCAAGCCCAAACTCATTACCCACGTGAAAACACATGGACGCGGCGTGCATCGCTTCGACATGGATGAAAAGTACGCATACATCTCGACGGAAATGCCAGGCTACATAGGCAATATCCTCGTGATTTACGATCTGAAAAATCCCGCCAAACCCGAAGAGGTCTCGCGCTGGCATATTCCGGGTCAACACATCGCGGGCGGTGAAAAACCCACCTGGTCAGGGCGCCAGCATCGCCTGCATCACACGGTGCGCGTCGGCAACCGACTCTTCGCCGGTTGCTGGCACGGCGGCGTGCGCATCGTAGACGTAAACGATATCCGCAAACCCACCACCATCGGCGCTTATAACTACCACCCGCCGATGCCGGAGCCGTCGCACACCTTCATGGGCCTCACCAAAAAGATCGGCGGGCGCGACATTGCCGTGGCCATTGACGAAGAAGATCACGTTCATAGTGATGCCGAAGTCGCCAAACGCCGCGGCCGTCCGCACGCGGCGCTGTGGACGTTCGATATTACCGATACCGCGAACATCAAGCCGCTGGGGGTATTTGAAGTGAGCGAGTTGGAATCGCCGTGGGCGCGCGTTGCGCCCGGCCGCTTTGGCGCGCATCAGTTTCAGGAACACTGGAAAGGCGGCGACACGCTGGTATATTGCGCGTGGTTCGCTGGCGGCCTGCGCATTGTTGATGTGGCTGACCCATCGGCACCGCAGGAAGTCGGCTGGTACGTGCCGCAGCCGTGCGGTGGCAAACCGTGCCCGCAAACCAATGATATCGATGTGGATGAGCGCGGCGTGATTTACGCTGCTGACCGCTATTGCGGACTGGATCTTCTGGATTTCAAACGCTAGGTTTGGATTTCTGACCCAGCCTGCTTTCGGTGCCCGCCAGAATATTCTGGATATTCTGGCGGTGACGGTAGACCAGTAGTACGGCTACCACCGCCACGCTCGCGAAAAATGGATGCGCAAAGCCGAATAGCATCCACGCCGCAAACGGCGCGAACAACGCCGAGACAATCGACGCAAAGGACGACATGCGGAAAAACAGCACGATAATGAGCCATGTCGAAATCGCACCCAGGCCCAGATAAATGCTAAAGCCGAACAACGCGCCCAGCGCAGTTGCCACGCCCTTGCCGCCCTGAAAGCGGTGAAACACCGGATACATGTGGCCGACTACCGCCAGCGCGCCTGCCAGCGCCATCGCCAGGGGCGCCGCTTCAACTGGCGAAAAATGTTGTGCCAGCCACACAGCAAATAGCCCCTTCAAAGCGTCGCCCAGTAGCGTCAGCACGGCGGCGGCTTTGTTGCCGGAACGCAGCACATTGGTTGCGCCCGGATTGCCTGAACCATAGGTGCGTGGGTCAGGCAGGCGAAATGCCAGGCTGGTAATCACGGCAAACGATATTGAGCCAACGAGATAGGCGGCAACCGCAAGAATAACTGTGTTCATGGGATTTCAACTAGAATCAGCGGGCATTTTAAATGAAATTCAATCCCAGGCCCGGCATGGACATCATCTTCATACGCGATTTTCGATTGAACATCACCGTCGGCATCTACGAGTGGGAGCTTATCAAGCCACAAACCGTACAACTCGATCTTGAAATCGGCATACCCGGCGCGCATGCTTCGCTCTCCGGCGCGATCAACGACACCATCGACTACGCCCAAGTCGTGAAGCGCATCGATGAAAGCCTGCGCGACAACAAAATTCAGCTGCTGGAAAAACTGGCTGAACACATCGCGCAAATTGTTCGCAGCGAATTCAAAGCGCCGTGGGTGAAAGTCAGCGTGGCCAAGCTGTCCGCTCTGAAAAACGTCAAACAGTTGGGCGTGACCATTGAGCGAGGCTCACGTGCATCACAAAATGCCGAATAAAAACAAATAGTTAGAATAGAGATAGCTGATTCGCCACAGCATCCGCAATCATCGGCACACGGAATAGCGACGTATCCAGAGTCGCATTGCGCAACATGCGGTCACGTGCCTCATAGCCGATGCGCCGCTTGGCAATGGCAAATCGTTTGGACAGCAGTTCGGCAAATTCGCCCTGCCCGCGCATGCGGCTGCCAAAATTCGGATCATTGTCGCGCCCGCCCCGCAACGCATGCACACGGCTCATCACGTGTTTGGCTTTGAGCGGATAGTGCCGCTCCAGCCAGTCGCGAAACAGCGTTTTCACTTCGTACGGCAGTCGCATGACCACATAGCTGGCCTGCGTTGCGCCCGCGGCATGCGCGGCTTCGAGTACCGCTTCGATCTGATCGTCCGTCAGAAACGGAATCACGGGAGCCACCAGCACGCCCACCGACACGCCAGCCTGCGCCAGGGTGCGAATGGCTTCGATGCGTCTCGCCGGTGCGACACAGCGTGGTTCAAGACGGCGCGCAATTTCGTGGTCAAGACTATTGACTGACAAAAACACGTTCACCAGATTCTTCCTCGCCATGGGCACAAGAATGTCGAGATCGCGCTCAACCAGCGCGTTCTTGGTAATGATGCCCAGCGGCTGATGGAACTCGGCGCAGACCTGCAGAATGCTGCGCGTGATATTGAACTTGCGCTCGGCGGGCTGGTAGGGATCGGTGTTCGCGCCGAGTGAAATCACCTCGCATTTGTAACCCGGTTTCGATAATTCTTTGCGCAGCAATTCTGCCGCGTTGACCTTGGCAAATATGCGCGTCTCAAAATCCACACCCGGTGACAGATTGCGATAGGCATGCGTGGGCCGCGCGTAGCAGTAAATGCAGCCGTGCTCACAGCCTTGATACGGATTGATCGACTGGGTAAACGGTATGTCCGGCGACTGATTGCGCGAGATGATGCTCGCGGCTTTCTCTTCGGTGACAACCGTTTTTAACGCACGCTGGTCATCGCTTTCATCATGAGACCAACCGTCGTCAAACGCCTCGCGCTCGACTTTTTCGAAGCGCCCTTCCGGGTTGATCGCCGCGCCCCGGCCTTTATACGGAACGCCTGCGCGCTCGTGGCTCGGGTCTACGTGCTTGCCCGAAAGCGTACGCAGCGCCATGGCATTAAGCGGCAGGCTTGCTTGCGGGTTTACTCGAATGAGCGGTAACCATTTCCATCAAGCGCCGGTTGTTCTTGCCGAAAATCTCCGTGCGTACCACGGCGGTCAGCCGTCCGCGATGCACGATTTTTGATTTGGCCTTGATAGTGCGTCCTTCGCCGGGACTGATGTACCACGCCGTCACCGAACTGAGAGTCCAGTTGGCTGGCAACGCGGCTTCAGCCGTTGTGATGCCCAGGCCCATGGTGACGCCGCCCTGCAGATGGCCCACGCGGTTGCCGATATGCGGACCGTTTTTCAGCACGCTGGTCACGCCCGTTTCAAGCACCCGTGTCTTCACGCCCAGAAAGCCCTGGATAAACGGCTCACCCGCCTGCACTCGCGCAATTGCGGCATCAGCGACAGCCAGCACTTTGCGCTCCTCGCGTGTCAATGCCTTTTCAGTCAGCGGCGCAACCGGCGGATCGGTATCCTTGCGCAGCGCCATGTTATAGAGAGCAACGCCGGGCGGCGGGTCAAGTACCATGAACGCGCCCGTACCGAAACACACCGGCTTGCCGTTCGACGTCACCGTAACCTGTGTCGCGCCCTGCTTGCTCGACACGCCCTCGATATAGCCTTGCAACCGCGATTCCAGTTGCAGCGCGTCCGTCATCGGCGCACCCGTAAATTGCAGATTCATCTGCACGGTGGCCAACCGCGTGGAAGGCTGGTGCCCCGCACGCACGTTGGCTGCCATGGCCATATCCGCAAACACTGCCAGCACGGCATAGTTGCAGTTGCCATTTGATTCAGTGACGTGCGGGCCGACCTGCATCGACATGCGAACGACGGGCTCGGTCACCGCTTCAAAAGAAAATTCCAGAAAATTGCCGGTGTAGTGATAGCCCGGCGTACGGTTGAGTGCGAGCGCGCGCAGCGTACGTTCGCGGATTAGCTGTTCAGTGGTCACGTAATTTTTTTGGTTAAATGAGAAAGGAGCCTATTTTACTGCGAAGGCCGCACTTGCGAATGCGCCAGCGCGCGCGCTGTGGCATCCAGCGATTGCGTGCTTGCCCCACCCTGATCCCGCGACAAATTGACAGCCATCACACCCAGCGAACGATAAACTTCCCCAATGCTCGGATCAAACTCGTGCAGTGCCGCCAGTTGCCGCGCCACCACGGCATGATCGCCACGCGCAATCGGCCCGGTGAGCGCTTTGACCGTGCCCAGTCTGAAAACGTTATCCACGGTTTCACGCACCAGTGGTTCCATCATGGCGCTCGCGGTTGCCCTTGGCAGGCCCGCCTTTTCATAACACTGCAAACCCGCCTCCATCAATGCGGTCAGGTAGTTGCACACCATCACGCTGGCGGCGTGGTAAACGATTTTGAATTGCGGGTCGATTTCGTTGACGTGCGCGCCAATTTGTTCAAACGCAGGACGCAACACGGCCAGCGCTGCGGCTGAACCTTCAGTGGCGCAATAGGTGCCCGCAAATGTGCGTCTGGCTTCTGCGGCATCCGCAAAACTTTTCAGCGGATGTGCGCTAGCCACACACACATCGGCGTTAAACACAGCGCTCAGTTCACGCGACGGCGTCGCACCGCTTAACTGAAACACCACATTGCCCACGCGCAGCAAACCGCTTGCAGCCAGCGCTTGCGCTGCACGCGTGATTTCACCATCCGGTGTTGCGATCAGCCACACATCGGCGAGCCGCATGTCCTGCGCACTCGCACACGCGCTGCCCGCACCGATAAACGCGATCGCCTCACGTGCGCTCGCTGGCGTGCGGTTCAAAACGCACTGAATCGCAAACACGCCCTGCTCGAACCACAGTCTGGCCAGTGTGCGTCCAGCACGCCCGGCACCCACGATGTTGAGTGTTTTCATGTTCATCGGGGCATCATACTACGCCGAAACGAAATTCTATTTATTCAATAAATACAGATAGTTACAGCATCCACAGCACTGATGCGCTATGCTTGCCTGATTCCATGCCACTCTCCAGAATACGAAAGCGAAGAACCATGTCACGATGCAGCACCTTGAAGTTTATTTCCGCCGCCCTATCGACGCTGATTGTGTCAGCAGTCCAGGCGCAACCTTACCCCAATCGCCCGGTGGAAATGGTGATTCACAGCAACCCCGGCGCCGGGCAGGATGTGTTCGGGCGGCTGTTTGCGGAGATCAGCGCTCGCGAAAAGCTGCTGCCGCAACCCTTTACCATTGTGAATCGCGCCGGGGGCAGCGGAGCAGTGTCATCCACATTTATCAAGAGCAAGCGCGGCGATCCCTATTACGTGCTGTCGATGTCCACCACGATCGTGATGTCCACTGCGCTGCGGCCCGACCTGAATCTGGGCATGGAGATTTACACACCGCTTGCGCTGTTTGGCTTTGATCTGCAATCAATCACCGTGCCTGCGGATTCAAAATTCAAAACCTTCAGGGAATTGATCGATGCCGCGCGCAAAGAGCCCAACACCATCGTCAACGGCATTTCCTCGGCCACCGGCACCGGCCGCCTGATGCAGTTTCGCCTGGAAAAAGAAACCGGCGTACGCTTTAAACACGTTTCCTTCAAAAGCGGCAGCGATGCAATGGCAGCGGTCATGGGCAAACATGTCGATCTCACCACAGAAAACGTGAGCGAGGTTTTGAGCGGCGTCGAGGCCAAAAAGCTGCGCATCCTCGCTGTGCCCGCTGAAAAACGTCTAACGGGTTTGCCTGACGTGCCCACGCTCAAGGAGCTCGGCTACAACGTTCACGTCGGCGGTGGGCGCGGTTTCGCCATGCCTGCAGGCGTGCCAAAAGAAGCTGTGGCCGTCATGGAGACCGCCATGGAACGTGCGCACAAGAGCGCGCAATGGAAGGAATACGCGGCCAGGAACATGTATGAAGACAATTACATGGGCAGCGCCGCAGTGACGCAATATCTGGCAAAAACCCTGCCAGTCATGAACGAATTCATGTCCGCAGTGAGCGGACGGACGCCGTAACGCCATGAGCAAAATCGCCACGATCAACACTTACCCCATCAGCGCACCGCTGAAACGCCGGTACCACACCGCGCACGAATCACGCGACGACGTAACTTTGCTGCTGGTTGAAGTTGTCACCGATGACGACATCAAGGGTTATGGGCAGGTCAGCAGCACGCCGATGAAAGACATTGCCACCTGGGTGAGCAAGCTCGCGCCACACGTTATCGGTATGAACGCACTTGCGCATGGCGACGTGTGGGAAAAACTCTTCGCACTCACCTCGCCTCAGCCAGGGGCAGGCGGCTTGCCGCGCAACGCACGACCGCAGATCATGGGTGCCATTGCAGGCATCGACATGGCGCTGTGGGATATCAAAGGCAAGGCGGCTGGCATGCCAGTTTACCGGCTGCTGGGCGCAGATAACAAACCGGTATTCACCTACGGCACCGGCGGCTACTACGTCGAAGGCGCAAAACTCACGGCCTGTGCGGAGGAACTCGCAGGCTTTGTCGCGCGCGGCTACAAAGCCGTCAAACTTAAAACGGGTGCTGACACCATCGCCAACGAAGTCAGGCGCATCGCGGCCACGCGAGCCGCCATCGGCCCGGATATTTCGCTGATGCTCGACATGAACGCGGCCTACGACTTGCCCGCCTGCATCGAGTTCGCGCGTGCGGTTGAACCGTACAATATTTTCTGGCTTGAAGAACCGCTGCACTGGTATCTGCAGCCCGCCGATTTCGCGCTGCTGGCGAAAGCCACGCCGATACCGCTGGCGCATGGCGAGCGTGAACTCACGCGCTTTACCACGCGCGACTTCATGACCCTCGGCGGCATACGCTACGTGCAATTCGATTCCACACGCTACGCGGGGTTCACGGAATCGCTGCGTGTGGCACACATGGCCGATCACGCGGGCGTGATGATCACGCCACATCACGCGCCCGAATTGCACTGCCACCTTGTCGCGGCATTCCCGCGCACCGGCTTTGCCGTTGAATCTCACGGCTCGCCGGATCGCGATCCGATCTGGCATGGGCTGTTCAGTGACCGGGCGCAGATACGTGACAGCTACGTGCACATGAACGACAAACCCGGCTTTGGCATTGAGATCGATTGGAATTACGCTAAAAAACACGCTGCGTAACGCAATTTTTTAGTCAAAATATATCTTTAAAAACAAATAGTTATAGCATGCTCAATCGCCGCTCATGGTTACTCGCTACATCCGGCGCGATGGTGAACGCTTCACCGCTACGCTTGCTCGCCCAGCCGCGCTTTGACACCAACCCGTTCTCACTGGGCGTAGCGTCCGGCTATCCGCAGCCTGCCAGTATTGTGTTGTGGACACGGCTGGCGCCTGATCCGCTCAACGGTGGCGGCATGCCGGGTACAGCGGTTGACGTGCAATGGGAGATCGCCGCAGACGATCGGTTTCGACAGGCACTGCACAAAGGTGTGGAACGTGCCGAGCCGATATGGGCGCACTCGGTGCATGCTGAAGTCAACGGGCTTGAACCTTCTCGCGTGTACTGGTATCGCTTTCACGCGGGCGGCGCTACCAGCGCAGTGGGCCGCTTTCGTACGGCGCCCGCTGCGGATGTCGCCAATAGCCGCCTGCGTTTTGCCCTGGCCTCGTGCCAGCAGTATGAGCAGGGCTACTTCAGCGCCTACCGGCACATGGCGCAGGAAGACCTTGATCTGGTGGTTCATGTGGGTGATTACATTTACGAAGCGTCGTGGGGCAGCAATCGTGTACGCAGTCACGGCGCGCCTGAAGCGACCGATCTCGCAAGCTATCGCAATCGCTATGCGCTCTACAAAAGTGACGCGGATTTGCAGGCGGCGCACGCGGCGTTTGCATGGATCGCCACCTGGGACGACCACGAAGTCAGCAACGATTACGCCAATGATCGTTCACAAACGCTGGATGCGCCTGACGCGTTTTTGCAGCGCCGCGCAGCAGCCTACAAAGGCTACTACGAACACATGCCGCTGCCCGCGTGGGCGCGTCCGCAGGGCGCCAACGCGCAACTCTATATGCAAACCGCGTTTGGACAACTTGTGCGTTTTTATGTGCTCGATGACCGGCAGTATCGCTCGCATCAGGTCTGCTCTCGTCCCGGACGCGGCGGCAGCACCGTAGTAAAGCCCGCCGATTGCGCCGAACGTTTGTCGCCCGATCTCACCCTGCTCGGCGCAGAACAGGAGCGCTGGCTTGCGAGCGCGCTGGATAAACCCAGCGCAGGCTGGAACATCATTGCGCAGCAGACGCTGATGGCGCAACAAACACGCTTGGTCGATGCGCAACCGGGCTTCTGGACCGACGGCTGGGATGGCTACCCCAAAGCGCGCGAACGGTTGCTGGGCAACATCGTTGAACGCAGAATCAGCAATCCGCTGGTGCTCGGCGGCGATGTGCATAACGGCATCGTAGCGGATCTGAAACTCAATTTTGATGACGAGAAATCGCCGGTTATCGCCACCGAGTTCGTCGGCACCTCCATTACCTCGCAGGGACCCAATGAAAAAATCACGGTTGCGTCAATGCAGCGCAATCCGGACCGTAACCCATCTTTAACATGATTTCGTCATAAGTGGTCTTTTTGGGCGATTATTAAACTGTAAGTCATTGATTCTAAACAACTCACGTTTTTGAGTCGTTTTGTTGTGCCATAATATTTTTCGTGGCCCAGTCTCCCCCCTTGCTTTTCG
>CANKUB010000127.1 GCA_947486575.1 Betaproteobacteria bacterium | reverse complement strand
CGGCGTCATACCGATTGCCAAAATAGCGCAGGGTAAGAAAGCTGCGTTGAGCATCGCTGCCTGTCCATTGTCGAATGGACAATCGGATCAGAATCGCGATAGAGCCGCAGGTTCGTTTTGATAAAAATTAATTGTAAATAATTCTGAAATGTAGTCCAATTTGCGGGGACTGTCTGGGGCGAGGACGCATGGGCAAGAAATGGATTCGTATTGTTGTGCTAAGCGTTTTGGCGGGCACTGTGCTAGCGTTAACAGGGGCACTGGTCTGGATCGGTTATCGCGAGGCCCTGCGCCATGCTGAATCAAGCACTCGTGATTTTGCAGATCTGATCGAATCGCGGATCGCTTCCGCGTTGCGTCGTGTGGATGGTGATTTGCAACAACTGGCGCACGACCTGCCCTTAGAGTCTTTGCGCCCGGAAGCCGTATCCCGCTATGGTCAAGAATGGGACGCCCGGCTGGATTTGCTAACCTTCAAATTTCCAGAAGTGATAGCGCTACGCGTGCTGGATGGTGTAGGCACGCTGCTTTATACGAGCGACCGAAAATCCGCGCCGCACGCTAGCGGTGTAGGACGCGAGCACTTTGGCCAGTTGCGTGACGATACCAAAGCTCGTCTGGTATTTTCAGACACGCTGATCGGGCGTATTTCGAAGCAAAAAATGGTTGTGGTCGGCAAAGCGTTGCGTGACCACCAGGGGCGCTTTCAAGGCGCCGTCTATGCTGTTTTAGACGTTGCGTATTTTGAGAAACTATTCAGCACCGTGAAGATAACCAACACGGAAAGTGCTCCGAGTGTAGCTGTGGCGCTTTATCGTAGCGATAATTTCAAGCTGGTTGCCCGATGGCCAATATCGGATCAACGACTCAATGAACCGCTGCCGTCAAACAGCCCGACGCGCACGGCTTTAGTATCAGACGTCCGGACGGCTACGGTGCGTCTTGTGTCTGCCACAGATGGCGTTGCCCGTATTTACAGCTATGTCAAGATCCCCGGTTATCCCTTCTTTGTGTCCGTGGGTATTGCGGAATCCGACGTGCTTGCCGATTGGCGAACCAATGCAGCAGGCTTTGGATTGCCTATTCTGGCACTCATGATTGCTTTGGGCATTCTGATCTATCGGCTATGGCGCGACGAGTCGGTTCGGGGTGAGCTTGCCGCGGTTATCGAGAACTCGAACGACGCCATTTTTATCCGGACGCTGGCCGGCAAAATTCTGTCCTGGAATGCCGGGGCGGAAAGAATGCTTGGCTATCCTGCCAGCGAGATCATCGGGAAATCGTCTGACATGCTAATTCCATCGTCCCGCGTTTCCGGGCTCAGAGATAACACGAGTAAATTACTGCTTGGCAATATCGTTGCTGGGGAGACGGATCGTGTCACCCGGGATGGGCGAGTGATCTCCGTCTGGAATTCGCAGTCCCCTGTCCGCAATAGTCATGGCGTGGTCATCGGTGTCTCCGTGACGCTGCATGATATTTCAGTCCGGAAGCAGGAAGAGGCGACCCGCAACATGCTTGCGGCTATTGTTGAGAGTTCGCATGAAGCGATCATCGGCCGCAGCCTTGACCGAAAGGTGTTGAGCTGGAACCGCGCTGCAGAATTAATGTTTGGATATTCGGCAGATGAAATGATGGGGCGGAGTGTGTCCGTTTTTATTCCGCCGGAACGCGAGGTGGAGGCGCACATGAATCGCCAGCAGCTCGCAGCCGGACAGCCCATCATCGACCTGGAAACCGTGCGCGTGACCAAGGAAGGGCGCCGTATCGATGTTTCGACGAGTCAGTCGCCCATACATAATGCCAAGGGCGAGATGATAGGCGTTGCCTTGGTATTTCGCGATATCACGGAACGAAAGCGGTCGAAGGAATCGATAGCGGCGCTGCAAAGTCGCATGTCCGCGATTATCGATTCCTCGATGGATGCCATTATCAGCGTCGATGAGACTGAACGCATATTGATTTTTAATGTGGCGGCAGAAAAACTATTTCAGGTTCGAGCCAGTGACGCTGTAGGGCAGGCGCTGCAACAGTTTATTCCGGAGCGTTATCGCAAGGGGCATCAAGCGCACATTAAACGATTTATGCAAGGGGGGCCTGTTGTCAGAGGCATGGGGCAATTCACCAAGGTTGTCGGGTTACGGTCCAACGGGGAAGAGTTTCCCATAGAGGCCTCCATCTCCCATGTGCTGACAGACGATGGGCATTTGCTGACCGTGACTTTGCGTGACATTACGGATCGCGTCGCGGCAGAAGCCGGACGCATCCTGCTCGAGGAGCAATTGCGGGAATCGCAGAAAATGGAAGCCATCGGAACGCTCGCCGGAGGCATTGCGCACGATTTCAACAATGCGCTGGCTGCCATTATTGGCAATGCGGATCTTGCCAGCTACGATGCCAAGGACAACATAGCTGTGCAGGAAAGCTTGCAGGAAATCAACAAGGCAGCGGTGCGTGCGCGCCATCTGGTTCAGCAGATTCTTACATTTAGCCGCCGTCAGGTGACGAAATTCATGCCCGTGCACCTTGAAAAGGTGGTGCACGAATGCTCGCGATTACTGCGGTCCACGCTGCCGGCACGATTGACGCTTCAGATCGATTGTGCACCTGATATTCCACCCGTACTGGCAGATGCCATTCAGATACAGCAGGCGCTGCTCAATCTTGCCACCAATGCGTCCCAGTCGATAACAAGGGGTAATGGACGGATCGTGATTCGACTGGAAACAATAAAGGGGGACATGGAACTAGCCAGTCAAAACGCCGAATTGGGTGCCTTTTTCACACGCAATCCGGGAATGTCTGTGCGACTGCAGGTGAGTGATACCGGCATGGGCATGGATGCGGAAACGCGGCAGCGAATATTTGAGCCATTCTTTACGACTAAGCCCCCCGGGGAAGGTACGGGACTGGGTCTTTCCGTGGTGCACGGTATTGTCAAGCGGCATCAGGGGATCATTACCGTAGAAAGTGAATTGGGCAAGGGAACAGCATTTACAATCTATTTGCCGATTCATGCAAGAATTGAGTCTTCGGTAGTAGGCGATATCAGTGATGGTGCCGCGACGATTCAAGATGGTCAGGGGTGCCGCATTCTGTATGTGGATGATGACGAAGCGATGGTACGCTTGGTCAAGCGTCTACTTGAAAAGTACGGATACCGTGTCAGCGCGTTCACTGATCAAATGGCTGCAATAGATACATTTCGCTCAAACCCGTCTGATTTCAGTTTGGTGCTATCAGACTACAATATGCCGGGTATGTCTGGACTGGACGTCGCGAGAGCGTTGCGCGAAATTCAGCCCACAGTTGCTGTGGCCATTACATCAGGATTCATCGACGAGACGCTGCGCGAAGAGGCGAAAAACGCCGGGGTGAGTGAATTGATCTTTAAGGCTGACGACGTGATCCCATTTTGCGCTGTAGTTGCAAACTTGGCTTTATCGGAACGACAAAATGCAAAATCTATTTGATGTCCGATGGGTCCCCACATTCCACTAATCTGACGGTCCCAGACATAGTTACAGCTTCAACTTTGGAACATGTTAAAATTTGCCATAACTTCCTAACGCTTTAGTGGTTGTTTTGTGGGTGGATTGGGATGCGATTAAAAAATCGTATATAAATCAACCGCTTATTACGTAACTTGGCGGACGTCCATCCGCCAATTGTAAGAAAATAGAAAAAGGCGAACCTCGGTTCGCCTTTTCGTTGAGGTGCATTAATCATGTTTGATTTTGTATACAAGCATAAACGCGCGCTGCAATTGCTCCTGGCGCTCGTCATCATTCCGCCCTTTGCATTTTTCGGCGTGGATTCTTACCTGCGTGGTGGCGAGTCGACTGCGACTATCGCCACCGTAAACGGGCAGGCCGTCAATCAGCAGGAATTCAATGTCGCGCTGCGCGAGCGGCAGGAAATGATGCAAAACATGAGTGGCGGCAAAATTGATCCTGCGATGATGGATAACCCCGAGATGCGTTTTGCTGTAGCGGAGTCTCTGGTCAATCAGCAATTGCTTTTGCAGCAGGCGAACCGTGCGCGCATGGTAGCGACGGATCAGCAGCTGCAGATCATACTCGGGCAGGCACCGGCATTTCAGGCGGAGGGCAAGTTTTCGATGGAGCTCTACGAAGGGTTTCTCAAAACTCGCAATAAGACCGCTGCAGATTTTGAGCGTGATTTGCGGCGCGATCTGGTGCTGCGGCAAGTGAATGATGCTTACGGCGAATCCAATTTCCTGCCGCGCACAGTGGTGCAGCAGTTGTCGCGCCTGATGGAAACGCAGCGTGAGGCCAGCACCTTTACCTTACAGCCCAGCAATTTTGAATCCAAAGTGACCGTGGATGGCGGTGCATCAAAAAAATATTACGACAGCCGCCAGGACGAATTTCGCATCCCGGAGCAGATACGTATCGAGTACGTGATGCTGTCCATCGATGCGTTAATACCCAACCAGAAAGTGGATCCCGAAGACGTCAAAAAAACCTTTGACGATCAGGCCAAGCGCATACAGGTGCAAGAGCAGCGCCAGGCGAGCCATATCCTGATTGCGGTGGATGGAAAGGCCTCGGCTGAAGAAAAGCAAAAAGCCCGCGCCAAGGCTGATGATCTGCTGAAGCAGGTTAAAGCGAAACCGGCAGCATTTGCCGACATAGCCAAGGCCAATTCGCAAGATCCAGGCTCGGCAGTAAACGGCGGCGATTTGGGTAACTTCAAGCGCGCGGACATGGTTAAGCCATTTTCCGATGCGGCATTCGGCATGAAAGTGGGTGATATTTCCGGTGTAGTGGAATCCGACTTCGGCTTGCATATCATCAAACTGACGGCCATCAGCGAAACCAAAGCCCCCACCTTTGAAACCACGCGTGGTCAGATAGAAACCGATTTGAAGCGTGCGTCGGCGACCAAGGAATTTTCTGCGCTGGCTGAGCAGTTCAGTAACACGGTATTCGAGCAATCTGACAGTCTTAAATCGGCAGCGGAGCTTGCAAAAACCACCGTGCTGCAAAGCGGCTGGTTCGGGCGTTCGGGCGGGGCGAACGATCCGCGGTTGAATAATCCCAAATTAATTCAGGCGATTTTTTTGGACGACGTGCTGAAGAACAAGCGTAACACCGAGGCGATTGAAGTTGCGCCCGGCACACTGGTATCAGCCCGCTTGCTTGAACTTAAACCCACGGTGGTGCGGCCGTTCGACGACGTAAAAGGTGAAATCGCAGCCAGACTTATTCGTAGTCAGGCCGCACAACTGGCCGGGCAAGAGGGTCGTGCCGCACTTGAAAAGTTGCGTCAGGGCAAGGAAGCGGAGGTTACCTGGGGAGCCTCGCAGCTAGTTAATTTTTCTAGCCAAATCAAAGACTTAAGTGACGATGTGCGCAAGCAGATTTTACGTATCGATGTCACAAAACTGCCTGCGTATTCTGGCGTGGAAACGCCACTGGGTTATACGCTGATACGCGTGACACGCACGGTTGATCCCGAAAAGATTGACCCAGAAAAAGAAAAGAGCCTGGCAGGCGCGATGCAGCAGGCGCTGGCACAAGAGCAAAACGCAGCGTTTCTAGCCAGCCTGAAACAAAAGGGCGATGTGAAAATTCGCAAAGAGTCGTTGAGCGAGAAAAAAGAGAAGTAGCGTTTCTGCGTTGGATACTTAGCGATCTTACGCGCTGGCCCGGCGCTTTGTGTCAGAGTGGGGTTTGGGTCAGTGTTGTACCCCGTTTACTGGAACGAATCCTGCGTCCGCCGCCTTTTCGGGGAACGTCGCTGGCATTGCGCGTCCCATATAGCTCATGTAATGCTGCCTGACTAACGGCAATTGTTGCCGGGTGTCGAATCCGTCGTTCGGTGGTAATTGCGTAGAGTTCCTCTACGATGGAATCGATCCGTCCAATCATCTGCACTGCGTATTGCCTGCAGATGTAATCCGCAATGGCGCTGGGTGCAACGAACAGTCCCGCACCGCCCTGGCCGAATGCCTTGAGCAATGCGCCATCGTCGAATTCGCCAATAATACGAGGCCGCACCTTCTGGGATTCGAACCAATGCTCAAGGCTTGGGCGTATGGCCGTGCTTTCGCCAGGCAACAAAAATGGTGCATTGTGAAGCATTGTCGGAAATGTTCCAGGCAGTGTTTTTATCAAAGCATCGGCGCCAAATACGGCTAAGCCGCTGGATCCCAGCAAGTGATTATATGCACGAACGTTGACATCGTTGGGCATGGGGCGGTCAGCGATGACCATGTCGAGTCGATGCACGGCCAGCTCGCCCATCAGGGATTTTAGTCTTCCCTCCCGGCAAATTAACCGGATAGGCTGCTCAATTCGCAATACGGGTGCCACCACGCGGTAAGTGACCGATTTGGGTACTGAGTCTGCTACACCAATCCGGAATGGTTGTGGGGTTGCTAAGCGCTGATCGCGTGCGACTTCCAGCAGCTCGTCCCCTAACTTGAAGATATCGTCGGCGTGACTGAGGATGCGGCGGCCAACGTCGGTAATTGCCAAACCTCGCCCGGCACGCCGAAAAAGTTTGGCGCCTATCGCCTCTTCGAGGTCGGTCAATTGTCCGCTAATGGATTGCGGTGTTACGTGCAATTGATCGCTTGCCCGGGCAATACTGCCCGCCTTGGCGACCATCCAGAAATAGCGCAAATGCTTGTAATTGAGATTTGCCATATTGATCAATACATCGAAAAATGCGAAGTATAAGTTAATTATATTCGATTTGTTAGATATATCGATCTTTTCTACACTGACGCCTTGATCAGTTTCTGATCAATAACCCAGGAGATGAATCATGCAAATTGGCATTCAATCGAGTGGTTTCAAACTGACCGACGGACTGCGTAGCTATTGCGATAGAAAGCTGCGGTGTGCTCTGGGGGCGTCGTCCGGCAAGGTGCGCAGTGTTCTGGTGCGTTTGGCTGACGAGAACGGCCCGCGTGGCGGGGTAGATAAACGTTGCACCATCCGTGCCCTATTGCACGGCAATCCCATGGTTATTATTGTGCAGGACGAGGCAGATATGTACGTTGCCATTGATCGAGCCGTGGATCGTGTTTCGCGTACGGTCACCCGCCGCGCCGAAAAATCATGGTCTTCCCGCCGTTTACTGACGCCTGGGTTTGTGGACGACGGTGGCGCCGATTTGCGTCCTGATTGACCCGTGTGAGCTGACATGGAATCGGTGGGCAGTCTGTGGATGTGGGTCGGATTCGCGGTGATCGTGCTGGTCATGCTCGCAATCGACCTGTTCGTGGTGGGCGGAGGCAAGACGCACCGCGTAACTATCCGCGAGGCTGCCACCTGGTCAGCGATCTGGGTCGGCGTATCGTTACTGTTCGCAGGCATCTTGTGGTGGCATCTGGATGTTACGGATGGCCGCGACGTGGCAAACGATAGAGCGCTGGAGTTCATTACCGGCTACCTGATCGAGAAATCGCTGGCCATAGACAATGTATTCGTATGGTTGATGCTGTTTTCATTTTTCGCAGTACCCCTCGAATTGCAGAAACGCGTGCTCATATATGGCGTTCTCGGTGCAATAATAATGCGCACGGTCATGATCTTTGCAGGTGTCTGGCTGATCGAGCAATTTCACTGGCTGCTCTACCTGTTTGGTGCGTTTTTGCTCGTCACCGGTATTAAAATGTGGTGGTTTGCAGACGAAAAACCGGACCTGGCCAATAATGCCGTGATTCGCTGGATACGGGGACACATGAATGTGATCAACGAATTCCACGGTGAGCGCTTTTTCATAACAAAATCCGAGATCGGGAAATCGGTTCGGTACGCGACGCCACTTTTCCTGGTACTGGTATTGGTCGAAATTTCTGATCTTATTTTTGCGGTGGATTCCATCCCGGCGATCTTTGCGATTACCACTGACCCGTTCATTGTGTTGACGTCAAATGTATTTGCTATTCTGGGTCTGCGGGCGATGTATTTTCTGATTGCTGACATGGCAGACCGCTTTTCGCTCCTCAAATACGGTCTGGCAATCGTGCTGATGTTTATTGGTGTCAAAATGATGCTGATCGACGTCTTCAAGATACCGGTACTGGTCTCTCTCGGCGTTGTCGCGACGGTTATCACGATATCGATGGTACTTTCGGTGCGTAAAGTCTCTACATCCGAGTCGCCCATGGTGTCTGTCAAAGCTGACAAGGAATGAAGCGGCATCGCTATCGATATCATCCCGCCCCATACCGGTTTGGTGGCGCGATGACTGTTTTGCAGGGGAGCAAGCGCGATATTTTCTGGCAGCCAGCGCTTTCGTGTTTGAATCTGTGGCGCACTCACGTCAGCGCGCAGGAACAAAACGCGCGACGCTTGCCTGACGCCTTTTGAAACGTGCGCAGCCACACCTCGGCTTTGCCTGAGTGGTAATTTCGGCCGAGCCAGTGGCGCCACATGGTTCGGGTTTTTGGGTAAAAGACTTCGGTGATTTCCACTGCGTTTTCCAGCAAGGCAAGTGCAGGGGAGCCAACCTATCCGCGTGCAAAAGCCAAGGTCGATGCCGCTGCGCGCGGGCTACCTATTGCGCCGTGCCGGCGATGCCGCCCACCACTGTACTGAACCCTGCATCGACATAGGTAATTTCGCCGGTGATACCGCTGGCGTAATCCGATAGTAAAAATGCCGCCGCATTGCCCACATCCTCAATTGTCACATTGCGTCGTAGCGGTGCGTTTTCTTCGACGAATTTCAGGATTTTGCCAAAGCCGCCGATGCCTGCGGCTGCCAATGTCTTGATCGGCCCTGCTGAAATGCCGTTGACGCGGATGCCTTTGGGTCCGAGGCCCTGTGCGAGATAACGCACGTTGGCTTCCAGGCTCGCCTTGGCCAGACCCATCACGTTGTAGTTGGGCACCGAGCGCTGTGCGCCCAGATAGGTCAACGTCAGCACGGCGGATTGTCGATTTTCCATCATCGGCAGTGCGGCTTTGGACAAGGCGGCAAGGCTATAGGAGCTGACGTCATGGGCGATGCGAAACGCTTCCCGTGTCAGGCCCTCAAGGATGTCACCCTTCAACGCTTCGCGTGGCGCGAAGGCGATGGAATGAACCAGGCCGTCCAGACCGTCCCACTCGGCGCGTAAGTTTTCAAAGAGTTTGGCGATTTGTGCGTCGTCGGCCACATCGCAGGGCAACACCGGCGCAGGGCCGAAATCCTTGGCGAGATCAATCACGCGCGCCTTGATGTCTTCGCCCTGATAGGTGAAGGCGAGCTGCGCACCCTCACGATGCGCCGCGCGCGCGATGCCGTAGGCAATTGAACGGTTCGACAGCAAGCCGGTGATCAGAATTTTTTTGTTTTGTAAAAAGGCCATGATGAATCCTCAGGTTTGAATCTGATTATAACAAGCACGGGCGGTGCGGGCTGACGCGCGCCTGAGGATTCAGATACACTGCTACGCAATGACAAAGGCCTGTGTTTTCATTGCAATACTGTTCGCTGCAATCCTCGTTGGATGCGGTGAACGTGCATCGCCCGACAGTGTTTCACCCCATGCAGGCAGCCCGGGCGAAAAAGCGTTGCGCCTGACGTTTTCGACTGCGGAAACCGGTTTTGATCCGGTCAAGGTTTCGGATTATTACTCCGGGCTGGTGATCTCTGCGATTTTCGAGCCGTTGCTTACCTACGACTATCTCGCACGCCCCGCGAGGCTGGTGCCCAATATCGCAACCGCACTGCCGCAAATTTCTGATGACGGCAAAACGTATACGTTAACGATACGGCGGGGCGTCTATTTCACACCCGATGCAGCCTTCAAAGGGCTTCCTGATAGCAGGCGCGAGCTGACGTCTGCGGATTATGTGTATTCGATCAAACGGTTTCTCGATCCGAAGAATCGTTCGCCGTATGCATTTTTGTTCGAGGGCAAGATTGTCGGCCTCGACAGACTTGCCGCCAATGCGAAAAAATCGGGACACTTTGATTACGATGCCGCTGTTGCCGGCTTTGAAACGCCGGATCGTTATACGTTGCGTATTCGTTTGACAGACACGGATTTTAATTTTTCGCATGTACTGGCGTTCAATCTGGTGGGCGCAGTGGCACGCGAGGCGATTGTCGCGTACGGCGATGATACCAATGCGCACCCGGTGGGCACAGGCGCGTATCAATTAAAACGCTATGTGCGTTCATCGAAAATTGTTCTGGAAAAAAACGCGGGCTTCCGCGAATTACGCTGGAGTGCCGATGCAGGTAGCGATACCGCCGATCAAGCGATTGCTGCACGCATGACAGGCAAAAAAATCCCGCAGATAGAACGCGTTGAAATCAGCGTGATGGACGAAGCGCAAAGCCGCTGGCTGGCGTTTCAGCGGCGCGAGACGGATATCGAATATCAGCTGGAAGAGCTCGCGCCCAAGTTCATGACAATGGATGGCAAACTTAAACCCGAATACACGAGCCAGGGCATACGCATGGAGCGCAGCGTTGATGCTGAAATCATTTATCTATTTTTCAATACGCAGGAAAAAATCGGCAATGCGCCAAACCCGATCGGCGGCTTCAGCAAAGAAAAGATTGCACTGCGGCGCGCGATTGCAATGGCCTACAACATTGATGATCAAATCAACGTAATCCGCAAAGGTCAGGCAGTGCGTACGCACTATCCGATTCCGCCAGGCATCGCGGGGCACGAGCCTGCGTATCGCAACAGCATTGCGTATGATCCGCAACTTGCGAATGCGTTGCTGGATAAATTCGGCTACACGCGGGGCGCGGATGGATATCGCACGCTGCCAAACGGTAACTTATTGATTTTAAAATATTATTCGACGCCAACTGAACGCGACCGGCAGTTTGATGAATTGATGAAGCGTTCGCTGGACGCTATCGGCATACGTGTCGAAATTCACAAAGATCGTTTCGCAGAGTTGATCAAACTCGCGAATCAATGCCGCTTGATGATGAAAAGCGCTGCGTGGATTGCAGATTACCCTGATGGCGATAATTTTATGCAATTGCTCTACGGCCCCAATGCGGGGCAGACCAACTCCGCATGCTACAAATCGCCAGAGTACGACAAGCGTTATGAACAATCGCGGCGCTTGCCCGACGGACCGCAACGCAATCATCTGTATCGCGAAATGGCGCGGCAGATGGAAGCCGACACCGCATGGTTGCTGACCGACAGCCGTTACCGCAATGTGTTGTTGCATCCCTACGTGGCGGGCTACAAAAAATCTGCCGTCAACGTGAGCGAGTGGATGTATATGGGTATTGATCGGCAGGGGCCGCACTGATGTCTGCCTATATCATTCGCCGCATACTGCAATTCGTGCCGACGTTGCTGGGCGTGGTGCTGCTGGTATTTATTCTGTTCAACTGGATCGGCGGTGATCCGGCGTATCTGCTTGCCGGCAAAATGTCGAATCCGGAGCAAATCGCCAACATCCGCAAGCAGCTCGGTGTCGATCAGCCATACTACGTGCAGTTGTGGATATTCATCATGCAGATCGTTACGGGCGATTTTGGCGTGAGCTGGGCCACCAACGAAAAAGTTTCTGCGATATTTGCGACTCGGCTGATACCATCACTCACGGTGCTGGTGCCGATGTTGATTGTGGGTACGGCGATGGCGATGGTGCTGGCCTTGCTGGTTGCGTATCAGCGAGGCGCGCTCACCGATCGCGCGGTGATGATCACCTGCACGGTGGGGCAATCGATCAGTATTCTCGTCTATATCATTGTTTTTCAATATATTTTTGCATTTCAGCTGGGCTGGTTTCCAGTGCAGGGTTGGGGCCAGGATTTCATGACCAATCTGCTGAAATTCAGCGTGCTGCCGATCGTGGTTGGTGTCGCGGTGTCACTCGCACCTGACACGCGGCTCTATCGCACGTTTTTCCTCGATGAGATTAATCAGGATTATGTGCGCACAGCACGTGCCAAAGGCATGTCTGAGGCACGCGTGATGGGCGTGCATGTGTTGCGTAACGCGGCGATTCCCATCGTGACCAACGTGATGATTCAATTGCCTGCGTTGCTGGCTGGCGCATTTTTGATTGAGCGATTTTTTTCGATACCCGGCATCGGACGCGAAGTGCTGTTGGCGGTGGAGCGCAGTGATTTCCCCGTGATTAAAGCAGTGACGGTTTATGTGGCAATGGCAACACTCGTGTTCAATCTGCTGGCGGATATTTTGTATAAAGCGGTCGATCCGCGAGTGCAGCTTAAATGAGTGCTTCCGTGGCACATGAATTGTCGCCCGGCTTGTGGGGGCTGGCGTGGCGGCGATTGCGACGTGATCGCGTCGGTATGGTGTCGCTGGCGATTGTATGTGTGTACCTTGCGGTTGTAGTCGCAGCAGCAGCAGGTTTGATCGCGGCAGATTGGCCACGGCAAGCCGGTGTTAACTATGCGCCGCCGGGGTTTGTGGGGGCGGATGCACTGCCGATGGCTACGCCGACAACGCAGGCGCCCGCAGCGGTGACATCCAGCGAGCCCGGCATTGTCGATCCGCTGGCTGACATACTCAGCGAGTTGCGTAAAAATCTGGCTGCTGCGCCGCCGGTTGAAGCCAGAGCCGCAACCCTGCCACTCGGTGGCGACAAATGGGGCCGCGACGTGTTGAAAAAGGCCGTCAAAGGTACGGAGACTTCATTGATCGTCGGGTTGGTTGCGGCGCTGCTGGCGGTGTTTATCGGTACCGTGACGGGCGCATACGCCGGCTACTACGGCGGGCGCATGGACGATTTTCTGAATTGGGTTTATAGCGTGTTTACCGCCATACCGTATCTGTTGCTGGTGCTGGCGATCGCGGCGGTGCTGAATCAAAAAGGCACGCTGACCGTGATTTTAATATTAGGTTTTACCGGGTGGACGGGCATATTCCGGCTGGTGCGCGCGGAGTATTTAAAGCATCGCACACGCGAATACGTGCTGGCAGCGGATGCCATAGGCACGTCGCACGCACGCCGCATGTTCGCGCATATTTTTCCGAATGTGAGTCACGTGGTGCTGGTGCAGTTGTCGCTGCATGTGGTGCTGTTCATCAAATCCGAAGTGATTTT
>CANKUB010000126.1 GCA_947486575.1 Betaproteobacteria bacterium | reverse complement strand
TAGACGGTGACTATCCGACTGGCATTAAAATATCCGATGCCCAAATGCACGAAGTGAACTTACGACCGCATCGGGTTCTGCCTATGTGGAACTACACTCTCGTTCCCGCCCGCTCAAAAATGTGAAATTATTTTTGCGCGGATACTAAGCAAATCCAGCGACAGCGTGCGCCTGGCGGCGGTGCAAGCCAAGGTGGATGTGTCGCAGCTGAATATCGCCACCATGGAAAAGGCGCGCGAAGTGACCGGCACGCTGGAAAAAATTACCTCGTTGGGCAAGGAAGTTCGCGCGGATATCAACCAGATAATTGTCGCCATGCAATATCAGGACATCACGCACCAGAAGCTGGAGCATATCAAATCACCCTTGTTGGCCACGGCTACGGCGAGCATGGCCGAAGTGGCGGCGAAAACACGTGCGGCAGGCATTGCGCCTGCGGCGGACGCGATGAACGAAACACCGGTTAAAGTGCGTGGAGACCTCATCCCCGGCAAAACCAAAACCGTAGATGTGGAGTTATTTTAGGAGGCAGTTGTGTCGAATATTCTGATTGTTGACGATTCCATGACGATGCGTCAGATGGTCAATTTTACGCTTACGTCTGCGGGTCATCTCGTAACCGAAGCGGGCAATGCCGACGAAGCGCTGCTGCATGCGCAAAAGCAGCGCTACGATCTGGTGATTTCGGACGTCAACATGCCGGGGCGTTCCGGCATCGAACTGGTGGCGGAACTGCGCAAACTGGCTGAATATAAATTTGTGCCGATTATTTTGCTCACCACCGAATCGCAACCTGAAATGAAATCCAGGGGCCGTGCAGCAGGCGCAACCGGCTGGATCGTCAAGCCGTTTGATCCCGAAGCGCTGCTCGGCGTGTTGCGCAAAGTGTTGCCGGCTTGATGCGGATTCCCGCCTGCCCGTTTACTGGTATGAAAGGAGCGCGCACATGTCATTGAAAGGTCGTTTAGCGCTGGGAGTGTCGATATTACTGGCGATGATTGTGTCGATGGGGGTGATCGGCGCGCTGTATTTGAGCGATGGCGCGCGCATCGCAACGGTAACGCTGTCGTCGATAACTGCTGCGATGGTGTTGAGTTTGTGGGTGTTGATCATACGTGCGATAGCAGTGCCGCTGGAAGAGGCATTGAAGCTGGCGCGGCGGGTTGCCGCAGGCGACTTGACCGGTGATATTCAAACCGACGGATCGGGTGAATTCGGCAAGTTGCTGCTCGCGTTGAAGGCGATGATTGAAAATCTTACGCGCATGGTCAGCGACATCCGCGTGAGCGCAGAGGCCATATACACGTCGGCATCAGAAGTGGCTTCGGGCAATACCAACTTGTCGCAACGTACGGAAGAGCAAGCCTCAACGCTTGAACAAACCGCATCGAGCATGGAGCAACTGACCGCGGCCGTGCGTGAAAATACCGAAAGTGCGCGCAAGGCCAATGCGTTGTCCAAAAGCGCAAACCAGGTGGCGGCACAGGGTGGGCAGGTGGTTAGCGAAGTCGTCACCACCATGAACCAGATTCAGGAAAGCTCGCGCAAGATCGCCGATATTATTTCCGTCATCGACAGCATTGCGTTTCAAACCAATATTCTGGCACTGAATGCGGCTGTGGAAGCCGCCAGAGCAGGGGAGCAGGGGCGTGGCTTTGCCGTAGTGGCGTCCGAGGTGCGCAGCCTTGCGCAGCGCTCGGCCGATGCGGCCAAAGAAATCAAAAGCCTGATCAGTAATTCGGTTGATCGCGTGGACGCAGGCACACGGCAGGTTGAAGCGGCCGGTAAAACCATGAGTGAAATCGTCGATTCGGTGGCGCGTGTGACGGCTATTATTGATCAGATCACCCCGGCATCCAATGATCAATCCGGCGGCATTGAGCAGGTGAATCAGGCAATCAACCAGATGGATCACGTCGTCCAGCAAAATGCCGCCGTGGTGGAGCAGGCGACAGCGGCAGCTGAATCCATGCGCACGCAGGCGCAGATGCTGACGCAAATGTCCGCAGTTTTCAAGTTGAATGAGGATGACGCGTCGCGCCTGAACCGGCGGCGCGATCCAGGTCGCACGCCGAAAGTTGTTCCGCAATCCGCCAAAGCGTCAGGCGCAAAAGCCGCCCGCTCTGCTTCAGCCAATCCGCCCAAACAAGAGCCAGCCAGCAGTCGCGCCAATGCGCGCACGGCAGCGCCACTCCTTGGCGTGGCTGCAACCGGCGCGGGTGGTGTGTTATCCGATGATGGCGAGTGGAAAGAATTCTGATGTGTGAATCATGAGCCTCGACCTATCGCGGTTTCATGCCACCTTCTTTGCGGAGAGCATCGAAGGGCTTAACCATGTCGAAGAGGCCTTGCTCGGTATTGAGCAAAGCGGCCATGACAAAGATGCACTGGACAGTATTTTTCGCGCAATCCATTCCATGAAAGGCTCGGCGGGCAGTCTGGGATTTGGCGTGATCGCGGAGTTGGCACACGAAATGGAGTCGGTGCTGGATCGTTTGCGGCAGGCGCTGATGCCGGTTTCTGCGGACAGCACCAACGTGCTGCTGCGCGGTGTGGATTGCCTGCGTAACTGGATTTTTGCCGCTGAAGCCAAGGGGCCAGTAGATGCGACGGCTGGCGTGGGCCTCGTGCGTGAGCTGCAATTGCTGTTGCAGCGTGCGGTTACCAGCGAAACTGCCGGTGCTCCGGCAGGCGTGGCGGCAGTGGTCGGCGGAAAACACAAGTATGTGATCGTGTTTCGTCCGGCGCAGGATTTTTTCCACAGCGGCAACGATCCGGCACGGTTTATTGATGAATTGGCACAGTTGGGCGAGATCAATAGCACGGTGGATTTGTCGTCGCTGCCCGGCATAGAGTCGTTCGTGCCGACGACCTGTTACCTGGCGTGGCGCATCACGCTGGAAACAGAATCATCGGCGAACGATATCCGCGAAGTGTTCGAGTGGGTGTCCAATTGCTGTGCGCTCGAAATTGAAGAAGTGATGCAGGTTGAACCCTCTGCCGGGGAAAAGAATGCTGAGGGCGCTGCGCGCGGCGATGTTGCAGCCGCAGGCGCTGCTGGTGGAGAATCGCGACGCGACGCGAGTCTTGTCACCATGCACGTACGCACCGACAAAATCGATGAGTTGGTCAATCTGGTGGGCGAACTGGTGATTACGCACACCATGCTGCGTCAATCGACGCAGGGTCTGGATGCGATCAAGGATGCGCGCGCGGTGTCCGTGTTCGCGCAACTCGAACGCAACGTGCAGGATATTCAGGAGCGCGTGCTGTCTATCCGCATGATGCCGGTGAATCATGTATTTGGCCGCTTCCCGAGGCTGGTGCGCGATCTCGGGCTGCAATTGGGCAAGGCAATTGAACTTAAAATATCCGGCGAGCAGGCCGAGCTCGATAAAAGCGTCATCGAACAGTTGATTGACCCGCTAACGCATCTGGTGCGCAACGCGCTGGATCACGGCATTGAGCTGCCCGCTGACCGTTTGTCGGTGGGCAAGCCCGCCAAGGGGACATTGAGTTTGCATGCGGAACATCGCGGCGGCCGCTTTGTCATAACGGTGATTGATGACGGGCGCGGCATCAATCCTGAAATGGTCAAGCGGCGCGCGCTGGAAATCGGCCTGCTGCAATCCGCCGACAATTTCGATGAAGCGGCGATGTACGCGTTATTGCTCAAGCCGGGGTTTTCCACGGCGCAAAAAGTGAGCAATGTGTCAGGCAGAGGCGTGGGGCTGGATGTGGTGAGCGAAAACGTGCGCAAGCTCGGCGGCTCGCTGGACATTCAATCGAATCAGGGCGCGGGCACCACCTTCACCATTAATCTGCCGATGACGCTGGCGATTGTCGATGGCATGATTGTCGGTGTTGCGAGCGAGCGCTACATTATTCCGATCGCGTTTATCCGCGAGTGCCTGCAGGTATCGGCGGTGCAGGTGCAATCGGTGGTGGGGCAGGGGCAGGTTTTGCAATTGCGCGGTGAGTATATTTCTGTGGTCAAGTTGCGGGACATCTGCGCATTGCGGGGCGAGAAAACCGCTGCGCAGCCGGTGCTGGTGGTGATTGAGGCCGAAAATCGCACTATCGCGTTGCAGGTGGATGATTTGCTCGGGCAGGATCAGGTGGTATTCAAGAGCCTTGAGGCGAATTACCGCAAGGTTGAATTCATGGCTGGCGCCTCGATACTGGGAGACGGCCGGGTGGCGTTGATTCTCGATATCAATCAGATCGTCAAGCAGCATGCCAACATCAAAGCCGTTAGCCGAAGCGAGCGCAGCGTGGCCACGGTCTGAGGCAAGGGTAACGAATTTCAGGGAGCTGGCATGAGTGATATACGGATGGACGACGCAGCAAACGCCGCGTCAAAGAAAGAAGTGCTTTCGTTCCGGCTGGGCGCAGAGGAATACTGCCTCGATATTTTAAGCGTGCAGGAAATCCGCGGCTATGACACTGTGACTTCCATTGCCAACACGCCGGATTTCATCAAGGGCGTGATCAATCTGCGTGGCCATATCGTGCCGATTGTGGATTTGCGCATTAAATTTCACTTGCCGGATGTTAAATACGATGCAACGACTATCGTTATCATATTGAATTTAAACAAGAAAATGATTGGCATCGTGGTGGACAGTGTGTCCGATGTCATCGCGGTTCCGGTGGCCGACATTCGTGAGGCGCCGCGCTTTGGCTCCACCATCAATACGGAATTCATTTCGGGTATGGCGACCGTGGATGAACGCATGCTGATCATGGTGAATATCGAGCGGCTGCTCAGCAGCGATGATTTGCAACTGATCGATCAGGTTGCGGCGTAATTGAAGCAGGCGCCATTGGCGTGATGCGGGCCAGCAGCCATGTCCAGGGAATTCAGCTTCACGCAGGCCGATTACGACAAGGTGGCGACGCATTTGTATCGCATCGCCGGCATACATCTGGGTGATTCACGCATGGAAATGGTTTACAGCCGCTTATCACGTGAATTGCGGCGGCTGCGATTGACGAGTGTTACAGCCTATCTTGATTTTCTGGACAAAGCCGGGCAGCACGAATGGACGCGGTTCACCAATGTGCTTACCACCAATCTCACCAGTTTTTTCAGAGAGCAGCATCATTTTGGCATTTTGGCAGAAAAGATTTTGCCGCATGCGGGACGTCCGGTGCGCATCTGGAGTTGCGGTTGTGCGTCAGGCGAAGAGCCGTACTCCATTGCGATGATCTGCGACGAAGCGCTGGGGGGCACGGCTGGCAGTGTGAGCATACTGGCAACCGATATCAATACCACCATGCTGCAGGAGGCCGAAGCCGGTGTTTTCGATCGAGAACGCGTGGAAGGGTTGTCGCCCGAACGCCTGCGCCGTCATTTTCTGGATGGCAGTGGTGCGTTCGCCAGCAAGGTAAAAATCAAGGACAAATTCAAGCAGAGCATCACCTTTCGCATGCTGAATCTGATGCAACCGGTGTGGGATATTGAACGCAGTGGCGAGGGCCAGTTCGACGCGATATTTTGTCGTAACGTAATGATTTATTTTGATAAAGATACGCAGTATCAGATTTTGAAACGCTTTGTGCCATTGCTGAAAAAACCGCATGGTTTGCTGTTTGCAGGCCATTCCGAAGCGTTTTTCAACGCCAAAGATCTGTTCACGCCGATGGGCGCAACCACCTATAAAGCTGCCGACAATGCGGCCTAACGGGATGTAGCGCCTCATGGCAAATTTTACCAAGGCCACTACCTACGACACCGATAGCGGTGCGCCCGGCAAAGACAGCCGCGAGCTGTACTACGACAGCTACTTCGGCATACATGCGGCGAAAATCGGCCCCGGTGAGCTTTACGCGAGCAAGCGCAACATCATGATCGTGACCGTGCTCGGTTCTTGCGTATCCGCGTGTCTGATGGATCCGATTGCGCGTATCAGCGGCATGAATCATTTCATGCTGCCCGATCGTTCAGGCAACAATACGCTGTTGAGTGAGCCTGCGCGTTACGGCGCGCACGCGATGGAAATGCTGATCAACAATCTGCTGTCGATGGGCGCGCGGCGCGAGCGTCTCGAAGCCAAGGTATTTGGTGCGGGCCGCGTGCTGGCGGGCATGAGCGATGTCGGCGCACGCAATGCGCAGTTTGCGCTGGAGTATCTGGAGCGCGAGCGTATCCCCGTCAGAGCGCGTGATGTGGGTGGCGAGAGCGCGCGAAAAGTCTACTTGTTCGTCGAGACAGGTCGTGTTTTAGTTAAAGAAATCAATCAGTTGCGTAATGATACCGTTATCAGCCGCGAGCGTGCCTATGCCACTGAAATTGGCGGCAAACGTATTGTCGGCGGCGATATCGAGTTGTTTGCCGATTGAGTAACAAGTCAGTGATAAGTGAGTGATGAGTAAAAAAACGCGCGTCATTATTGTGGACGATTCGCAGGTCATGCGCGACATGATTGCGCAGATTGTGCGCTCGCAGCCGGATATGGAAGTTGCCGCTACGGCGCAGGATCCGTTTGATGCCCGCGAAAAAATCAAGGCGTTGTCGCCCGACGTGGTGCTGCTCGATATTGAAATGCCACGCATGGACGGGCTGACTTTCCTCGACAAAATCATGCGCTTGCGGCCGATGCCGGTGGTGATGGTGTCTACGCTGACAGTGGCGGGCGGTACCGCTACGCTGCGTGCGCTGGAATTGGGCGCGGTGGATTTTGTGACCAAACCTTCGGCGCGCCTGAGCCCGATGCTGGCGGATGCATTTGCGGCTGACATTGCGGCCAAGGTACGCATTGCCGCCGCGTCTGCCTCCAACATCGCGCGGCGTGGACGGGTAGCGCCTGCGACCAACGCCAGTAAAACACTCGCAGTCTCATTGGGCACGCTGGGCGTGGCCGCGCACAACGCGGTGGTTGCTATCGGCGCATCCACTGGCGGCATTGAAGCCATCACCACGGTGTTGTGCGGCTTGCCTGCGGACATGCCGCCGATACTGATCGTGCAACATCTGCCGCAACCGTTTACGCGGCTGTTTGCCGGGCGGCTCGATACGTTGTGCGCACTAAAAGTCAAAGAAGCCGAGCAGGGCGACATACTCCACCCCGGCCATGTGTATATCGCGCCGGGCAATCAGCACCTGCGCCTTGGACGCGGCGTCAGTGGCCCGGTGACACTGCTGTCGGACGATCCGTTGCTGAACGGTCATCGGCCCTCAGTGGATCACCTGTTTAATTCCGTTGCACAGCAGGCGGGCAGTGCAGCGGTGGGGGTGATTCTGAGTGGCATGGGCGCGGATGGCGCGGCGGGACTGCTGCGCATGCGCGAGGCTGGGGCGATGACGGTGGGGCAGAACGCCGCGACTTGCGTGGTCTACGGCATGCCACGCGCGGCGTGGGAGCTGGGCGCCGTGATGCATCAGGCACCACTTGAAGGTGTCGCCCGCGAAATTCTCGCTTGTCTGCGTTCGCTGGAAAAAACCCCGATGCTGAAGTCGAGTTAGCGGCTGCTTGGTCGCTGTTGCGATATGAGCGTGGCAGATGAGCGAATCACGCTTGCAGGCTACTGCTTGACATTCCGTCGGATCGGTGTATTTTATCAATAAAAACAATAGCTTAGATTATTCGAAGGGCGTGCAGGAAGGAGCGTTGATGGCGTTTGCGACGATGCGTGTGATGGCAGAATGATGTCTGCGCTGAGGCGCTCCCTGGCGCAGCTGAGCGTGGGGCTTGCGCTGGCGGTGCTTTGCGCACCAGCCTACAGCCTTGATCCGCTGACGCTGATTTTGTTGCGCATTGTGCGTGACAAATTGATCAGCGCGGGCATTGAAGGGGCAGTAGATCGCGCGGGCGCCAATGCTGCTGCGCCAAGCGCTGCACCGTTGTCCCCCGTGTTGCCGCTGGCCATGGACGATACGCAGTTGCGGCAGCTCATCGATGAAGGCTTTGTGCACCTCACCGCCTCGCAGCGTGACGAAGTCTACAGCCACGTGCGGCGTATTCTGCTCGATCCGAAACACGCTTTTGAAGCGCCGTCGATTCTCGCCGACCTGGCGATTAAGGCATCTGCCGTGCGGCAGGCGCACGAAGCGCTGAGTAATCTGTCGGCAACACGCAAGCAGCGAATTGTCATCGAGGCGCGCGAGGCGTACGAAAAAATGCCGCCAGAGACGCGCGAGGAGTTAGCCAGCGCATTGCGCGCTCGCTTGGTGCCTATGCCCGCTGACTTGACGGACATGATCCTTGCCGAATTTGACCGCGTGCGCGTGCAAGCCGCTAACCCTGTGGCTGTACCGAAGTAAATCGGCCAAAATAAATCACTCAAAACGCGCGCTGTGAAATTGCCGCGCGTTTCGACTGACCGACTACCATCACGCTTACTGGTGCTTGAGCTTGGCACCCACGGCAACTCTCCCGGCAGGTGCGGCTGCGCCGATTTGCCTGATCTTGCCAAACAGCCACACAGCCTTGCTGGCGTAGTTTTCTGCTATTTCCAGCGTGGCCAAGGCCTGCTCGCGTGCCGCGGGCGTCAGCTTTAACGCGTTAATTTTTCTATATAATTCTGAACTTTTCCGTACTTTCAACGTCTTTTCCATGCTGAGTCTCCTTTTTTATCAATAACTTACCTGTTATACACAAGTAAAATTACAGTTTTACTTTCAATTACTTACTGCTACAACGTAGACTGCATCCTGCGAAATTTGTTGCATAGCATCAAAAGACTTCTATTGATAGTTCAAATTAGATAAACTAAATAGGTAAAACCATGCCTGTGCGCCTGCCACCATTGAATTCGCTCAAAGCCTTCGAGGCTGCTGCACGCAATTTGAGCGTAAAAAGAGCAGCTATCGAGCTGAACGTCACTTCGGCAGCCGTAAGCCATCAGATACGCGCGCTTGAAGAATATCTGGGGGTTCAGTTATTTCGGCGTTATAACCGGGCACTTGAATTGACCGATGTCGCCAGTGCCGCCTTGCCCAAGCTGGGCGAGGGCTTTGAGTGCATGGCGCAGGCCGTCGCGATTATGCGCAGCCATCAGGGTGGCGGCTCGCTGACCGTGAGCGCGGCGCCGTCTTTTGCATCGCGCTGGCTAATGCCGCGCCTGCACCGCTTTATTGCCGCACATCCTGAAATTGACGTGCGTATCTCCGCACGCATGCGCCGCGTCAGTGTCGATGGCAAGGGTGATGTGGCGGAGCGTGCCACGGTTGATACCTGGCTGGCGGATTCCGATGTCGCCATTCTTTACGGGCGTGGCAATGTACCGGGGATAAAACTGGAGCGGCTAATTGATCTTTCCATTACGCCCATTTGCAGTCCCAAGCTGCTGGCGGCGGATCATCCGCATCCGCTGAAAACACCCGCCGATCTGAAGCATCATCTGCTGCTGCACGACGACACCGGCGAACTCTACGACAACGAACCGTTTTGGGGCTTATGGCTGCGCGAGGCAGGCGTTACCGACGTCGAGTCGAACAAAGGCCCGCATTTCAGTCACGCCGTACTGGCGTTTGAAGCGGCGATTGACGCGGTGGGCGTGTTGGCGAGCATGCCGGTGCTGGCGGCGGAGGATATCGCCAGCGGCAGGCTGGTAGCGCCGTTTGGTCTGCGCGTGGCGCTGCCGGACGGTTATTACATGGCATGCAGTGAACACGCCGACGAGCGTCCGGCAGTGGCGGCATTTCGCGGCTGGCTGCGCGATGAAGCGGCACGTTCTGCACGCGTTACACCCTGATGCAGCCTACGCTGCGGGTGCAGAGGCGGTGCGCGGAATCTGCCGCTCGTCCACCGGCAGGGTGAGCAGTGCGGCGACAAAGCCGGCGACGATGGTAATCCACCACATCAGCGTATAAGAGCCGGTCATATCAAATATGCGGCCGCCCAGCCACACCCCGAGAAAGCTGCCGAACTGGTGAAACATGAACGCACAGCCGGCCAGCGTAGACAGATACCGTGGCCCAAAAATCTGCGCGATCAAGGCGCTGGTAATCGGCGCTGTGCCCAGCCATAAAAAGCCGATGGCCGCTGAAAACAGATACACCGTCATTGGCGATAACGGCGTCAGAATAAACGCCATCACCACCATCGCGCGGGTGAAATACAGCGTCGCCAGCAGATATTTTTTGGTGTAGCGCCCGCCCAGCCAACCCCAGGTGTAACTGCCGAAAGTGTTGCACAAACCAATCAGCGCCAGCGCAATCATGCCGGTGGTGGGCGACATTTTCTGATCGATCAGATACGCCGGAAAATGTACCGACACAAACAGCAACTGAAAGCCGCACACCATATACGCAATACACATCAGCAAAAAGCCGCGATGGTTGAAGGCCTCGCGCAGCGCTGCCGGTATGGATTGTTTGAACAACACTTTCGCCTGCGCGTTTTTATCTTCGACCAGCGCCGTGGATAAGGGCAGCAGCAGCAGCACGGTAATCGCCAGAATCAGCAACGCCTGTTGCCAGCCCAAATGGTTGATCAGCAACTGGCCATACGGCAGCATCAAAAATTGCCCCATCGACCCAGCGGCGCCGACGATGCCCATGGCGGTGCTGCGTTTTTCAGCAGGCACCACACGCCCGATCACGCCATACACCGTGCTGAAACCACAGCAACCCATTGCCGCGCCGATAACCAGGCCCGCGCTTAAATTCAGTTCCTGACCAGTAGTGGAATGCGACATCAGCACCAGGCCGATGGCGTAAAGGATGGTGCCCGCAGCCATCACGCGCGCCGCGCCAAATTTATCCGCGATCATGCCCGTAAGCGGCTGCGAAAAACCGTAAAACAGGTTTTGCAGCGCAATGGCAAACGAAAAGGTCTCGCGGCTGATACCCAGATCCAGCGTCATCGGTTGCAGATACAGCCCAAAGCCATGCCGCGTGCCCAGCACAATGGTCATTGCCAGGCCACCGCAGGCAATCACTACAGCGGGCGTGCGCCAGTTTTTCGTTTCAGTCATGGGATAAATCTGCTAAAAGGTCGAGTTTAACGCAATGTAATCGTTTGAATCAGTAGGGCAAATTTGAAATTGCGCGCTGCGAAGAAGGCGCAAATCAGCTAAAATGCATGCACCGTCAGGGTGTAGCGTAGTCCGGTAGCGCGCCTGCTTTGGGAGCAGGAGGTCGTGAGTTCGAATCTCACCTCCCTGACCATTTTTCTTTCCCTTTTATCTTAGTCCTTGAGATGAAACGGATTGAAGTTGGTCTTGCGATCATAAAAGTCTTCATTCTCCGCGCGCTTTAGCCAGTTCACCAGTTTGTAGGTGAGTGGCGTGAACAGCACTTCGACGCTGACTTTCAACACAAATTGCGCGAGCATTACCATTGGCAGTTTGTCATCGGGAATGATCCCGGTACCGTAAAACGCTAGCGGGTAAAACAACGTGGAATCGACCGCTTCGCCCGCGATGGTTGAGCCAATGGTGCGGCTCCACAAATGCTTGCCTTGCGTCACGATTTTCATTTTCGCCAGTACCAGCGAGTTGACGAACTCGCCGCAGAAATATGCGATCATCGACGCCAGCACAATGCGCCAGGTTGAGCCGAAGGCGATTTCGTAAGCGCCCTGATGCTTCCAGAATGGCGCAGGCGGCAGCGCCACCACCAGACTCGCCATGATCGACGCAAACGCCAGCGCAGCAAAGCCGCTCCAGATGACTTTGCGTGCGCGCGAGTAGCCGTAAACTTCGGTGAGAATGTCGCCGAACACATACGAGATCGGAAAAAACAGCACGCCCGCGCCGAAGGTGAGCGTGCCCCACCACGGCAAATCAATTTGCGCAATCTTCGCTGGGCCGATCAGGTTAGAGCAGATCAGCACCGTGACAAAAGCCACCATCACCAGATTAAAGTAGCGGTATTCGCGCATGATAATGTCCTGTAACTATTTGTTTTTATTAAGTTATTTTAATTCACGTATTGCGTTATTGGCTTGGTGATTTATTGCATTGATGATGCACCAGCAAGTCTATGCGCGGCATCGACTGAGTGCAAATTCATTTACCATGCGATGAATTCTGGCGCGAGGAAATTTTATGTCACACACACAATGTTTTGCGGCATTGCTGTGCACGATGCTGTTGTCGGGCGCTGTCAATGCACAAACCTATCCCAATCGTCCGCTACGCATGATGGTTGCCGTCGGTGCGGGCGGCGGCACGGATGTTACCGCGCGTATCGTCTCGCAAAAATTGGCGGAGCAGCTGGGCGTGCCGGTAGTGGTGGAAAATCGCCCCGGTGCGGGCACCGTAATCGGCACCGAGATCGTGGCGAAATCCGCACCCGATGGTTACACCTTGATGACGGCATCGCCGGAGATATCCATCAATCCAAGCCTGCAAGCGAAACTGCCGTACGACACGCTGAAAGAAATCACCACCATCACGCAACTCACCACCGGCCAGTATTTTTTATCGACGCATCCCAGCGTGCCGGTAAAAAACGTCAAGGATTTGATCGCGCTGGCGAAAGCCAGACCGGGGCGCGTGACCTACGGCTCATCTGGCAGCGGCAGCGCCAACCACATGGGTGGCGTGCTGTTTCAGAGCATGACAGGAACTTCGCTGGTGCATGTGCCGTACAAAAGCGCAGGCCAATCTGCTACTGCGCTGATGAGCGGCGAAACTGATTTCATGATCAGCAGCACTACAGCGGCGATGACGCCGATTAAAACGGGCCGCCTGCGCGCGATTGCCGTTACCGGATCCAGGCGATTGGCGCTGACACCAGAGATACCCACCGTGGCGGAATCCGGCGTGCCGGGTTTTGAGCTGACTGGCTGGTACATGATGCTGGCGCCAGCCGGTGTGCCGCGCGAGATTATTGCGCGGCTGAATAGCGAGCTGGTGAAAGCCGTGCATACGCCGCAGGTAAAAGAGCGCTTTGCCGCGTTGGGTACCGAGCCGGTGGGCAATTCAGCCGAAGCTTGCGGTGAATTTTTGCGCGCAGAAATCGCCAAGTGGACCAAAGTGGTGCGCGCTTCGGGGGCCAAAGCGGATTGATGTTTTATGCGCCCGAAAAATTGGCACCCAACATTGCCCGCGCGCTTCACATCCAGCATCTGTATCCGGATTGATTTTTAGTGTGACTTTAGCGGATTGAAACGATAGCGTTACGATTTTCTGGGGATGTCGAGCATTCCAGAGAATACGTGGAGACAACGCTGCAATTTGTCCTGTCCTGCTGGGGTCGGCATGAGGTG
>CANKUB010000125.1 GCA_947486575.1 Betaproteobacteria bacterium | reverse complement strand
CTCAAGCTGCACGGCAAAGTGGCGGTATCGCTGGCAAAACTTGCGTATCGCGAATATCAAAAGACATTCAAGTCTGACGCCTTTGCCAAACTCGCCGCACACGGAGCGCAGCCGCAAACCATGTTATGGGCCAGCACCGGCACCAAAAACGCAGCGTATAGCGACGTGCTGTATGTTGAATCGCTGATCGGCGCAGAAACCATCAACACTGTGCCCGACGCCACGCTCGCTGCGTTTCGAGATCACGGCAAAGCGGCAGCAACTTTGGACACTGGCATGGATGAAGCACAAGCTGTGTTCGACGCACTAGCAAACGCAGGCATAGATATGCAGCTGGCTGGCGAAACTCTGCAAAGCGAAGGCGTGAAATTGTTTGAGCAGGCTTTCGAGCAATTGCTGAAGCTGCTGTCGTAGAATGGTCTGCCATGGCATAGCCAATCGTAACTATCTGTTTTTATTAGTTAATTTCCACACACTCCAATAAAATTTCGAGGAACACCGTCATGCATTCAGTCACACGCTTTTCATTGCACGCTTGCCTCGCAACGCTGCTTTTGCTTGTCGGCGGTTGCGAGGCGCCACCTCATCAGCCGCCACCGCGATCCGGCCCTTATTCGGGGCCACCACCCGTCAATCCAGCGCCGTATCCGGGCGCCTATCCGAATCCGCAGCCACCCGCTTACGGCTACGAAGAAATTCGCCGTTGCCGTGCAGATAATCAGCGCGCGCACGCCGACACGGTCGATATTTACGAACGCGCGCGCCGCAGCGGGCGCATCAATCCCGCTGAAGCACAGCACTTCAACGCGATGGAAGCGCGGCTCGCCAACTTCCGCGCGCAGCTCGCACGCGACGGCATCAGCCTGCAGGATTGCCAGCGTATCGGTGGCGCCATCGCACGCGAACGCGACGAAGTGATCCGCATGTCACGCTACGATCCGGGGGTCGCACGTTGTGTGGCGGACAACCGCCGCGCGCACGACGATATTTACGCGGTCTACAACAACGCACAGCGTGCCGGACGCATTCGCCCCGGCGAGGCACAACGCTTTCAGGCCATGGAAAAACGCCTCGCTGCGTTTCAAGCGGACGTGAAGCGCGACGGTTACACGCTGGCAGACTGTCAGGCCGTCAGCCGTGCGCTTGTCAAAGAACGTGCTGTGGTAAATCAGATGGTGGTGCAGTAGATTTACAATCGTGCGACAAAGTAGCCCATGCGCCTGGGAGATTAACCTAATTATTTGTTTTTAAACAGATTTCCACAAACACTTGCCGCCACTGGCTTTGTCGATTTCGGCCAGTTGCGCCTCGTGCGCGGCGAGTTCATCGGCACTCGCGCGTAGCACGATGATGTCAATTTTCTCGCGCGCGTTGATTTCAATCTGCGTTGCCGCAACCGGGGCGGCATCGATCATCAACGTGCCCTGTCCGCGCGTCATGGCGAGATAAACTTCAGCGAGCAATTGCGCGTCCAGCAAGCCGCCGTGCAAGGTGCGTCCCGCGTTGTTGATCTGATAACGCTCGCACAGCGCATCCAGACTGTTGCGTTTACCGGGATGTAATTCGCGTGCCTGCTTTAACGTGTCAATCACGCTGGGGCAATGCGCTTTCATCGGCTTCATATCAAGCAGGCGCAGTTCGTGATTGAGAAACGACAGGTCGAACGGCGCATTGTGAATCACCAGCTCTGCGCCGCTGACGTAATCGAGGAACTCCTGCGCGATTTCACGAAACTTCGGCTTGTCCGCGAGAAATTCGCTGGTGATGCCATGAACTTTCAGCGCGCCTTCTTCGCTGTCGCGCTCCGGGTTGATGTAGCGATGAAAATGTTTGCCTGTCGCTTGCCGGTCGACAATTTCCACGCCGCCAATTTCGATGATGCGATTGCCCAGTGCGGGGTCAAGGCCGGTGGTTTCGGTGTCGAGAATGATTTGGCGCACATCAAGCTCCTGCTTTGACGGATTCAACGCCGCGATTCGCCAACTGATCTGCTTTCTCGTTGCCGTTGTGCCCGGCGTGGCCTTTGACCCAAAGCCATTCGACAACGTGCTGCTGCGCCAGCGTGTCAAGCTGCTTCCACAAATCGTCATTCTTCACCGGCTTTTTATCACTGGTGCGCCAGCCGTTTTTTTTCCAACCGTGTATCCAGGTGGTAATGCCCTGTTGCACGTATTTGGAGTCGGTGTGCAATTGTACGTTGCAGCGACGCTTTAAGGCCTCCAGCGCACGAATAACCGCCAGCAACTCCATGCGATTGTTGGTGGTATGCGCTTCTCCACCGAAAAGTTCTTTTTCCTTGTCCCCCAGCACCAGCCATGCCCCCCAGCCACCTGCGCCGGGGTTACCTTTGCACGCGCCGTCGGTGTAGATTTTCACGCTATCGTTCATGGGCCGTCCGTTGGTGAAGGGCCGCGAGCGGCCAGTTGTTCTTCCTGCTTTTGCTGCACCGACACCAGCTGCTTGCTGCGTGCGCGCTGCGTCCAGCGTGGCGTGATGACGCGCATGCCACGCACTCTTTTGATGGCGTGCAAAAACGTTACCGCACCGCTGAAAGGCCACCAGCGGTCGCCAGCCGATTCCATGAAGGTGAATCGATTCAACCACTTTTCGCTTGCGCAGGGCGGCACGTAACAACCCATTGCGCCACCGGCGATTTCAAAACCCAGCAGCGCCAGCCAGTCCTTCAGGCGCATCAAATGGATAAAACGTCCATGCCACGGGTAGCTATTTCGATCAGCAACGGTGTGCCAGGCCCCCCATAAACTCACCGGGTTGAAACACGTGACAACGACGTGGCCATCCGGTACCAGCACACGCTCAACTTCGCGCAGTATCTGGTGCGGTTTGTCGGAAAACTCCAGCACGTGCGGCAGCAGCACCAGATCAATACTCGTGCTGGTGATGGGCAATTCAGCGCCATCCGCGCGCAAATTCGCCGTAGCATCGCGATCCACTGTGGTGCGCAGCGGCATGCGATTGGTGCGCAGCAGGTCAAACTGCGGCAAGCCGATTTGCAGCGCGTTGTAGCCAAAAATATCCGTGACTGTTTTATCGATGTACGCGCGCTCACGTGCCAGCAGATATTGCCCCAGCGGCGTTTGCAGCCAGGCAGCGGCGTCCGGGCAAATCATCTTTTCGGTGGTGGGGTTTTCGATTGACACAGCACCAGTTTAAATCAAATAATCAGTCTACAGAAATTGCCTGCGAGAAATGCCATGACTGCCTACCAAATCGTCCCGCTGCGCGCGTTCAGCGACAACTATATCTGGACGCTGCGCGACGCCACCCACGCGATTGTAGTTGACCCCGGCGACGCCATGCCGGTGCAGGCATATCTCGCCGCTGAAAAACTTGAACTCGCTGCGATCATCATCACGCATCACCATAACGATCACATCGGCGGCGTAAAAGCGCTTGTCGCCGGGCGCAGCATTCCGGTCTACGGCCCGCATGATCCCAGAGTGCCCGATGCCACGCAGCGCCTGCGCGAAGGCGAATCCATCACGCTGCCGCACTTTGGCATCCAGCTCAGCGTGCTGGAAGTGCCCGGCCACACCAGCAGCCACATTGCCTATTACAGCACCGACGAAAACATTCTGTTTTGCGGCGATACCTTATTCGCCGCTGGCTGCGGGCGGCTGTTCGAAGGCACCCCCGCGCAGATGCACGATTCGCTCGGCAAATTCATGCGCCTGCCCGACACAACCCGCGTGTATTGCACGCACGAATACACGCTGTCGAACATACGTTTCGCCCGCGCAGCCGATCCTGCCAACAGTGTGCTGCAAGATTGGGAAGCGCGCGCCAAAGCCATGCGCGAGGTCGACGTGCCCACCGTACCCACCACCATTGCACTCGAGCGAGCGACGAATCCGTTTGTGCGTTGCAGCGAATCCGGGGTTATTGCCAGCGCCAGTCAGCACGCTGGAAAACCGTTGAGCGACCCGGTCGGCGTACTGGGTGCCATTCGCGAATGGAAGAATAATTTCTGATGGTTTCAGGCGCATGACGATATTTCGCGCCAAGTAGCAGATCAATGCTGCAAACTGCTGTTTTTAAACAAGTTTTTTACTTGACGCCTGTAGGTGCACACGCTACTATTCGGCAGCTTAACTGTTCGGAGAAGTCCTGATGACCCGACTGACGCGTAAGTCACTGTTGTTATTTGCTTTAGCCATGGTCAACGCCGGTTGTGCACAGATGTCAGGCACTTACGTGGTGGTGGGTGAAGGCACCCCGGCCGGTACTGCCAACGCCGAGTGGCCGCTGCCGTCGGTTGATCAAAGTCTCGCACCACTCCCGTCCGAACCAACATTGCTGCCGCAAGCGTCAATCCCCGCCGAACCCCAAGCCAAATCTGAGCCTGGTCGCCGTAGCGCTGCACCGCGCCGTTCCGCAGTCACGCCACGAACGGCTGCTGCGCCCGCTGTCGCATCGAGCAGCGCTCCACGCGATGTATGGCAAAGAGTGCGCAATGGCTTCCAGATGAATGCCGTGAACAATTCGCTGGTCAGCGATTGGGAAACCTATTATTCCAGCCGTCCCGAGTACTTCGCGCGCATGATCGATAACAGCGGCCATTTCCTGTATCACATTGCCAATGAAGTCGAAATCCGCGGCATGCCACTCGAAATCGCTCTGCTGCCGATGATTGAATCCGCTTACAACCCGGTGGCGTATTCCAGCGCCCACGCGTCCGGCATCTGGCAGTTTATTCCCTCCACCGGCAAAAATTATGGCTTGAAGCAGAATTCCTGGTACGACGGGCGTCGTGATGTGATTGCTGCCACGGGCGCAGCCCTCGACTATCTGCAAACGCTATACCGCATGTTCAATGACTGGGAACTTGCCCTAGCTGCCTACAACTGGGGTGAAGGCGCCGTACAGCGCGCCATCGATAAAAACCTGGCCAGAGGTCTGCCTATCGATTACCAAAGTCTGGCGGCCACCATGCCCGCCGAAACACGTAATTACATACCCAAATTAATCGCGGTGAAAAATATCATTGCCAATCCGGCGCGCTTTGGATTGACTTTGGCGCACGTGCCGAACGAGCCGTATTTTGAAGTGGTCACCGTCAAGCGCCATATCGACGTCAATCTGGCCGCGCGCTTTGCCGGTATGTCGGTTGACGAGTTCAAGTTCCTCAACCCGGCGCACAACAAGCCGGTTATTAACGCCGACAGCGCTGAAACCATCGTATTGCCCAAGCACAAAGTGCCCGCATTTACGGCGCAAATGGAGCAATATTCCGATAAGCCGCTGGTATCGATGAAAACGCACAGCGTGCGTGCCGGTGAGCGGCCTGAATCCATCGCGTCGCAATACGGTATTTCTGTTACCGAATTGAACAATCTCAACAACATCGGTGGTCGCCGTCGCATCGCCACCGGCCAGACATTGATGGTACCCAACCGCGATGATTTGCAACCGGTGCTGGCGGATATTCCCGTAGCCACCACGCTAATGGCGGCAGCGTCGCGTCCGATCTATAACCACGCCGTGGCGCGCAGAGTGGTCGTGGTGCGCGGCGGTGTACGCCGCACCGTGGTGATCGCCGCACCGGCGCAAAGAGCTAATGTGCGCTTCCCGGCGCAGCGTCAATCTGTGGTGATAAAGCCCGGCGCGCATAAAGTCGCCTATGCGAAGCCGACCGCAAAGGTTCGCAAGCCGTAGCCCGATAGCTCAACGCTGATTAAAAAAGGGCGCAGCAGCGCCCTTTTTTTACATCTCCATTCCGACGCTTACGGCAAACTGGCCTGCATCAAGGTACGCGTGTACTCCGACTGCGTGTTATTGAATACGTCATCAATTGTGCCGCTTTCAATGACTGCGCTATCCTTCATCACCATGATCCGGTGCGCCATCGCGCGCACAACATCGATATCATGCGTTACCAGGATGTAACTCAGGCCGTACTTGCGTTGCAGTTCGCCCAATAATTCGAGCACCTGCTTTTGTATGGTGACATCCAGCGCGCTGGTCGGCTCATCCAGCACCACCACTTGCGGCTTTACGATCAACGCGCGCGCAATCGCAATCCGCTGGCGTTGTCCGCCGGAAAACTCATGCGGATAGCGATTGAGCAGCGGCTCAATCGCGCCATTTTCACTCAGGCCCACGTCCTGCAGGGCCAGTATTACGCGTTCACGGCGTTGCACATCGTTCAAGTCCGGCTCGTGAATTTCGAGGCCTTCACCGATAATGGCTTCCACCGTCAAACGCGGCGATAGCGACGACAGTGGATCCTGAAACACCACCTGAATTTTGCGCCGCAGCGCGCGGCGGGCGTTGGCATCAGCCCCGAGCCACGATGCACCACCGATATGAATTTCGCCTGTCGCTGCCACCAGATTCAGCACCGCCAGAGCCAGTGTGGTTTTACCCGAACCGGATTCGCCAATCACGCCCAGCGTTTCGCCGAGTGCAAGCTCGAAATCCACACCACGCACCGCGGTGAATTTTCCTTTTTTGAACCAGCCCTTGATGCCGGGCAGTTGCGTCGGATAATCTACCTGCACCTGTTTGGCGGACACCACACAACCCTCGCCGGGTGCCGACACTGCGCGCACCGGTCGACTGTTGAGCAGCTTTTGCGTGTACGCGTGCTGTGGGGTTTGCGTGACATCGGCGGTACGCCCCTGCTCCACAATCACGCCATGCTCCATCACCGCCACGCGATCTGAAAATCGCCGCACCAGATTCAGGTCATGCGTAATCAGCAACAACGCCATGCCGGACGCTTCGCGTAATTTATCAATTAAATCAAGTATTTGCAGACGAATCGCCACATCCAGCGCCGTAGTCGGTTCATCGGCAATCAACAATCGCGGATTGCACGCCAGCGCCATCGCAATCACCGCACGTTGACGCTGCCCGCCGGAAAGTTGATGCGGATAACTGCGCGCACGCACCTCCGGCTCAGGGATGCCCACACGCGCCAGCGCAGCTACCGCACCTGCATGCGCCTCGGCGCCATTCATGCCTTTATGCAGTTGCAGTGACTCGGCAATTTGCCGTCCTACAGTGTAGATCGGGTTCAGCGCCGTCATCGGTTCCTGAAAAATCACCGCGATATCGTGCCCACGCAGCGCTTGCAGTGGCCCAGCGGGCATCTGCAATACATTCTTGCCGTCGAAAATAATTTCACCGGACAAGCGCGCAGTATCGATCAAGCGCAACAGCGACAGCGCCGTTACGGTTTTGCCCGAACCCGATTCACCCACCAGCGCCAGCTTTTCTCCGGCGTCGAGCGAAAACGAAACGCTGTCTACGACGCGGCGAGTGCCGAATTCGATACTCAGGTCTTTAACTTCAAGGAGACTCATGGCGTGTCGCCTTCAAGCACCTTGCGCGGATCCAGCGCGTCACGCAACGCATCGCCGATCAAAATTAGCAATAACAACATGACCACCAGCACGGTAAATGTGGTCATCGAAATCCACCACGCATCGAGATTATTTTTACCCTGGTTCAGCAACTCGCCCAGGCTGGGTGTGCCCGGTGGCACGCCCAGCCCCAGAAAATCCAGGCTGGTCAGCGCACCAATCGCACCCGCCATTTCAAATGGAATCAACGTCACCACCGGCGTCAAGCTATTCGGCAAAATGTGTCGGCGCATGATCGACAGATTGCTTTGCCCCAGCGCACGCGCGGCACGCACGTAATCCAGCGTGCGGTTTTTCAGAAACTCTGCGCGTACATAAGCCGCAATACCCAGCCAGCCAAACACCGACAGCAAAGTCACCAGCAACCAGAAGCTCGGCGAAAACAGTGACGACAGAATGATCAGCATATACAGCGTGGGCATTGCGCCCCAGATTTCATTGATGCGCTCCATTGCAATATCCGTCCAGCCGGCAAAGTAGCCCTGCACTGCGCCGTAACACACGCCAAAGACCACGCACACCACCGTGACGATCAAAGCGAACAACACCGAAATTCTGAAACCATAGAGCAGGCGCGAAGCCACGTCGCGTCCACGGTCATCCGTGCCCAGCCAGTTATCGCGCGTCGGCGGCGCGGGGTTGGGCTCTTTGGCAAAATAATTGATGGTGCTGTGGTGATAGATGTTGGGCGGATAGAGGGCGAAGTTACCCGGCTTCGCGAGATTGGCGCGTATTAACGGATCAAGATAATCCGTTGGCGTCGGAAAATCGCCGCCGAAGGTGGTTTCGGGCAAGGTCTGCAATACAGGCGAGTACCACTGCCCGCTGTAACGCGCGACCAGCGGCTTGTCGTTGGAAATCACCTCGGCCAGCAGACTTACACCAAACAAAACCAGAAAGATCATCAGGCTGCGATAGCCCAGACGATTGCTCTTAAAGCGCCGCCACGCGCGCCGCGCCGGGCTTTGACTTGAAATGTGTGTGGAAACGACGGCGTTCATATTCAATCAAACTTCACGCGCGGATCAACCCACAGATAACTCAGATCACGCAGTAATGTGGTCAGTAACCCTATGATGGTAAAAAGAAAAAGGCTTCCCATCACCACTGGGTAATCACGCCGGATGACCGATTCATACGACAGCAAACCCAGGCCATCCAGTGAAAACAAGGTCTCGATCAACAAAGAACCGCTGAAAAACGCGCCAACAAACGCCGCAGGAAAACCCGTCATGATGGGAATCATCGCGTTGCGAAACACGTGCTTCCACAGCACGTCGTGTTCTGCCACGCCTTTGGCGCGTGCGGTCAGCACATACTGTTTGCGGATTTCTTCCAGAACGGAATTCTTGGTCAGTATCGTTATCACTGCAAAACCTCCGAGCACCATTGCGCAAACCGGCAACGCGATATGCCACAGATAATCCATCGCCTTGCCTGCCAAGCTCAACTCGTCCCAATTGATGGAGGTAAGCCCGCGCAAGGGAAACCACTGCACGAAAGACCCACCTGCGAATAACACCAGCAGCGCAACCCCCATCACAAAACTGGGAATCGCGTAACCGAGCAAAATCACAAACGTGGTTGCCGTATCAAACGGCGTACCTGCGCGCACCGCCTTAGCGATGCCCAGCGGTACTGAAATTAAATACACCAGAAAAAACGTCCACAGCCCCAGCGTAATCGACACCGGCAATTTCTCTTTGATCAGCGACCACACGTCCTTATTATGAAAAAAACTCTTGCCCAGATCAAAACGCGCAAACTGGCCCACCATCTGCACAAAGCGTTCATGCGCAGGCTTGTCAAAGCCATACAGCTTTTTGATTTCTTCAATACGCTTGGCGTCTACGCCCTGCCGACCGCGATAACCGCCCTCCGAACTGGCGGCGCTGGCGGAAGGGCCCTCGCCGCCACCCGCAGCATCGCGCCCCTGCAACTGCGACACCATCTGCTCCACGGGTCCGCCTGGCACAAACTGAACAATAATAAATGTAATCAATAAGATACCGAATAGCGTCGGTATCATCAGCAACAGGCGTTTGAGGATGTATGCCCACATGATCGATCAGCCTTTTTTCCACCAGGTGCGTATCACCCAATCTTCGGGCTGGTAATACAGGGGCGCTAATGCCGGTTGCTCAAACTTGCCGGAGCGATAGGCAATGCGAAACACGCCCGAATAATATTGCGGCACAACGTAATGCCCATGACGCAGCACACGATCCAGCGCGCGTAAACGCGCGACCAGTTCCGGGCGCGTGGTGGCCGCTGCCACCTGCTGCGACAGATAATCAATGCCTTCATCGCGTACGCCAATCAGATTGCTTGATCCTTCTGTCGCGGCGGACTTTGAGCCGAATCGATCCAGCAGTTCGCTACCCGGCGATTCGTCGCCCGGCACACGCACGGTGAATAAATCAAAATCGAAAACATCCAGCCGCTTTTGTATCAACGCAAAATCCGCGCGGCGATAGGTGGCATCAATGCCGAGTTTTTCCAGCGCCTGACGATACGGCGCGAACACTTGCTCGCCGCCGCCGCTGTCGAGATACTCCAGCTTGAATGCGTCGCCCTTGGCATTGCGCAGTGCGCCATCGCGATATGTCCACCCGGCATCTGCCAGCAACTGCTTGGCTTTGATCAAATTGGCACGCAAGCCACCAGGCGGTGCTGCTGACGGCGGCAATGGCACGGCTTCCTTGAATATTTTCGCTGACAGCTTGTCGCGCACCGGCTCCAGCACCGCCAGTTCGTCCTCACGTGGCAAGCCGCTGGATTCAAAATCGCTACCGTTGAAAAAGCCACGAACGCGCGTGTAAGCGCCAAAGAAAAGCTGCCGGTTCATCCATTCAAAATCCAGTGCCAATCCCAGCGCCTCGCGCACGCGAATATCCTTGAATTTCTCACGCCGCGTATTGATGAGATACCCCTGAAAGTCGCCCGCGTTCTTGGGTTTGAGTTCCGCGCGAATCAACTCGCCTGAATCAAATTTTTTGCCGACATAGGTGCGCGCCCATTCACGCGCCCGAAACACTTGTATGTAATCGAACTCCCCCGCCTTGAAGGCTTCAGTCTGCGCGGTGGTGTCTTTGTAAATCTTGTAGGTAATGCGATCAAAATTAAATGTGCCACGACGCACATTCAACTCGCCTCCCCAGTATTTCACATCACGCTCATAGCTGATATCGCGACCGATATTCAGACGGCCAATGCGGTACGGCCCGCTCGCGATGGGAATATCCGTAACAATTTGATCAAACGGCTTGCCGCCGCCCCACGCTCGGCTGAACACCGGAATACCGCCCACCATGATCGGTAATTCGGCGCTGTTGGTCTTGAAATCGAAGCGCACCACGCGCGGTGACACCACTACAGCTTCCTTCACGTCGCTGAAACGCACGCGAAATTGCGGCGATGCCTGCTTGCTCATTAACATGTCGAAGCTGTGCTTCACATCCGCCGCCGTCACTGGCGTGCCGTCATGAAAACGCGCCAGCGGATTCAAGCGGAAAGTGACCGACAATTTGTCTGCCGCGACGTCGATATCCTCGGCCAGCAAGCCATAAGCAGTCGTTGGCTCATCCATGGTGCCCGTCAACAGCGTCTCGAAGACCAGTGTTGTCAAACCAGGTGGCGCCGTGCCTTTAAGCGTGAACGGGTTGTATTTGTCGAAGGTCGTAATGCGCAGCGGCGGCGCAAGCGACAGCGCCCCGCCCTTGGGCGCCTTGGCATTGGCCCACTCAAAATTGGCAAATCCCGCCGGATATTTGATGTCACCAAATTGCGCATAGGCATGGGCTGCGTGCGCCACACCCGCCAACGTGTGGGCCGCTATAAACAGACACAGGAGCGCGAAGCGTACAACCGATAGCATCACGCCGAGCGTCCTTTCAATTTCGAATCCATCCGTGGCATCGCCATAAGTAATTGTTTTGTATAACTATTTTGTGGATTCGCATAAATCGCATCGGCGTTGTTCATTTCAACAATTTCACCGTCTTTCATCACCATCACTTCGTCCGACATGTATTTCACCACCGATAAATCGTGCGAAATAAAAATGTAGCTCATGCCAAATTCGTCCTGCAAATCCTGCAACAGATTCAGCAACTGTGCCTGCACCGACAAATCCAGCGCCGAAACCGCTTCATCGCAAATCAACACATCAGGCTGCATCGTCAAACACCGCGCAATCGCGATGCGCTGGCGCTGCCCGCCCGAGAATTCGTGAGGATACTTGAAGAAGGCCGACTCTGGCAGCCCTGTTTTGCGCAGGAGTTCCAGCGCCAAGCCGACGCGCTCGCGATGATCTGCGCCGATGGCGTGGATTTGCATCGGCTCTATCAGCAACTGACCCGCTGTAAAGCGCGGGTTGAGCGAAGCATACGGATTTTGAAACACAATCTGTATGCGACGTTTGTAGGGCATGGCGTCTTGTGCTGAAAGCGACAGCAAATCACGGCCATCGAATAACGCGCTGCCACCCGACGCTGGGGTCAAGCGCATCAGCGTCAACGCCATCGTGGTTTTACCCGAACCCGATTCACCGACTACGCCCAGCGTTTTGCCTTTCGCCAGTTTGAAGGTTGCGTTTTGCAATGCCTTGAATTCACGCTTACGCAACAAGCCTTCGCGGAAATGAAAGTTCTTTGAAAGCCCATTGACTTCGAGAATAATTTCCTCGTTGCCTTGCAAACCGCGTGGCCGTGCAGTGGTGCTGATGGCTGCTGGCGCCCCGCTCAAAAAATCCTCCACCACCGGCAATCGCAACGGACGCCGATCCAGCGGCGGGCGGCACGCCAGCAGCGCCTGGGTATAACCATCTTTCGCCGCCGAAAAAATGTGTTCCACGCTGCCTTGCTCGCGAATTTCACCATCGCGCATCACCACCACACGGTCGGCAACTTCTGCCACCAGACCCAGATCGTGAGTGATAAACAGCATCGACATCTGACGCCGTTGCCGCAACTCAGCCAACAACGTAAGTATTTGTTTTTGAACAGTAACATCCAGCGCAGTGGTGGGCTCGTCAGCGATCAGCAGCCGCGGCTCGCAGGCAATCGCCATAGCGATCATCACGCGCTGCTGCTGGCCACCGGACAACTGATGCGGATAAGCATCCACGCGCGTGTGCGCATCGGGAATGCCGACTTCCTGCAGCAATGCAATTGCGCGTTCGCGCGCGCGCTTACCGTTAAGGCCCAGATGCTTTTTCAGCACTTCAATCAACTGAAAGCCGATGCTGAACACTGGATTCAGCGAACTCATTGGCTCCTGAAACACCATCGAAATTTCCGCTCCGCGCAGCGTGGTGAGCGCGCGCGGCGTCATGCCGAGCAGGTCACGATTACGATAATGAATCGCGCTACCCGGCAGCACGCGCGCGTTTTCCCTCGGCAGCAAACCCAAAATCGCCAGTGCAGATACGGATTTTCCGCTGCCGGATTCGCCCACCAGCGCTACGGTTTCGTTCGTAGATACGTCAAAACTCACACCCTTTACGGCATGCAAAATTGCGCCGTCGTCGAGTTTGAATTCGACCTGGAGATTGTGGACGCTGAGTAATGGTTCGTTGCTCATTTCAACCTTGGATCCAGCGCATCGCGCAATGCATCGGTAAACAAACTGAACGCCGTCACCAGCACCGCCATCGACGCCGTGGCCGCTGCAAGCTGCCACCACTTACCGAGAATCAATTCAGACTGCGATTCATTCAACATGCTGCCCCACGACACGGTATCCACGCCCACGCCAAATCCCAGAAAGCTTAAAATCACTTCGGATTTGATGAACAGCACCACATGCAGCGACAACTGCACCAGCACCACGTGACTCACATTCGGAAAAATATGCGCGAACATGCGGCGTGCGTGCGACGTGCCTATGGCATCCGCTGCCAGCACGTATTCGCGTGTGCG
>CANKUB010000124.1 GCA_947486575.1 Betaproteobacteria bacterium | reverse complement strand
TTCAGCCAGTCATCTACCGAGGGCGGCAGCAGATAGTCAGTTTGGCGATCAGTGAGGATGAAGTTAGACATCGAGTGCCCCTGAGATTTGACTAGTTATGACAATAGCATCATTTGAGTCGATTATTCAAGAACTTTTTAAGTCCGACAAGCTGCTAGCGTGTTGGTGGTGAACCCGGCAGTTGCAGCGAAGAGCGTCAAGGAATTGATTACGCTCATGAAAGCAAAACCCGGTCAGCTTAACTACGCGGCGGGCGTTGGCAGCACGTTGCACCTGGCGGTTGCGTTGTTTGAAGACATGACGGGCGTTAAAGGCACGCTCATCCCGTACAAGGGCGGCGGCCCCGCCTTGATCGACACCGTGAGCGGGCAAGTGCAGATGATGATAGTCCCTGTTGTCTCCGCGATAGGCCACATCAAATCCAACCGACTGCGTGCGCTGGGTGTATCCGGGGCCAGACGCTCGCCACTGCTGCCCGAGCTACCCACCATCGCGGATGCCGGTGTACCGGGCTACGAATACTCGACCTGGTATGGCATGCTGGCTCCAGCCGCGACACCTAAAAGCATCATCGCCATACTGAATCAAAGCGTAGTCAAGGCGCTCACCGGTGTTGAATTACGCGACAAATTCCTGCAACAAGGCTTAGAAGTCGAATCCAGCACACCTAAACAATTCTCAGCGCTGCTGCAAAAGGAACTCGCGCGCTGGACAGTCATTATCAAGGCCGCCAGGATTCAGGGTGAATAGTCAGAGGGGAATTTTTCCCTATCGGTGCCGATAAACACGCCTACTCCACGCCACGGGCGGCCACAGCTTTTGTTGCCGGGGCTGTGTGCTCAGGCAAATCGCCTCGATCAAGTGTGCTGGAGCTTGCGCGCCGCGCTGCCCACCACAGACGCGCATCCTCCAGATACACATAAATCACGGGCGTGATGTAAAGCGTCAACAACTGCGACAGCAACAAGCCGCCCACCACTGCAAGGCCCAACGGCCGTCGCGCCTCGGCACCCGCGCCCCAACCCAGTGCAATCGGCAGCGTGCCCATCAGCGCGGCCATGGTGGTCATCATGATCGGCCGAAAGCGCACGAGGCAGGCTTCGACCATCGCTTCGTGAGGGGTTTTGCCGCCACGCTGCGCCTCAATAGCGAAGTCGATCATCATGATCGCGTTCTTTTTGACGATGCCCACCAGCATGATAATGCCGACGTAGGCATACATATTCAGCGGCATATTGAACAGCATCAGCGTGGCCAGCGCGCCCATGCCCGCTGTCGGCAGCCCGGACAAAATGGTGATCGGGTGAATATAGCTTTCGTACAAAATACCCAGCACCAGATAGATCACGAATATCGCCATCACCAGCAGCATGCCCATGCCCGCGAGCGACGATTGAAACACCTGCGCCGCACCCTGATAGCTGGTAATCAGCGTGGATGGCGCCTTGAGGTCGAGCATCGCAGCATTGACTTGATCAATCGCGTCGCCAAGCGCAATGCCTGGCGCGAGGTTAAAGGAAATGGTCACTGCTGGCAGTTGCCCCAGATGACTGATGCTTAGCGGGCCGAGGCTGCGCGACAGCTTCGCCACGGCATTCAGCGGCACCAGCGTGCCATTGCTGGAACGCACATAAATCAACGACAGCGCCGAAGGATCATTCTGGAACTTGGGATCGAGTTCGAGTATCACCCAGTATTGATTGCTCGATGTATAGATCGTCGAAACCTGCCGTTGCCCAAAAGCGTTATACAGCGTGTTTTCGATTTGCTGTGCGGTAATGCCCAGCGCGGACGCCTTATTGCGGTCGATATCGATGGTCACCTGCGGGTTGGCGATTTGCAGATCGCTGGTCACATCCTGAAAGCCCGGTAGCTTGGCTAGCCTGTCCTGGATGATGGGCACCCATTGAAATAATTCCTCGGTATCCGCGTTTTGCAGGGTGAACTGGTATTGGGTCTTGGTGAGCTGACCACCGATGCGTATGGTGGGGATATTTTGCAGGAATACTTTCAGCCCTGGCACTGTACCCAGCTTCGGGCGCAGCTTCTGAATCAGTTCATCGGGGGTCGCACGTTCGCCGCGCGGCTTCAATACGATGAACATGCGGCCCAGGTTAAGCGCAGACGCGCCGCCGCCGCCACCGCCAATAAACGACATGACCGATTCCACTGCGGGATCCGCTTTGACAATGGCTGCCGCCTGCTGCTGTAACCGCGCCATTTCGTCAAACGACACATCCTGCGCCGCTTCGGTAAACGCGAACAACTGACCGGAATCCTCACTCGGCAGAAAATCCTTGGGCATGGTAACGAACATCCATGCAGTGACCGCGAAAATGGCAACGAACACCACCATCGTGAAGCGGCTGTGGCGCATCACCCAGCGCAACGTCACGTCGTAGAGATTCCTCCACGCGTCGAACATCCGTTCAAGCAGGTTATACAGCCAGCCGTGCTTGATATCGTGGTGCGGCTTCAACCAGCGCGCGCACAGCATGGGCGTCAACGTCAGCGAAACGAAACCCGACACCAATACTGCCGCCATGATGGTGATCGCAAACTCATGCAGCAACCGGCCCAATATGCCGCTCATGAACAGCACCGGAATAAACACCGCTGCCAGCGACAGCGTCATCGACAAAATGGTAAAAGCGATTTCTTTCGAGCCCTCAAGCGTAGCCTGCATCGCGCTCTTGCCCATTTCCATGTGCCGCGAAATGTTCTCCAGCATGACGATGGCGTCATCCACCACAAAGCCCACGCACAGCGTCAGCGCCATCAGCGACAGATTGTTCAGGCTGAAACCGAATAAATGCATGATGGCAAATGTGCCGACGATTGACATCGGCAACGCCAGACTCGGAATCAGCGTTGCCGAAAAGTTGCGCAGGAAGACGAAGATGACCATCACCACCAGCGCCAGTGCCAGTACCAGACTGAACTGAACTTCTTCCACCGATTCACGGATGGACGTGGAACGGTCGTACAGCACGTTGATGTTGACGCTGGGCGGCACCTGCTCGCGAAATGTCGGCAACAGTTTTTTCACCGCGTCGACGACTTCAATGGTGTTGGTTCCTGGCTGGCGCTGAATCGCCAGCACGATGCCGCGCTTGCCGTTGTGCCACGCCGCGACCTTATCGGTTTGCACACTGTCGATGACTTTGCCGAGATCGCCCAGACGCACCGGCGAGCCGTTGCGATAGGTCACAATCAGCGAACGATAGCCACCAGCGCTGGTCAACTGGCCGCTGGCATTAAGCGTGTAAGCGCGATGCTCGCCATAAAGCGTGCCAGTAGGCAGATTGGCATTGTGCTGGTCGATCACCTGCTGCACCTCGTCCAGACCGATGCCACGCGAGGCCAGTGCGCGTGGATCCAGTTGCACATGCACGGCAAACTTTTGCGTGCCGAACACCTGCACCTGCGCCACGCCGGTGATGGTGGAAATACGCTGCGCCATCAACGTTTGCGCGTATTCGTCCACCGTCCACATCGGCAGCGCATCCGACGTCAGTGCCAGATAAAAAATGGCGGAGTCTGCCGGATTAACCTTGCGAAACGACGGCGGCGTCGTCATGGTCGGCGGCAACTGGCGTATGGCGCGCGAGATAGCCGATTGCACATCCTGTGCCGCGGCGTCGATATCGCGGCTGAGCGAAAACTGCATGGTGATCGAAGTGGCGCCAAGTATGCTGGTTGAGGTCATCGTATCGATGCCGGCAATCAGCGCGAATTCCTTTTCCAGCGGTAGTGCCACGGCAGATGCCATGGTCTCCGGGCTCGCCCCTGGCAAATTGGCGGTGACCTGTATCGTCGGAAAATCCACGTTGGGCAGCGCCGCCACCGGCAGCACACGATAGGCGATGATGCCGAAGGCGAGAATGCCGATCATCAGCAGCCCGGTCATCACCGGGCGGCGGATGAATAATTCCGAGATGTTCATGATTTCCTGGCGTCCGTCTTGATGCTGACTTTCATGCCCGGCACCAACCGCGACTGGCCGCTGGTAACCACCTGTTCGCCGCCTGCGAGGCCCTTGGCCACCACGGTTTGCGCGCCGTCGACACGCTCTACAGTGATCTCGCGCATCAGCGCCACGCCATCTTTAACCACGTAAACATACTGGCCTTTCGGCCCGGTTTGCACAGCCTGCGACGGCACCACAATCGCGTTCTGAGTTTCGTTGAGCGTGACGGCCGCCGTGACAAACTGCCCCGGCCACAATGATTTATCTTTGTTGGGAAAGGTGGCGCGCAGCCGCACCGTGCCGGTCGTCGCATCGACGGTGTTATCCACGAATGCCAGCGTACCGGTGGCAACCGTACCACCGTCCGTAGCGCCCGGCGGCAACGCGTCCACCGCCAGTTTGCCCGCAGCCATGTATTTGCGAATTAAACCGAGGTATTGCTCCGGCACCGCGAAGCTGACGTATATCGGCGCCAACTGATTGATCACTACCAGCGATGGCGTGTCGTTGGCCTTTACCAAATTTCCCTGTTGAATCAATATCTTACCAGCCCGCCCCTCGATGGGCGAACGGATCACCGCGTATTCCGCCTGGATGCGCGCGTTTTCGATCGCGGCCTCGGTGGCACGTACGGTTGCGGCAGCAGTATCGACATTGGTGCGAAACTGCGCGTAGGCATCCTGCGACACAAAACCTTTTTGCAGCAGATCCTTGTAGCGCTCTTCCTGCTGGCGCGCACGATCCAGTTGCGCCTTGTCACGGGCGAGTGTGGCCCGCGCCTGCTCCAGCTGCGCCTGCAGCGGGCGCGCGTCGATTTCAAACAGCAGCTGCCCTTTTGCAACATCCTGCCCATCGCCAAAGCCCACCTTGACGATCTGACCATCGAGCCGCGACTTTATCGACACGGTGGTTTGCACTTCGACATTGCCGATGGCCTGGATTTTCAGCGGCATGGATTGCTCGCTGACAGATGCGACTATCACCGGAATAGCGGGAGAGCCTTTACCCTTTTTGTCGCCTTTTTCAGCACTGGCGACTTTATTTTCGGCATTGCCCGCTTTGTCAGCAGCCCCCTTGTCACATGCAGTGAGAGCAACCGCGGCCAGCAATGCTGCGACTAAACCATGAGATCGAAATTGCATTCGTGCTCCGCGAAACACTGGCCGCCCAACGGGCGGCCAGTGTGCTAATAGATACTGATACCTTGAATTTACACGCTGACTACGCCTTGACCAGCTTGTCCTCAAACCAGTCCCACATCGTCGCTACGCCCAACGTCAGATAGTCACGCTGGCAGTGCTGCGAGCCGCCTTCTTCTGCCGTGAACACGCGCAAGGTCTTGTCCTTGGACCCGGATGCATTGTAGAGCGCCTGCGCGTCGGCCAGTGAAATTTGCTCGTCTTCAGCGCCGTGGCAGATCAGGAACGGGCAGCGCATTTTCTGTACGACACCATCGAGCTGATACGGTTCCAGCTTTTTCAGTGCTTCGTCCAGCGTGTTGACGCCCAGTATCCAGGTGATGTGATGGCCAGGCACGGACAGTGATGTCTTGAAATTAGCATCGATACGTTTTTTCCAGGTGCCGTAGTAATCCCAGATTGCGCCCCAGGCGATGCAGGCAGCAAAACGCGGCTCCATCGATGCAATGCGCGGCGCGTAGTAGCCGCCGAGGCTGATGGCGACGACGCCGACCTTTTTGGCATCGACATCATCGCGCTTTTCCAGCCAGTCCATGCACGCGCTGCCCGCGACTTCATAGTCATGGCGCAACACGTTGCCACGAAAGCGGATCGCCTCGCCGGTGCCCGGGCCGTCCATCACTAGACACGAAATGCCGCGCTTGATGAGATCGGTTACGCCGCGCACGAACTGAATTTCCTTGGTCACATCAAGACCATCGAAAAACACCACACAGGGTGCTCGCTTGCCCTTGGCGCCAGGCGCGGGCACAAAGTAACCCGGCAGGCTTTCCTTGCCATCCGTACCCACAGGTACTTCGACGATTTCGATTTTCACATCCGACAGCCTGGCGTGTTTGTGAAAGCAATCCACGCCCGTTTTGAAAGCCGCCAGCGCCTTGGCATCCTTGGGCGTGCGAAAGCGCTCGGCCATTTGATAGTAGTTGCAGGCGCGCAGATAAGCGGCAGCAGCAGAGACGCGATGGCCGGTCGATTCAAATTTCTCGGCGTGCGCCCGTACACCGTCAGCGACTTTCGCGCAGGCATCGAACCACGCTTCATCATCGTCTGGTGCCGCGCCCTTCAACAGCGTGCCGATTTTGTGCAGCTCGCCGATGTCCGACCCACCGTAGGTGGCTGATCCCATCATATTGATGAAAGCAGCTGACCAGCGATAGTTACCGGGGAAATACATGAAATACGGGGGTTCTTTGGCAGCCATGGCGCTCCTCACGTTGACGTTTAAAATATCAATAAAAACAATTACTTATAAATACTAATGTTTTTGTATGCCGGCCGCTTTGGCCACGCGCGCCCATTTTTCGGTTTCATCGCGTATGAACTTCGTGTAATCCTCTGGACCGAGGCCGCTGACTTCGTGCCCCTGATTGACGAAGGTATCGCGGTGCTCCGGCAGGGCCAGTTGTTTTGCCACAACATCATGCAGCCGCATGATGATGTCCCGTGGCGTTTTCGCGGGTGCCAGCAGCCCGTTCCAGTTGTAACTCACAAATCCAGCCAGCCCTTGCTCCGCGATGGTCGGCAAATTCGGCAACAGCGGTGAACGCTTTTCCGATGTTGCACCAATGGCGCGCAAGCGGCCAGCCTGCAGCAGCGGTGCGCATCCGGCGAACTGGATGATGGCGATTTCAATATGGCCTGCCAGCAGATCCACCGTGTATTGCGCTGCTCCCTTGTACGGCACATGGTTCATTTTGATGCCCGCTTGCGTGGCGAACAACTCGGTGGCGAAGTGACCCACGGTACCAACGCCCGGCGAGCCGTAATTGATTTTGCCCGGCTGCGCCTTGGCCAGCACTATAAACTCCTTGACCCCTTTCGCTGGCACGCTGGGATGAACGCACAAACAACTGGCGGTGCGCGCAATCAGAAAAATCGGCGCCAGATCGCGCAAGGTGTCATAGGGCATTTTGGCATTGACGCTGGGCGACACCGTGAGCGGACCGGGATTGCCCGCCAGCAGCGTATAGCCATCCGCCGGGGATTTGACCACGGCCTCGGTACCCGGCATGCCGCCACCGCCGCCGCGATTATCGACAATGAAATTCTGCCCAAGCACAGCGCTTAATTGTTGCGCGGCCCAGCGGCCCTGCACGTCTGTCGGGCCGCCCGGGACGAAGGGCACGATCACACGCACCACGCGGTTCGGGTAGTTTTGTGCATGGGCCAGACCCGCGCAGGCCAGACAAGCCAGACACAACAGGGGGAAAGCCACGGAGCGAAAGTGCATCGACAACACCCTTCTCGCCTATTGAGGCGATTGTGAACAAACGGGGGAACACGATAGTTAGCACGCGTAGCCTTGTCAATCACAGCGTGAATGTCTGGTAAAATTCGCGCTCTATTTTTACCTTAATCCCAGGAGTGATGGTAATGGCCGCTGCCAAGAAAAAAACTGCGAACAAACCTGCAAAAAAGAGCAATTACACCGACATTCTGTTTGAGGTGAAAGATCAGGTAGCGTGGGTCACCATCAACCGTCCGCGCGTGCTCAACTGCTTTCGCGAACAAACGCTGGACGAAATGATTCATGCGATGAAATCCACGCGTGAAGACCCCTCTATCGTAGCGGTGGTAGTCACCGGCACGGGCGACAAATCGTTCTCGGCCGGCGGCGATTTTTACGCCATGAAACGCCTGAATTTTAACAACGCCTATATGTGGAACGACCGCATGCTGGGTTTGGCCATGACCATTCGCGGGCTGCCGATTCCGGTGATCGCCATGATCAACGGCTGGTGCATGGGTGGCGGCCATGAGCTGGCGCTGTGGTGCGATCTGGCCATCGCCTCTGAAAATGCCGTGCTCGGCCAAACCGGCGCCAAGGTGGGCGCGTGTCCGACGGTAGGCGCCACGCAATACATTCCGCGCATCATCGGTGAACGTTTGGCACGCGAAATGATTTTCTGCGCTCGCCGCTTTGGCGCCAAAGAGGCCGCTGAAGTCGGCCTCATCAACAAGTGCGTGCCGCAAAAAGATTTGCGCGCTGAAACGTTGAAGTGGTGCGAAACCATGAAGGGCCACAGCGCACTGACCATCCGCATGACCAAAAAGTCGCTCAACTCCGAGTCGGATATGCTTTACGCCTCCTGGCAGCAAGGCATGGAATTGCTGGCCCACGTGTGGGGATCGGAAGAAGCCAGCGAAGGCATGAACGCATTCCTCGCCGGGCGTAAACCGGACTTCCAGAAATTCCGTATGCGCGACAAGAAAATGTTGGCCGCCTACGTCGAAGGCTGCGAAAAAAACATGAACGAACCGCCCTCAATGCGGAATAAAAAGAAGTAATCGCGCATGACCGCAGAAGCAACGGGCGCCCTTGCGGGCGTCCGTGTTCTTGATCTCACCCGCATACTTGCAGGCCCGTTGTGCGCGCAAACGCTGGGCGACATGGGTGCCGAAGTCATCAAGGTCGAACCCCCGGGCGCAGGCGACGATACGCGCTCGTGGGGGCCGCCGTTTGCGGGAACTGAGGCTGGTGGAGAATCGGCCTATTTTCTGGGTATCAATCGCAACAAGCGTTCCATCACGCTCAACATGGCAGCCAAACCAGGGCAGGAAATTCTGGCCAAGCTGATCCAGCAGTGCGATGTGCTGGTGGAAAACTTCAAGGCCGGCACGCTGGAAAAATGGGGATTCACCAACGACTGGCTCACGTCAAACGCGCCGCGCGTGATTCGTTGCTCCATCACCGGCTACGGCACAAGTGGACCCAAAGGCGGGCTACCCGGCTACGATTTTATTCTGCAGGCCGAATCCGGCCTGATGAGCATCACCGGCGAAACCGACGGCGACCCGATGAAATACGGTGTCGCCATCGTCGACATCACCACCGGCCTGCTCGCCTGCAATTCGATACTGGCCGCACTCAATGCGCGGCACCGTACCGGGCGCGGGCAGCATGTCGAAGTATCGCTCTATGAATCCGGGCTGTTCATGCTGGCGAACGTGGCATCGAACCATCTGGTGTCGGGCAAGGACGCGCGGCGCTTTGGCAATGGGCACCCCAATATTGTGCCGTACACCGCCTATCCGGTAAAAGACGGCATGATTGCCGTAGCGGTTGGCAACGATGGGCAATTCGTCAAGTTTGCCGCCGCGCTCGGCCATGCAGAATGGCCCGCTGATCCGCGCTTTGTGCGGAATCAGGATCGTGTGGTCAACCGCGAAGCCATCGATAGCCTCATTATCGAGGCCTTGAAAACCGAAGACGCCGGATCACTGACCGCGAAGCTCACCGAAGCGGGCATTCCCTGCGGACGCATCAACAGCGTGGCGCAAGCGTTAAGTGCGCCGCATACCGTGGCATGCAACATGGTGGAAACGATCAAGCATCCCACAGCAGGCGACGTTAGAGTGCTGGGCATGCCTTTCAGCTTTAGTGATACGCCACCGAGCATACGCCGCGCGCCACCGACGCTGGGACAACATACCGAGCAGGTGTTAGGCGATGAACTGGGTCTGTCGGCAGAACGCATTGCCGAATTGCGGGCGCAGAAGGTTATTTGAAACGCAAAGTCAAAATCTGTGGCAAAAAGGGGTTGATGTGATCAAGAGTCTGTCCCACGTTTCCATCGTAGTGCCCAGCCTCGACGCGGCCGCCAAATGCCTGTTGGAAACCTATGGCCTCACCATCGGCGACATCAACGTCAATGAGCAACAGGGCGTGCGCATGGCCTACGTTGATCTGGGCAACGCCAAGATTGAACTGATGGAACCATCGCGGCCCGATTCACCCGTGGCGAAATTTCTTGAACGCAATCCCAAAGGTGGTATTCATCACCTCTGCGTGGACGTAGACAGCGTCGATGCAACGCGAGCAGAACTCACCCGCAAGGGTGCTCAGGTGCTGGGCGACGGCAAACCACAATACAATGTGCATGGCGAACGTATTGCGTTTGTGCACCCGAAAGACTTTCTGGGTGCGCTGGTGGAAATCGAAGAGCACGAACCCAAAAAATAATACATAAAATTTAGACCGGGAGCCAGCCATGACGCAACGCCGAATCCCCGCCGTGTTCATGCGCGGCGGCACCGCTAATGCGATTGTATTTCATCAAAAGGATTTACCCGCTGACCGCAAATTGTGGGACGACATTTTTCTGGCCGCCACAGGAAGCCCTGATCCGTATGGCCGTCAACTCGATGGTATGGGTGGCGGCTACACCGCAGTATCAAAAGTGTGTGTCATCGGCCCGCCGACGCGTGACGATGCGGACATCGACTACACCTTTGCGCAAATCCCGATCAAGGAACAACGCGTCGAATATGCCGCGAACTGCGGCAACATGAGTTCGGCGATGGGCCCTTTTGCCGTGGATGAGGGTCTAGTACCGATGCCGGATGCCAACGGCGAAGCGCTGGTGCGCATCCACAACACCAATACGAAAAAGATCATCCACGCGCGGTTTCCGCTGATCAACGGCTGCGCGGCCGTGGATGGCGAGCTCGAAATCCCCGGCATCGCGGGCCGTGGCGCGCCGGTGCGGCTGGAATTTATTGCCCCTGGCGGCGCCGCCACCGGCAAGCTATTACCCACGGGGCACGTGCGCGACACGCTCGACGTGCCCGGTGTAGGCAGGATTGAAGTGTCGATGATCGATGCGGCCAATCCGTGTGTGTTTGTGCGTGCCAGCGATGTCGGGCTGAAAGGCTGCGAGCCGCCGGCCGAGGTGGAGGCCAACTCCGAAGTCATGCGCAAGTTTGCCGCCATACGCTGCACCGCATCCGTGGCAATGGGCATTACGCGCGACGTGGCTGAGGCCGCCACACGCTTGTCGAATCCGGCCATCGGTTATGTCGGGCCGCCGCAGGATTACACCCAGAGTTCAGGTGGACAGTTGAAGGCAATAGATATCGATATCACCGGCCGCATGATTGCGCGCGGGCAGGCGCACCGCGACATGCCGCTGACACGCACGCTGTGCATGGCGGTGGCCTCCCGGATCACCGGCAGCATCGTGCATGAGGCCACGCGCGCCACCAACAATCCCGACGCCGAATTGCGCATCGGCATGCCCGCCGGCGTGATCACCGCAGCCGCTGAAGTGCGGCTGGTTGAAGGGCAGTGGGTCGCTAACCGGGGCTCGTTTCTGCGCACGCAACGGCGTTTATTTGAAGGCAGTGTGCTGGTGCGCGGCTCCAGCGCCGCTTTTGCCTGAATTACGGAATTTCCATGTAAGCTATTGTTTTTATTAAGGATTTTTTAGATGACGCCTGCAACACCGGCTGCGCAGCATATCGGCGCATCACACATCGAAGCTTTCATCGCCAGCGCCTTTCAAAAAGTCGGCATTTCAGTACCTGAAGCGCAATCCATCGCACAGCTCATGGCGCGCGCTGATGTCAACGGCTCGGAAGGTCACGGCATATTTCGTCTGCCGCAATACATTCGCCGCATCAAGGGCGGCGCGGTCAACATCAAGCCCGACATTCGCATCGAGCGCGAAGCGGCGGCCATGGCGCTGGTGAATGGCGACAACGGCATGGGGCATCTGGTGATGAAATTCGCTGCGGAGAAGGCGATTGAAAAAGCCAAAACCGCAGGTGTGGCCTGGGTCGGTGCCAAGTGGAGCAATCATGCCGGCCCGGCATCGCTCTATGCCAGCATGCCAGTGGCGCACAACATGATTGGCCTTTATCTCGCCGTCGGCAACGCCAACCACCTGCCCGCATGGGGCGGACTCGACATGCTGCTGTCCACCAACCCGATAGCGATTGCTTTGCCAGGCGAGGATGAAGCACCAGTGATTCTCGATATGGCCACCACGGTTGCCGCCTATGGCAAGGTCAAGACCAAAGCCCAGCGCGGCGAAATGATGCCTGAAGGCTGGATGATGGATCGGCAAGGCAATCCGCTCACCGATCCCAATCGTTCGAATGAAGGTTTCTTGTTGCCCATCGGTGGCTACAAGGGTTACGGCCTGGCACTGATGTTTGGTTTGCTCGCGGGCACGCTGAATGGCGCTGCGATGGGCCGCGATGTCGTTGATTTCAATGCCGACGACACCACACCCACCAATACCGGCCACTGCATCGTCGCCATCAACATAGAAGCCTTTCAACCCGTGGCGGAATTCAAGAAAAGCGTTGATGTGCTGGTGCGCGATTTGCGTAAATCCGAGCGGCTGCCCGGCGTAGATCGCATCCACATCCCCGGCGAAGGCTCACATGCCGCGCGCACCGATCGCGTGAAAAACGGCGTGCCGATGCCGCCGTCGCTGATGGCGGCGCTGGATGCGCTGGCTGCCGAATTGGGCATCGCTCCTCTGGGCAAATAGGCAAACGGCGTATTGACGACCTGACGGGATCAAGACATTTATTGCAATGGCCAGCGCACGGTTCAACAGAGGTGTGGTTTTACTGACTATCATTGTCATATCACCGCTGCTGTACTTGTTGCTGCTGCAAGCGCCCATTCCGCAGGACAAGGGCTACCATCTGTTTGCGGATGTGCGCACCTGCCTGGGTATAGTCAACTTCGGCAACGTGGCGTCCAATCTGGCGTTTTTGCTGGTCGGCGTCGCTGGGTGGATTTGGTGCCACACGAATCTGCGTTCGGGTGCGCGTCATTCCTGGATGATGTTTTTTATAGGCGTAGCCTTGGTGTTTGTCGGGTCCGGCTACTACCATGCCACACCCAACGATGACACGCTGGTATGGGACCGCCTGCCGATGACGCTGGCCTTCATGGGCCTGTTCGCCGCGCTGGTGAGCGAACATCTGGGTGCGCAGTATGAGCGCGGTTTGCTGATTCCCGCGCTGGTGATCGGCGTCGCCAGTGTTTTCTGGTGGCGGCACACAGATGATCTGCGCTTCTATATCTGGGTGCAGCTGGCACCCTTGCTGGCGATACCCTTTGTGCTGGCGATGTTTCCCGGCCGCTATACGCACCGTTGGTACATGCTGTTTGGCATAGGCTTTTACGGGCTGGCCAAGATTGCCGAGTTTTACGACAAAGAAACCTATGCCTTGACGTCACTCTTTGTGAGCGGGCATTCGCTCAAACACTTGCTGGCGGCCATGGCACCCTTGTGCCTGTTGCTCATGCTGCGACGGCGGCGCGAGGCGACGTAAAAACGTAGCTAGTGCTTGATTGTAATCCTCGGCTATCCCTATAGCAGAGCGGGTTTTGAGAGGTAGTTTTCACCATGAAGATTTGGGTGGAATTGTAGATTTTTGCGCAGGTGTGGGGCAAAGCAGGCATTTTCCCG
>CANKUB010000123.1 GCA_947486575.1 Betaproteobacteria bacterium | reverse complement strand
CAGCCGTTGTCGTCACTCAAAAGTCGGCGGACAATCTCAATTGAGTTAGCCTCGGACAGGGCGCGTTTGATCTGGCTCTGAATTTCCACCACGTCATGGTAAACGGGGGAAACAAAATTGTCCAGCTTTATTTGTGGCCCTCAGGCAGGTCTAGCCAGTCGAACAGGTCGTTAAGGAGTTTACCTAGCAAACCGAAAAAATCTTGCTATGGCACTCTCCCAGGTTGATACGGAGATATCAAAAACGCCTGTACCTTGAATGGTCCACCAGGAGCTGAAGAACATTGAAACTCCACGAGATGTTGTTTGTGGAGAAGCAGTTGGCGGACTCCTTGTCCTCTTCGAAAGCCCAAATTCCACCATTACCCGTCGCGATCAAGGTCTTTGATTAGTGCCATAACTGGTGCAAGAGCTGGGTTGTCTCGATTCTCGGGGCTACGAAGCGTTGATATGCTGTCAATTCGTGCGACTCCTGTAGAAAGCGCTATCACAATAGCTACATCATCCACGATCGTGCTTAGATACGTTAGCACATGATCTGCAAGGCACTCGGTTTGAAAGCGGATCTGCATGACGCCTGTCGGCGGATATTTGCCTTGGGAATAACAGCCTGCGAAATCTTGCATTAGGCGGTTGAGGTCTTGCATAGCGAAAACGAATCGGTGGCAAACTATGGTGAAGTGATGCACCAGTTGTGCTGCCCTTCGCCGTACAGTAGGATCGACCAAGAATGACCCGCCCCTCAGTAAGTCAAAGACCTGCCAAATACCATACCTCATCGCAGGAGGCTCGCGCACCGATGTGGTTGTAGGTAGCTTTCTGTAAATTCCGTGGTTAGTCGGCACAACTGTCTCCAAAAGTGCTTGACCTGCATTGATACTCCAATTTTATCGATAACTGCAGAGAATTTTTTCCGTGAATCGGGAACAGCTTTTCTTGGTCGGTTCCTATCCACCTTCACATCGTTACAGCGGAAGTTTCCCTTCCAACTCCGTTTCCTTCGCAATCCGCCGCAAATCCGCAACGGTGTCGTCCGGTAACTGCAACCCTTCCCGCCGGAACTTCGCATCACTTTTGTTTTCCATCTCACCGGGGTAAAACACTTCGTCAAAGCCTTTGGTTAACGGCACGGATTTGATTTCACTGGTAAACGCCTGCATGCGTGCGTGAAATTGTTCGAGCGGCTGAAACTTGGCGATATCCATGGCGATGACGAAATGCCCGCAATTACTTTTTTCTGCGGTTTTGTAGGGGCTATGAACTGCCGATAAAAAACCGCTGCCGCTCAGTACGCCGGACATCATGTCCACCATCGCGGCAATCGCGTAACCCTTGTGCTCGGCCATCGGCAGGATGATGCTGTCGATAGCTTCCTGCGGATCAGTGGTGGGCGCGCCTTCGTTGTTAATCGCCCAGCCCAGTGGTATCGGCAGGTTCTTGTTTTTTGCCAGATAAATTTTGCCGCGCGCCACGCCAGTGGCTGCCATGTCCACGACGAACGGCGCGCGCGAGCTATCCGCACTCACGGGCGCTGCCACTGAAAACGGATTGGTGCCGACAATTTTTTTGCGACCGCCCCACGGTGCCATTGCCGGGCCGCCATTACTGGTGAGCATGGCCACGCAACCGGCCGCAGCTACGCGGCGGGTGTAATACATGCAGGTGCCGAAGTGGTTGGAGTTGCGTACGGCCACGGCGCCGAGGCCGTGTGCCTTGGCGCGCTTGATGGCCTCAAGGGTGGGCAGCATGGCGAGCGCGTGGCCCACACCATCGTGACCGTCGATCACCGCAATCGCACCCGCATCAACGACGAACTCCGGCGTGGAGACCGCTTTCATCACGCCGTTGCGAATGCGGTCGAGATACCAGCCGAGGCGCAGCACGCCGTGCGACTGGTGGCCCCATAGGTCGGCTTGCACTAAGATATCGGCGATGAGATGTGCGTCTGGTGTGGGTACGCCAGCGCTCTCGTAGGCAGCAGTGGCGAAATTGATGAGTTGGGTGGGGTTTACGGTTTGGGTCACTAGGGGCATCGTTGATTCCGTTAGCGAATGAGCCCAGGCGCGGCCCCAAACCCTTATCCTCTCCCCGTGAACGGGGAGAGGGGGCTGATACTTTGCTGGGGTGTTATCGTGCCAGTGGATCTGGCCGCATTTGAAACCGTACCACCATAGGCTTGTTGGCGGTACCACCTTCAAGATGGAACATGGCGCGGGTGGAGGTGGTGGTCCACAGCGATTTGCCTTTCCAGCCGCCATTCGGATCGTCGATGCGGCCTTCGACCCACTTGGTGTAATAGCCGCCGGGGTAGGGCACGCGTAGGTTGACCCATTTGCCATCGACCAACGCCATGATCGAATCATTCAAATTGCCGGTGGCGATGGGTACGTTTTTGCCGAGGCCGAAGATGTCAAACTGATCAACCCAGGTGTAGTAGCTACCTTCGGCGCTGCCGGATTCGGTGATGCCCTTAAAGTTCGGGCCGGGCATCGGGTAGAGCGTCCAGCCTTCGGGACAGTGTTTGCCGGTAACGGCTTGCGGGCCGCTTAGCGGGCCCTTGCATTTGCGACGGTCGAAGCTGGCCAGATGGCCGCTGGCGAGTGACGCCCAGAACACGCCGTTGCGGTCGATGTCGCCGCCGCGCGGGCCGAATCCAGGTGCCGGTGGTTCGTAGATTTCGGTCAGCGCGGTGTGCGTGGGGTCGGCGCCGGGTGCCACGCGCACGACATAGCCGGGCGTAGTGGCGGGCGCGGTGCCCCAGATGGAGGCGTCGACCGGGTTGTACGCCACCGAGTACAGGTTGACGTTGACGCGTTTGTCTTTGGCTGCATCGGTTGGCTGATTGGGCTCTACCCATTCGTCACGTTTGCCGTTGCCATTGGCATCGATGACGAACGGTGTCCAGCCCTGTGCAAGTGCTTCGTCGCCGGTTTTATCGTAGACGGTGCTGTTCACCCAGCCCAGCACGTTGTTGCCGCCGCTGCCGCTGGAAAACCACAGGGTGTTGTCGGCATCTTCGCCAAAGCTCAGGTGATGCGTTGGGAAGCAAGTGCTGATCAGCGAGAATTTGCCGCTCTTCGGATCATAGAAGGAGGTGTGCCGCGTTGAGCGATCCATCGGGAACACTTTCGCCGAGGGATGATTCGATCCCTTGCGGCAGAACGCCGGATTGTCGAAGCCGCGTATGCGCGCGGTAAACCACACGCGGCCCAGATGATCCATCATCGGATTGTGATTGCTGGTTTTCGAGTTCCAGATCGGCTTGTCACCCCAGTGTGGCGAGGGCGACATCGGGTCGTTGGCATGCGAGGGCGTGTTCGGGTCACGCACCGGGTGAAATACCTCGCTGGCGGTGTGCGTCATCGGGTCGAGAATGGGCAACCAGTCGGTACTGAACTCCGTGGTGCCATAAAATTTGCCGTTGGCATTGACCGTGGGCTTGCGCTTGTCGGTGCCGATCAGGTCGTGCAGGTAGGCGGTATTGCGCGACCAGTCCCATAGCGTCAGCACAACATTGCGCTCGACGCCTTGCGGGCGCTGCGGTTGTGCGAACGGCAACTCGCCCTTGGCGATGCGGTCGGTCCAGTCGGCAAACAGGCCCAGCGTGGGCAGTGCGCCCATGCGTTCGACGGCGGCAACCATGTTGTTCATGGCCTGGCCGGAGACAATGCGCCGTGTCCACGCATCAGTGGAAGAAGCGTAATGGGCAAATAACTTCGGCACCGTGCGCGTGCCCTTGGTGCCCAAGCCATGGCACGACAAACAGCCATTGGTCTTGACGTTGTTGAGCCAATGATTCTGTGTGAGCATATTAGGGTTGAAGCCGTTGCCCTTGTCGGCAGTGCCGGGGAATTCGCCTTTGTCGGGAATCTTCAACATCGAGAACCAGTAGATCGACGGATAGTATTCGGCCGCCGCTGCGGCACTGGGTGCAATCACCGCGCGTAGATCGAGTGGGGCGCTTGCCTTCGTGCCAACTGAGGCGCTGACTTTGGGTGAATCCACTAGTCCGTAGCCGCGCACCCACACGCTGTAGTTGCCCTTGGGCAGATCGGGGATCTGGTAGCGCCCGCGATCATCAGTCACGACGATTTTCGAAAACTTGGTTGGCAGATTGGTGGTTTCCGCGATCACCCACACGCCAGCCTCCGCGCCGTGGGCGCTGGTGACGGTGCCGGCAAGATCGCTGCTACTGGCGCCTTGTGCGAATGTCGGCGACTGCCCGATTGCCAACAGTGCTGCGGTCACTGCGACAAAATGAGCCGCGAAAACCACTAACCTGCGTGTCGTGATGCGCATGGTGTCTCCCAAGTGAATATTATGTAACTATTTATTTTTAAACCATTTTTATATCAGGCTCGCCACGTGCTGTGCAAACGCCTGCGTGCCCAATTTGCCGCCGATATCTGGCGTGCGCGTCTCCGGCTTTTGCAGTGCGGCGTTAATGGCGCTGTCGATGGCTTTGGCGGCGGCGTCGAACTCTGCGCGCTTGTGACGAATGCTCAACCAATCGAGCAGCATCGCGGCGGACAAAATCAGCGACGTAGGATTGGCGATATCTTTGCCCGCGATATCCGGTGCGCTGCCATGCTGGGCCTGCGCGCAGCAGGCGTCGTCACCCGCCATGGTGGAAGCGGCAAGCCCAAGGCCGCCGGAAATCTCGGAGGCTTCGTCTGATAAGATATCGCCGAACATGTTACCGGTAACGATGCAGTCGAATTTGTCGGGGTGGCGCACCAGCAATGCGGCCATGGCATCGACGATTTTTTCGTCGAGTTCGACATCCGGGTATTCCTTGGCGACTTTGCGCACTTCGCGCAGGAACAGATTGTCGGACATATGAAACACGTTGGCCTTGTGCACGGCGGTGACTTTTTTACGGCGCTTGCGCGCCCAGTCGAATGCTACGCGGGTGATGCGCTCGCACTGCCGCGCGGTCACTTTGCGTATGGCGATGGCCATGTCTTCGGTAGGCATGAATTCGCCCTTGCCCATGAACATGTTGCGATCAGCGTAAAAGCCTTCGGTGCATTCGCGGAAGATCACCAGATCAATCGGCTTGCCAGTCAAACCAACGCCCATGCGTGAAATGGCGGGGCGGATGTTGGCGAACAGATCGAGCTTGGTGCGAAACTCACCCGACGGATTGATGCCGCCTTTTTCGCGCGAGGGGTAAATCAGATGATCGACCGGACCGAGGATGATGCCCGGTGCAGTGCGCGCGGCTTCCATCACGTCGTCGGGCAGGGTGGAGCCTTTGCTTTTGAGCGTGGCGAAGCCGATGTCGCGCTGATCCCATTCGAGACCGAGTTTGAATTTGGTATTGGCGCGGTCGAGCACTGTCAGTGTGGCTTGGGTGATTTCGGGGCCGATACCGTCGCCGGGGAGAACTAAAATCTTCATTGGGGTTCCTTGTTAGCCTTGTTAAAATTCGCTTCGACACAATAAACAATGCAACAGTAACAATCAACCCAATGGCACACAAATGACGTTAAAGACAATGGCAGTTGCTACTGCGGACGATTACACGCGCGATCCGACGCACTGGGGCAGTGTGGACGTGGCGGCGCACTTTCCCGGCTTTGAGCATGTGGATGTGCGCACCAGCGGCGCGGTGATACGACTGAGACATGGTGGATCAGGACCGCCGCTCTTGTTGGTTCATGGTAACCCGCAGAATCACACCTGCTGGTACAAGATCGCGGCGCGATTGGCAAAACATTATCACGTGATCCTGCCTGATCTTCGAGGCTACGGCGACAGTTCGCTGCCGGAGCCTGGAGCAGATCACATCAACTACAGCTTTCGCACCATGGCGGGCGATCTGCTGGAAATCATGGATCAGCTCGACTACGATAAATTTTTTGTCGCGGGGCATGATCGCGGCGGGCGCACGGTACACCGCATGTGTATCGATCACCCGCAGCGCATCCGCAAAGTGTGCCTGATGGATATTATTCCGAATCACTACGTGTGGACGAATCCGACCAAGGCCTGGGTGATTGGCACCTGGCACTGGGCGTTCATGGCGCAGCCAGAGCCGTTTCCGGAGCGCATGATCAGCGCGGTGCCCGCAGAATATTTTTTGAAGAACCGCATGATCATCCGCGGCGGCACCGGGCTGGGGTTTTTGACCGACACTGCAATGGCGGAATACATCCGCTGCTATACACTGAAAACCATCACCGGCTCGTGCCGGGATTACCGCGCGACAGCGGCGTGTGATTTTGTGATGGATACGGCGGACAAGGATAAAAAGCTCGAGTTGCCGCTGATGCTGTTGTGGGGTGCGCGCGGTCATACGCCGGAGCGTGCGAAAGCGTTCCTGCATATCTGGCAGCAATACGCCAGCAACATTGTGGCGTCGGACCCGTTGAACTGCGGCCACTACATGCAGGAAGAAATGCCCGATCAGATTTTTGATCATTTCAGCAAGTTTTTTGTTTAACGGCGACGCCCGATCATGTTGCTAGGCTGTATCGCTGACGATTTCACCGGTGCCACGGATCTCGCGAACAACCTCACGCGTGGCGGCATGCGAACCGTGCAGACAGTGGGTGTGCCGCGCGGGCAATTGCCGGATGATGTGGATGCCGTGGTAGTGGCGCTTAAATCGCGTACCGTTCCAGCAGCAGAAGCAATAGCGCAATCGCTCGCAGCCCTTAAGTGGTTGCAATATATTGATTGTAAACAGATTTACTTCAAGGTTTGCTCAACCTTTGATTCCACCCCAGCGGGCAATATCGGGCCGGTAACGGAAGCCCTGATGCAGGCGTTGGGCTGTGACTTCACGATAGCCTGCCCGGCGTTCCCGGCGGCGGGCCGCACCGTGTTCAAGGGAAATCTGTTCGTGGGTGACGTGCCACTCAATGAATCAGGGATGCGCCATCATCCGCTGACGCCGATGACCGACGCGAATCTCGTGCGCGTGTTGCAGGCGCAGATGCAAGGCAAAGTGGGGCTGATCGATTACGCCGATGTCGCGCGCGGGCCGCAGGCGATACGCGCTCGCATCGCCGAGTTGAAATTGGCTGGCGTAAAAGTGGCGATTGTGGATGCTATCAGCAACGATGACTTGATGCGGCTGGGGCTGGCGGTGCGTGACATGCCGTTGGTGACTGCCGGTTCGGGTGTGGCGATTGGGCTGCCGCAGAATTTTTCATTGTCGGCTGCAAATGCGGCGACACTGCCGCGCATGAAAGGCCATCGTGCTATCGTCTCCGGCAGTTGTTCCGTGGCGACCAATGCGCAGGTGGCGCATTTCACCAGCAGTGGCGGCGCGGCGCGCGCGCTCGATCCGGTAAAACTTGCGGCGATTGAAACGGCGGGCGAGGCGGAAATCGAACGCGTAATGAAGTGGGCCACGCCACTGATGGCAACACAGCCGGTGCTGATTTACAGCACGGCTGATCCGGCGGCGGTGCTGTCCACACAAGCGCTACTGGGCGCCAATCAGGCCGGTACTTTGATCGAACATGCACTGGCGAAAATTGCTTGCGGGTTGGTGGATGCGGGCGTGGATCAATTGATCGTAGCAGGTGGCGAAACTTCCGGCGCGGTGGTGCAGGCGCTAGGCGTTGAAGCGATGCGCATCGGCCCGCAGATAGCCCCCGGCGTGCCGTGGACGATGAGCGTGGGTGGCAAACGACAAGCTGTTGCGCTGGCGCTGAAATCCGGCAACTTTGGCGCAGACGATTTTTTTACCAAAGCCTTTCGGGTGTTGGCATGAATGAAACTCACTTGCGTGAATCAAAGTTACGCGAGCAGATGGCCGAACTCGGCAAATCACTCTACGACCGTGGTCTGGCGCATGGCAGCGCGGGCAATATCAGCGTCAAGCTGGCGGACGGCTATTTGCTGACGCCGACCAATTCGTGCCTGGGGCGTCTCGATCCTGCCAAAATCTCGCGATTGGATGGCAATGGCAAATTCATCAGTGGCGATGCGCCATCGAAGGAAGCGTTTCTGCATCTGGGCATGTACCAGGAACGCGCCACAAGCGCGGCGGTGGTGCACTTACACTGTCTGAATGCGGTAGCGGTGTCGTGTCTGGACGGGCTCAACCCGGCGGACGTATTCCCGCCGATTACGGCCTACGCGGTGATGCAGGTCGGCAAGCTCGCACTCGCACCCTATTACGCGCCCGGTGATCCGGCACTGGCGGATGCCGTGCGCAAACTTGCCAGTAAACATCACGCGATTTTGCTGGCGAATCATGGGCCGGTGGTGGCGGGCAGGTCACTGGCTACAGCGTTTTACGCGATTGAAGAGCTGGAGCAAACCGCAAAATTGATGTTGTTGCTGCAAGGGCGCGCCACGCGCTTGCTGACGCCTGAACAGATCGCCGATCTAAATCGTCGCTTCCCGGGTTAGTGCGGTAATCCTGACCAGCGTCAAGCATTTGGCGGGGCAGACTGTGTAAAATTCAAGCATGTTTTCACATGCTGTGGATGAATCTCATGACACTTGCCCCCTTTCATCTCGCTTTTCCCGTCAACGGCCTTGCAGAAGCGCGTGTGTTTTACGGCGGCCTGCTGGGCTGCACCGAAGGCCGTTCTGACGGTGACTGGATTGATTTCAATTTTTTTGGCCATCAGATTGTTGCCTATCGCGCACCGCAGGAGACTGGCATGAGCGGCACATCCGGCGTGGACGGTGACGCGGTGCCCATTCGTCATTTCGGATTGGTGCTGCCGATGAACGAGTGGGAGTCGTTGCGCGACCGGTTGGTAAAGGCCGGCACAAAATTTATCATTGAGCCGCAGGTGCGCTTTGTGGGTGAGATTGGCGAACAGTCGAGTTTGTTTTTTCTCGATCCCAGTGGTAACGCCTTAGAGTTCAAAGCGTTCAAGGATCCCAGTAAGCTGTTTGCGAAATCGTAGTTGCTGCCCCGCAGGAAACTCCCTACACTGCACTTTCCATGCGTTGGTCTATTGGTGTTCTATTTCGGAGGATAAAATGTTGTTTATAAACAAATGGTTAGTGCTGCTTATCGCAGCGTTTATGCTGCCCGCTACCGCGCAGGACAAGATCAATATTTTTATCGCTACAGGCCCGACGGCTGGCGTGTATTACCCGATGGGTGGCGGTCTGGCGGACCTCATCACCAAGTATGTGCCGTCGTTGAATGCCACAGCGGGCACGACGGCTGGTTCGATTGCCAACCTGCAATTGATGCAGACCAAAAAGGCCGACATCGCATTCACCATGGCGGATGCGAGCTGGGACGCTTACAAAGGCCAGCAAAAATTTTCCGGTGGCGCGGTGCCGCTGCGCGCGCTGATGGTGCTGTACCCGAACCGTATGCACGTGGTGACGGTGGAAGGATCCGGCATCAACAAATTTTCTGATCTCAAGGGCAAGCGCGTGTCGACGGGTGCGGTAAATAGCGCGACGGAAGTCATGGCGTTGCGGCTGACAGAGGCGCACGGCATGACGTTCAAGGATTTCACGCAGGAGCGTCTTGATCCGGGCAAATCAGTGGATGCGATCAAGGACAAAAAACTCGACGCGTTTTTCTGGGTGGGCGGCGTTCCTACGGCAGCGGTCACAGAACTGGCCGCGACGCCGGGGATGAAGCTAAAGTTGATTGATCACGACGACGGTGTGCCGGGCATGATAAAAATTTACGGCCCGCTGTATGTGAAAGATACGATCCCCGCCAAAGCCTATCCAGGCCAGGAGCAGCCGAATCGCATTGCGACGGTGTGGAACGTACTGGTGGCGCGCGCCGATGTGCCGGACCAGGTTGCCTACGATGTGATTAAAACAATTTTTGATCGCAAGGCGGACATGGAGCGCGTGCATCCCGAGTCGCGTAACTTTGATCTGAAATACCAGACCAATGCAGCTTCGGTGATTCCGTTTCATCCCGGTGCGATCAAGTATTTCGCCGAAAAAGGCGTCAAGGTTCAGTAAAAAATATCAATAAAAACAAATAGTTATATATGATTCTCTAAACCCCGCTGTTGCAACCCAGCGGGGTTTTTTGTGCAGCCTGTTTTTGTGAAGACGATTGATCTATGGCCACGCCCGAAACCCAACCCCCCATTATCAGCGACGAGGCCCTCAAAAAGGCCGAGGAGTTTATTGAGGCTGAAGAAGGCGCATCCAACAAGCTGAGCGGCTGGTTGGGCACTGCGGTGGTAATTCTTGCCATTGTGATGTCGGTGTTTCACCTGTATGCCGCGATGACCATCATGCCTACGCACATTTTGCGCGGCATCCACGTGGCGTTCATGCTGTTCCTGGTGTTTTTGTTATTCCCGATGGCGAAGCGCTTTCGTAATCGCGTGTGGTGGTGGGATTGGCTGCTGGCGATCCTCTCTTTATATGTGATGGGGCACATGCTGTTCGGCGGCGACGCGTTTCTGGAACGCAGCACGGTGCCCAGCGCGCTCGATACGTTTTGCGGCGTGGCGCTGATGGTGCTGATTCTTGAAGCGGTGCGGCGCTGTTCTGGCTGGATCATGCCCGTTGTGGTGTTGTTATTTCTGTTCTATGCGATCATCGGCTCGAAACTGCCGCCACCGTGGACGCACCAGGGCATGGATCTGGGACGCATTGTCGGGCACATGTACATGACGCTTGAAGGCATTTTCGGCACGGCGATCGATGTATCGTCCACCCTGATTATCCTGTTCACCATCTACGGCGCGTTCCTGCAGTTCTCCAATGCCGGCAAGTTCTATATCGATTTTTCGTTTGCGGCGATGGGGGGCAAGCCGGCCGGGGCGGGGCGCACCATTGTGTTGTCGTCGTTTTTGCTTGGTGGGCCCTCGGGCAGCGGCGTCGCGACGACCGTGACCCTGGGATCGGTGGCGTACCCCATGCTGATGAAGGCGGGTTACGGCAAGGACGCCGCGGGCGGTTTGCTGGCGGCTGGCGGTTTGGGCGCTATTATCTCGCCGCCGGTGCTGGGTGCGGCTGCCTTCCTGATTGCCGAATTCTTGCGCGTGACCTATCTCGAAGTGCTGTTGATGGCGACGATACCGACGTTGCTGTTTTACTTTGCGCTGTTTCTAATGGTCGAAATTGACGCGCGCAAATTCGGCATGAAGCAGGTCGCCATCGACAAGGCCGATACCGTCTGGAATCTTACCAAGCGGTTTGGTTTTCACTTTCTGTCTCTGATCGCCATCATAGCGTTCATGCTGATCGGATTTTCACCATTGGCGTCGGTGTTCTGGGCAACCGTGGTGGCATTTCTGGTTAGCTTTCTGCATCCAAGCTGCGCCTTGATTCCCTATGAGGTGTTCACGCGCAGAACGCCCTTGGTGAAAGGCTTGTGGAATTCCGGTTTGCGCAAGGCAATGGAGGGCGGTTCCATCGGCGTGCTGAATGTCGCTGCCACCTGTGCGGCGGCGGGGCTGATCGTTGGCGTGGTGACACTCACCGGACTGGGCCTCAAATTCAGTTCCATCGTGCTGACCTACGCGGATAGCTGGAGCAAAGGCATCATCGATCTGCTGACGATGTTTGGCGTCACGCCCACGCCCACGCTGCTGCATGATGTAAAGTTGCTGCTTACGGCGCTGATGACGTCTCTCATTGTATGGATTGTCGGTCTGGCGGTGCCGGTGACAGCGAGTTACATTATTTGCGCGGTAATCGCAGCGCCCGCGTTGATCCAATTGGGTGTGGCCGATTTCGCGGCGCATATGTTCATTTTTTACTATGCGGTGTTGTCGGAGGTGTCGCCGCCCACGGCGCTGTCGCCGTTTGCGGCGGCCGCGATCACCGGTGGCGATCCGTACAAGACGACGTTACAGTCGTGGAAGTACACCATGCCCGCGTTTCTGGTGCCGTTCATGTTTGTACTGGATCCGGCGGGGCTGGGGCTGCTCCTGATGGGGTCGTTCAAGGCGCTGGCGAAGGCGAACGTTATGGATATTGCCATTGTCAGTGTTACGGCGATGATTGGTATCGCGGCACTTGCGGCGGGTGTGCAGGGCTGGCTGTTCAAATACACCACCAAGCTGGAGCGATGGCTGCTGATCGTTGCCGGCCTAGCCTTGGTGTATCCAAAGGCGATGTTTGACGTGATCGGCGTCGGCCTGATTGTGGCGGTGATTGTGATGCAGAATCTGCGGACGACGGATGCGCGGCCTGCGAGCGGGTGACACGCCCATGCTGGAACAGCATCACGCCAAAATCGCCACACCGTTCGCCGTACTGGGTATCCGTACGGTAGGCGAATTGTTGACTGATATTGAATACCTGCCGCGTGGCGTGGCAACGCTTGCGCCGCTGAACAAGCTGGCCGAAAGAGTGTGTTGGCAGATCGAGCGCTATATTGATGATCCGCATTACCGGTTTAATCTGCCGTTTGATTACCGGGGCACCGATTTTCAGTGCCGCGTGTGGCGCGAGATAGCCAAAATTTCTGTAGGAAAAACAAATACTTATAAAGAGTTGGCGCACCGCCTGCGCAGTGCGCCGCGCCCGGTGGGCGGTGCCTGTGGCAAGAACCGGCTGCCGCTGCTGATACCCTGCCATCGCGTGCTGGCGTCGGGCGGCATTGGCGGCTTCATGCACGCGCGCGCAGGTGATCCGATCACCATCAAGAAATGGTTGCTCCGGCATGAAGGCGCAGCGTTCAACTAGCTCGCCACTGATCGACGAGTTTTGCGACGCGCTGTGGCTGGAAGATGGCCTGTCGCGCAACACGCTCGATGCCTATCGCCGTGACCTTTTGCAGTTCATCCAATGGCTTGCAGAACAGCGAGGCAAGGATTTGCTGGCTGCGGATCATGGCGACTTGCAAAGCTATCTTGCGCATCAATTTCAGAAGAAGACGCGCGCGACCAGCGCTGCACGTTTGCTGTCGAGCCTGAAGCGTGTCTATCGTTGGTTGCTGCGACAGAACCGCATCAAGGTTGATCCCACGCTCAATATTGAAGCGCCCAAATTGCCGCGCACACTGCCCAAAAGTCTGACCGAGGCCGATGTCGAAAGTCTGCTGGCAGCGCCCGACATTGCAACGCCGCGCGGCGAACGTGACCGAGCCATGCTAGAGGTTTTATACGCAAGTGGTTTGCGCGTATCCGAGTTAGTGACGTTGAAGCTGTCGCAGGTGAGTCAGGATATGGGCGTGGTGCGGGTGCTGGGCAAAGGCTCCAAAGAGCGCCTGGTGCCACTGGGCGAAGAAGCGCTGGCGCGCGTGAAGCATTACGTTGCCACGACGCGTCCGGCGCTGTTGTCGGGGCAAGCCAGCGATGATCTTTTTGTGACCGCGCACGGTGGCGCGATGACGCGGCAATCGTTCTGGCAGATTATCAAACGTTATGCGTTGCAGGCAGGATTGAAAGCCAGTATTTCGCCGCATGTGCTGCGCCATGCATTTGCCACACATTTGCTCAATCACGGTGCGGATTTGCGCGTGGTGCAGTTGCTGCTGGGCCACTCGGATATTTCCACAACGCAAATTTATACGCACGTCGCGCGTGAGCGGCTGAAACAATTGCACGCCGCGCATCATCCGCGCGGCTAAGTGTGCAGCGCCAGGGATTAATTTACGATTCGTTTTCAAATGCTGTCAGCGCACCTGTGCGTTGCGCGTTATTGGGAGTGCCGGGACTGCTCGCGATAGTGGTTTCAGTGCGCAGTCTAATAGTGTAACCTTTTGTTTGTTAACATTTATTTTGGGACTTTGATGAAAAAACTGATTGCAATGATGTGTTTCATGCTGGCGGCTTCACCGCTGGCGTTTGCGCAAGACAAGGCCGCTCCGGCTGCCGCTACCACT